>JAHBWE010000008.1:0-300000 GCA_019637155.1 Labilithrix sp. | reverse complement strand
GCGAGGTCCATCTGCCAGCGCACGACGTCGTCGAGGCCGCCGACGTACCACTCGGCCCAGGACCTCACCTCTTGCGGCGTCGCGCCGTTGCCCGGCTTCCAGCCCGGGAGCGGGTTCTTCGCCATCGTCGGCGGG
Source organism: Labilithrix sp. (assembly GCA_019637155.1). Lineage (NCBI taxonomy): Bacteria > Pseudomonadati > Myxococcota > Polyangiales > Labilitrichaceae > Labilithrix > Labilithrix sp. Next base: position 299,865 of record JAHBWE010000008.1, on the reverse strand, counting down.
AGGTCGGGGCCGTTCTGGGCATTTCGGTCGAATGCCCAATACGTGCCTCCGCCGGGATAAAGCACTTCGCCGCTGCCGCCCGAGGCGACGCGCAGCCGATCGATCCCCGCGAGCGGGATCGTCTTCACCATCTCGCGGATGAAGCGCTCGGCCGCGTCGCGCACGCGCTGATTGAAGACGAAGTTGGCGCGGTCCGAGGTGTTACCCAGGTCGTCGACGTAGCGGCCGTTCGGCAGCGCGAGCACCCAGCGCGGCGTGTCGTGCAGCACGACGCCGAGCGTGATCGAGCGGCCCGCCTTGCGATGCTTGTCCATCACGCTCGCCATCTGCGTGAGGTACTGGGTGTCGAAGCGACCTTCCTCCGGCTCCGCCACGCCCCAGCGCACCTCGAGCATCGCGGTCGTGATGCCGGCCTTCATCTCGTCGGCGGCGAAGCTCGAGATCGACAGGAGCGTCCCGAAGCCGAGCCCTTCGTCGCGCGGCTTCGTCTCGGGGTCGGGGTCGGGGCCGCTCGTGTCTTCGCTGTCGTCGTCGCCCACGATCTCCGCCGGATCGCTCGTGTCCGTTTTCGACTTCGACTTCGACTTGGGCGCCTGCTCGATGATCGTCGTGCAGCCGGTGACGAAGCAGAGCGCGACGGCGAGGAGCGAGATCGGCTTCATGCAGCCGGTCGGTTCACGCGCCGTTCCATCCTGAAATCCCGGGGCGGCGGGAAAATTCCAGTCCGGAACGGCGCTGGCGCACCTTTCGGCCGAGGGGAAGACGGGCCAGCGTCACCCGACGGGAGTCACCGGTTACTGCTCTTGCTCCTGCTGCTTGATCTGATCGCAGACCGACTTCGGATAACAGACTTTGTTGTCCGAGAAATCGCAGCAGATGTTGCCGCCCGCCGAGCACGTCGAGTCGTTCTCGCAGGGCGTCCCGATGCCTCCGGCGCCCGCGTCGTAGCTCGGGAGGCCCTCCACCGTGCACTCGCCGCCGCCGCCGCCTTGCGCGCCCTCTTCGTTGCTGCTGCACGCCGCCAGCGCTTGCTGCTGCTCCGGCGTGATCGTGGTGGACTGGCCGTTCGGGCAGGTCATCGTGTAGCCGCCGCTCTGGTCGAACGTGAACGTGTAGACCTCGCCCGTCGGGAGGCGGTAGCGGCTCTGGTAGTTGCTCCCGTTCATCGACGCCGCTTCGATCGTGGCGCAGACGGTGCCGTTGGAGCTCACCATGTCCTGACCGGTTCCGGTCGACACCATCTTCGCGCCGTTCGCGTAGCTGATCTCGTAGCTGCCGCCCGAGTACCTGATCGTGCACGCGCCCGACGGGTCGTAGCAGCCGCCCATCTGCCGCCCGAGCTGCTCGAAGCAGGTCCCGCCGAACAGGTTCTGCGCCTCGGCGCAGGTCTTCCGCGATCCGTCGGAGCCGATGAAGACGTCTTTTTCGACTTCCCACGTGCCGATGTCGACGCAGCGCGCGTCGTCCGCCCGCGGCGGGACGTCCGTGTCGGCGCTGCCCGATTGGATCTCGCGCGCCTGACCGCCGCCGCTCTTGTGGTAGGCGGCGACGTTCACGCCCGAGTCCTTCCGGACCGCGATGCAGAACTTGCCGTCCTCGCCGGTCGTGGCCTCGCTCGTGCCGAAGTACGTGACTCCGTTCGCGACGACGCGGGCGCCTTCGAGCGGCCCGCCGCCCTTCTCGGTGACGGTGCCGCAGGCGCAGGTCGCGAGGTAGACCTTGTCCGCGTTCCAGAAGGAGAGGTGGGTCGCCTTCGCGACGTAGGTGCGCGTGGCCGCGTCGTACTGCGCGGTCCCCTCCGCGACCCAGACGCCCTTCACTTCGTCGAAGCTCCAGAGGTCGATCGTCGGATCGGGGTTCGCCGCGCCGGCGGGGGCGGGGATCCGGATGTCGAGCTCCTTCCCCGCCGCGACCTGGAGCTTCTCCTCGCCGCGGCGGATCGTGATGTCGATCATGCCGAGGGACTCGAGCATCGCGGGCTGTCCCGCGGACTGGGCGAGGAAGTCGCCGGGCGCGGCGCGGACCTCGGACGGGTTGCTCGGATCGAGCGGCGTGAGGACGACGTCGACCGATCCCGTGACCGGCGCGCCGCTCTTGTCGACGAGCGCGTTCGGCGGGACGACGACCTTCACGCCGCGCGCGCCTTCCACCTCGCCGCCGGTGTCCGCGCTGATGGCGACGGGGGCGGGGGCGGGGAGGAGGACGGCGTCGAGCTGCGTCGCGTTGCGCGCGCCGATCGTGATGCGCTCGAGGCCGTCGGCGAAGCCGGTCTTGCTGAAGCGCACGACGAGCTCACCGGTCGCGCCCTGCACCGTGTACTGGCCGGAGGCGTCGGACATGGCGGTCTTGCCGCCCACGTCGACCTTGACCCCGGCGACCGGCTGGCCGCTCGTGTCCTCGACGCGCCCGCGGAGCGCAGGTCCGGTGGGGGCGGAGGGGCCGGAGGTCTTGTCGCTCGAGCACGCGTAGAGCACGGCGCAGACGGAGACGAGGGTGAGGGCGCGGCGGTGAAGGCGGGACGTAGAGAAAGCCATCTTGTCTCGGACGTGGTTGGGAGCGTTGGATTCAGGGGGTCATTCGTTCGGATGACAGGGCGCGAGGTGGTGGGGCACCATGGGTGCACGGGAGTGCCTACGTGTCCGTCATGCGGCCTCGACCTTACCTCGGATCGCCTCGCCGCGACCATCGGTGATGCAGTCGCCTGTCGTGCGCGGGGAGCGGGACGCGGCGACGTCCGTCGCCTCTTCGCCGCCGACGGCGCGGAGGAGCGACTTCGTCGGAACGTCGATGTCCAAAGTGAACGGCGAGCGCGGAGCCGCCGACGAGGTGGAGGGTCTTTGCCTGCGGGAGCTTCCCTATGCCGGGGCGCGTGCCCCTGACGGCGGTCGCTCCCGCCGCGGGCCTGGTGAGCAACGAGGGCGACAGCGTGCACTTCGACGCGCCCTCGCTGCGCACGTACGTCGCCCGCTATGCGGCCGCGCTCGACGCCGCGCGCGCCAACGTCCGTCCCTGCTGAGCTGAAGCGCAGGTGAAGACGTCTTCATGAACGGAGGGGCGTTCGGGGGCGGAGGTACGATCGATGTGGAATGAAGCTCCTGGTCGTCGAGGACAACCCGAAGGTCGCGCGCTTCCTCGTTCGCGCGCTCTCGGAGGAGGGGCACGCCGTCGACCAGGTCGGTGACGGGACGCGGGCGCTCGAGCAGATCGAGGCGGTGTCGTACGACGCGATCGTCCTCGACTGGATGCTGCCCGGGACGGACGGGATCGCGGTGTGCCGCGCCGCGCGCGATCGAGGGGTGAAGACACCGATCCTGATGCTCACCGCGCGGGCGGAGGTGGGGGAGAAGATCCTCGGCCTCGACGCCGGCGCGGACGACTACCTCGCGAAGCCGTTCGATCTCGGCGAGCTGCTCGCGCGCGTGCGCGCGCTCGGGCGCCGCGCGGGCGGGCCGACGCTGCGGCTCGGGCCGCTCACGATCGATCCCGTCGCGCGGAAGGTGCTCGCCGGAGGTCACCCGATCGACGTCACCTCGCGCGAGCTGTCGCTCCTCGTCTACCTCGTGCAGCACGCGGGGCGCGCGGTGAGCCGCTCGGAGCTCTTGCAGAAGGTCTGGTCGACGAGCTTCGACCCGTCGTCGAACGTGGTCGAGGTGCACGTGAAGAACCTGCGCGAGAAGCTCGGCAAACACGACGCGATGATCGAGACCGTGCGCGGCGTCGGATACCGCGCGGTCGCGCCGCCATGAGGCTGCGGACGCGGCTCACCGCGGCCTTCACCGGCGTGACGGCGAGCGTGCTCGTCGCGTCGTTCGCGATCGTGTACGAGCTCGTCGATCGGGACGAGCTGCGCGAGATCGACCACGCGCTCCTCCTCCAGGCGAACCAGGCCGCCGCCACCGCGCTCGAGAGGAGCTCCGCCGATCCGCGCGTGCGCGACGGCACCGGCGAGATCGTCGAGCCGCCCTCGCTCACGACGCGCTACGCCGCGACCTACGAGCGCGACGGCGGCGTCGTCGCGGTGACGCGCTCCTTCGGCGAGGCGCCGGCGCTCGAGGACGCGGAGGCGCCGGCGGGCACGCCGGTCGACCTCTACCATCGCGGGGTCCACCTCCGCGGCGTGCTCGTGCCGCTCGGCCCGCAGCGCACGCTCCTCTACGCGGTGCCGCGCACCGGCGTCGACAAGGACCTCGGCTTCCTCGTGCGCACGTTCGCGGGCCTCTTCGCCGCCGCGACGCTCGTGACGTGGCTCGTCGCGCGCGCGCTCGCGCGTTCGCTCGTGCGCGACGTGGAGGCGATCTACGAGGTCGCGGACGCCGTCGCGGCGGGCAAGCGGGGCGCGCGCGTCGGCGGTCGCGCGAAGGGGAGCGTGGAGACGCGGCTCCTCGCGGAGCGCCTCGACCACATGATCGAGCGGCTGGAGGAGCTCGTCGCGTCGCAGCGCGTCTTCATCTCGAGCGCGGCGCACGAGCTGCGCTCGCCGCTCACCTCGCTCCGCGGCGAGCTCGAACTCGCGCTCCGCCGCGACCGCACCGCGCCGGAGTACAAGGAGACGATCGAGCGCGCGCTCGCGGACGCGGTCTCGCTCGTGACGCTCGCGGACGACCTCCTCGCGATCGCGCGGAGCGAGGGCCGCCGCGTGGAGCGCGCGCGCGAGCCGACGCGCCTCGGCGACGTCGTGGACCAGGCGACGCGGATGGCGCGCGGGAACGCGGAGGCGGCGCGGGTCGAGGTCGTCGTCACCGGCGCGGCGAAGGACGTCGCGGTCGCGTGCGCGCGGGAGGAGGTCGCGCGCGCGCTCAGGAACCTCCTCGACAACGCGATCGCCCACACCCCGAGCGGCAAGGTCGTCGCGGTGCGCGCGGAGCTCGCGGACGATCGCGTCGACATCGTGGTCGAGGACGAAGGCGCGGGCGTGAAGACGGAGGACGCGCCGCTCCTCTTCGCGCCCTTCTGGCGCGGCACCGGCGAGCGCGCCGCCGCCGCGGGCGCAGGCCTCGGCCTCGCCCTCGCACGCGAGATCGCGCGCGCCGAGGGCGGCGACGTCGCCTACGATCCCGCCCACGCCCCCGGCGCCCGCTTCGTCCTCACGCTCCCGCGCGCGTGACTACGCCCAAGGCACGAGGCGGGCGGCGAGCTGCTCCAGGTTCGCGCCGCGGATCGCGCCGGAGAGGAGGTCGGGCAGGAGGTTGGCGCGATGCGGACGATATAGCCGCAGTGCGCTGGCGACGAGTCCGCGGCGTCGAGAGCGCCCACACCCAAGCGGCGGTATCGACGGTCTCCTTCGTCGTCGCCGCGGCGCTCGTCGTGGGCGCCGTTACGTTGTTCGTGCTCGGCGGACCGCAGCAGGCCAGGCCGCCAATCTCCCGCTTGCTGAAATGGCGATCGGGCGCCGGAATGCTCCTCGCGGGCGGCAGTGATCTATTCGCGACCGCGGCACGCGAGGAGCTCTCGGCGAGTGGTACGCTCAGCCAATCATGACTGCTGCGTCGAGCAAGCGGCTGACGTTCGAGGAGTACGTCGCCATCGAGGAGCAGAGCGAGGAGCGCCACGAGTTCTATGCGGGCGAGCTCTTCGCGATGGCCGGAGGGACGCCGGAGCACGCGGCGGTGTGCGCTGCTGTCACGCACGCTCTCGTCGCTCAGCTCGTTGCGCCTTGCCGTACCTTCAGCGAAGCGCTGCGTGTTCGAACTCCGAGCGGGAAGGTCGTGTATCCCGACGCCCTCGTCATCTGCGGCGGCGTGCTCCGTGACCCGAGCGATAGGAACACGGTGACCAACCCGACGCTCGTGATCGAGGTCCTGTCGGAGAGCACCGAAGCGTATGATCGCGGCAAGAAGTTCGAGCACTATCGCTCGTGTCCGTCGCTCGTTGAGTACGTGCTCGTGGCATCGCGCGGCGCGCCTGCGATCGAGCGATTCGTGAAGACGAACGGGGTCTGGACGATCGACACCCCGGCCTCCTCCGGCCAGACGCTCAGCCTCGCATCCGCTGGCGTGACGCTCACCATCGATTCGATCTACCGTGGTCTCGTCGGCGAAGACGGCGCGATTCTGGAGCTCTGAGCGCGCGTGAGCCGCGTGAGCCGGCGCCTACTTGGACTCCACCCGACCGAGCGGTTCGGCCGCGTTCGTCAGCGTGTGCCGGGCTTCTTGCCAAGCCGGGTCTCCGGGGAAGAGCTGGCTCCGGAGATAGGCCCACGCCAGGAGCTGCACGACGGCGACGCGGGCCGGGTTCTCGTCGGTGGTCTCCGCGACGTCGTAGCCGGAGACGCCGCCGAGCAGGTGCCCGGCTCCGAACAGCGTGACGAGCGCCTTCTCGCCGGGAGAGAGCAGGTACGGATCGGCGAACCACGCCGCGCCCGCGGTCGTGAGGTGAGCCGAGACGTCCTCGTCGCCGGCGACCACGAGCGCGGGCGTCGTCATCGTCGAGAAGTCGATCGTCGCGAAGAACGGGTAGCTCTCGGCCGCGTGTTTGCTCAGCGCGTCGCCGCGCCCGGGCGCGGCGAGGAGCACGCCCGCCTTGATCCGCGGCTCGGCGACGCTCACCGGCGGTCCGCCCGACGGGGCCCGGTGGCGCGCGCCGAGGAGGACGCTCGCGGTGTGGCCGCCCATCGAGTGCCCCAGGACGGCGACCTTGCTGCGGTCCATCCGCCCTGCGATCGCCGGGACCTCGCGCTCGATCGCGTCGATCGCGTCGAGGACGTGCGTCATGTCCTCGGCCCGCGAACGCCAGAAGAGCGGCGCGTCGGGGTGATCGGAGCCTCGGAACGGGAGCGTATTCGAGTCGAGGTGCGTGGGCTGGAGCACGACGAAGCCGCGCGCCGCGAAGTAGTTGGCGAGCGGCGCGTAGCCGTAGAGCGACGAGACGTAGCTCGAGGGGCCGTGACCGTGCGAGAGCAAGAGGATCGGCAGCCCGTCGCCGGTCACCGGCGCGGAGACACGGAGCTCGAGCGCGGCGGGGCGACCCGAAACGGGCAACACGACGGGATGGATCGAGAGGACACGCGCGAACGCGCGCGGGAGCGCGACGGAGGGTGACGATGGGCTCATGAGGTCGGTTCCTTTCACGAGCTTTCGTAGCTCTCGCCTCTCGCCTTCGATTGGAAGGAGCGGACATTTGCTCCCCGCGCTTGAACGATCGCGGTGGACGCGCGAGAGTCCGAGCGTGCTCTCGCGCTTCGTCGAAGAGGTCCGCGTCATCACGGAGCGAACGGATCGGTTCTATTGGCTCCCCGACGGGCGAACGGCCCTCGTCTTTCGCGTGCTCGAGGGAGGTCGAGAGGGAGACGTCGCCGTCCTGGGGCCGCGGACGCGCGCGCTGTTCAAGACGCCGCGCGGCGTCGCGCGGGTGGTCCTCGTGCAGTTCAAGCCGGGTTGGTCGGCGTCGCTCCTGGGCGCGACCGCGAGCGCGCTGACGGATCGTGTCGTCCCGCTCGAGGACCTCTGGGGCCTCGCCGGCGGCGACCTCGCCGGCGAGCTCCTCGAGGCGCGGAGCCTGCCCGAGGTGATCGACCGCGTCGCCCGCGCGATCGCGCTCCGTAGCGGGCGGAGCCGGGAGTCGTCCTCGGCGCGCCTCGCGCGGCGCGCCGCACGCTTGCTCGAGGAGGGCGCCGTTCGCGTCGAGGGCGTGGCGGAGCAGCTCGGCGTGACGGCGCGGCACCTTCGTCGCGCCTTCACCGAGAGCATCGGCATCGGACCGAAGGACTTCGCGCGGGGCGTTCGCCTGCGGCGCGCCGTGCGGATGGCCGCGACCTCGCAGGACTGGGGGAGCATCGCCGCCGGCGCCGGCTACTACGACCAGTCGCACCTCATCGCCGATTTCCGCGACCTCGTCGGACTGACGCCGGGCGCCTTCCTGAAGCGCGCGTGATCGCCGCGCTACGCCCGAGGCACGAGGCGGGCGGCGAGCTGCTCCAGGTTCGCGCCGCGGATCGCGCCGGAGAGGAGGTCGGGCAGGAGGGGGGGGGTGCAGCCGAAGCAGGGGACGCCGAGCGCGCGGAGCTTCTTCGCGAGGTGCTCGTCGTAGCAAGGGACGCCCGAGTCGGAGAGGGCGAGGAGCGTGACCGCGCGCACGCCGTCCTCTGCCATCGCCTCCATCCGCCGCACGAGGTCGGCCTGGTTGCCTCCCTCGAAGAGGTCGGTGATGAGGATGAAGAGCGTCTTTCGTGGGTCGTGGATCAGGCCCTGGCAGTACTTCACCGCGCGGTTGATGTCGGTCCCGCCGCCGAGCTGCACGCCGAAGAGGAGGTCGACCGGATCGCTGCTCTGCTCGGTGAGGTCGACGACCTCCGTGTCGAAGACGATCACGTGCGTCTCGAGCGACGGCATGCTCGCGAGGATCGCGCCCGTCACCGCGCCGTAGACGACCGACTCCGCCATCGAGCCGGACTGGTCCATGCACACGATGACGTTCCACGACTTCCGCCGCATCTGCCGCGACCAGAAGAAGAAGCGATCGGGGATGACCGTCTTCTTCTCCGCGACGTAGTTCTTGAGGTTGCTCCCGATCGTGCGCTTCCAGTCGAGGTTCGGGAGGCTCTTCATCGGCGAGTGGCGCGAGCGATCGAGCGCGCCGCGGACGGCGGAGACGACGTCGCTCTCGAGCTTCTTCATCAGCTCGTCGACGACCGCGCGTACGACCTGGCGCGCGGTGTCCTTCGTCTTCTCCGGGATCATCCCCTTGAGCGACATGAGCGTCCCGACGAGCTCGATGCTCGGCGTGACCTGGCCCAGCGTCTCCGGCTCGAAGAGGAGCTGCGTGAGGCCCTTCCGCTCGATCGCGTCTTGCTGGATGACGGCGACGACGTCGGTCGGGAAGTAGCTCCGGATGTCGCCGAGCCACTTCGCGAGGCGCGGCGCGGAGCGACCGAGGCCGGCCGAGCGCTCGCCCTTCTCCGCGGGTCGCTCCTCATCGACCTCGTAGATCTGCCCGAGGGCCTCGTCGATCTCGGCGAGCTCGCCGCCGAGGATCGGGCCGCTGCCCCCGCCCTCTGCGCGGAGCCCTTCCTCTGCCGTCTTCCCGAGGATCAACCGAAAGCGTTCCAGACGGTCCATTCGGCGCCTCCTTCAGAGCAGGTCCAGATCGGCGAGATCGCCTTGCAGGTCGGCGATCTCCTGTTCGTCGAGCTGCCGCTCGACAAGGGCGGCGAGCTCGGGCGCGCCGGCGCCCTTCCAGACCTCGCCGAGGACGGAGACCACGCGGCGGATCTCGCCCTGCGAGAACGTCGAGAACGCGCGGCGGAGGTAGAGGAGCGCGCGGCGGAAGGTGTCGTCGTCGAGCGCGTCGACGTAGGCGGAGAGGCTCGCCCAGAGCGACTTCCGCATGAAGAGCGCGGCGCGGTTTCGCTGCACGAGCCCCTCGAACCAGCCGACGCCGACGTCGGCGTGCGTCCCGGGCGAGAGCCGGCGCGCGACCTCGCGATCGATGTCGTCGTCGTCGAGGATGCCGCGCTCGATGAGGAGGCCGGTCGCGTAGCCGGAGAGGAACGCGTGGCGGTCGTCGCTCTCCGCGACGCGGCGCACCTCCTCGATCCAGCGCGCGGGATCGACGTCGTCCTCGCCGAGGAACGCGACCTCGTGCACGCGATCGATCCCGCGTCGTACGAGCTTCGCCGCGTCGTCGGCGCAGACACAGGCGCCGAAGAGGAGGAGCGTCGCGCGGAGGTAGAGCTGCGCGAGGACGGGGCGGAGCGGCGCCGGATCGACGTCGCGCACGTTGCCGTAGCGCACGACGTCGGAGAGGTTCGCGATCGCCTCCGCCGCGCTCGGGAAGCCGGCCTCGTCGACGGTGAGCTCCTGGACCTTCCGCGTCGCGAGCGAGAGCGCGTCGGCGAGCTCGCAGCTCGCGGCGCGGAGGAGCGTGCCGGTCGCGGCGCCGGTGTCCTTCGCCTCCTCGAGCTCGAGCGCGAGGGCGTAGGCCGCGCCGGCCTCGACGCTGTCGGCGAGGAGGGACTTCTCCGCGAGCGTGATCTCGCACTGCGGCGTCCAGCGCACGGACCAGACCTCGCGCGAGGTGCCGCGTTGCTCGCGCGCGAGCGGCTTCGCGAAGCCGACGTCGAGGACGGCGAGGCGATGGAGGAACGTCGAGCGCGCGCGATCGAGGAACGCCGCTTCTTTCGTCTTCTTCGTGCGGTCCTCGCGCAGATCGAGCTCGAGCTTCTGGTCCTTGTCCTCGATGTACGCGCCGAGCTTCAGCGTCTTCACGAGCTGGTGGAAGTCGTCCTGGAGCGCGGTGCGGCTCACGCCGGGCGGGAGCCTGCCGACCGTGGTCCCGATCTCGACCGCACGGAGCGCGGCCTCGACCGGGCGAGGATCGCCGTGACCGAGGAGCGTGATCGCGGCGTCGCGGAGGTCGCGGAGCGTGGGGACCGCGCTGCCGTTCAGCGCGGCGAGGCCTTCTGCGAGGCGGAGCGCCTCGATCACGTCGGCGGAGGAGCGCGTCTGGCCGCTCTTTCGAAGCGCGTCGGCGACGGAGGCGAGGTAGCGCGCGCGCACGCGGTCGGGGGTCCCCGCGCGCGCCTCGTCGAAGACGGTCTCGAAGTAGGAGGGCGCGTGGTTGCCGGCGCCGTAGCCGCTCTGCGACGAGAGCCGGAGGTAGCTGTACGGCATGAGCGTGAGGACGCAGTCGGCGCGCTTCAGCTTCGCGAGCTCGGCGTCGGTCGTCGCGGGCAGATCGTCCGTCAGCACCGGGGCGTGGTACGCGCCGCAGACGACGACGGCCGACTTCTTCCCCTTCGCCGTCGCGTCGCGGATCTCGCGGCGCATGTACGCCTCGCGGAGGAGCGTCTCCTCCGTCCGCCGCGGCGCGTCCTTCCGCACGTCGCGGAGCCCCTTGCCGAACTCGAAGATCGCGCTGCGGTAGGCGTCGACCTCGTGCGTGTGCTCGAACTGGCGCTCCCACCACGTCTCGTGATCGTGCTCGCCCGTCACGTGCGCGATGAGCTCGTACGGATCGTCGAGGTAGGCGCGCGAGCGATCGGGCTGCGCGTCGGCGGTGGCCTCCTCGACCTCGGGGTCGACCGCCTCGTCGTCGCGGAGCTCGAGGAAGATCGACGCCGGCAGATCGATGAAGCGCACGGTGCGCTTCTTCTCGAGCGCCCAGCGCGCCGCGACCCACTCCGCGCAGTACGCCGCGAGCGGGTAGACGAGCGACCGCACCGGCCGCGTCTTCGTGAACGCGAGGATCGCGACGGGAGGCTCTGTCTTCTTGTGGACGAGGTGGACGAGCTGGTCGGTCGCGTCGGAGGGGCCCTCGATGAGCACGACGTCGGGGTCTCGCTCGTCGAGGAACCGCAGCACGTGCCGCGCCGCCGCGGGCGAGAAGTGGCGGACGCCGAAGACAGGAGCGAGCTCCTTGGCCATCTACTTCTTCTTCGCGGCGGCGACGGGCGCGTTGCTCCCGAGGAGCTCGCGGCAGGCGGTGTAGAGCGGCTCCCACTCCTTCCCGCGCTTCTTGACGATGTTCTCGAGGTACTCCGTCCACGGGGCGAGGTCCTTCGTGTCCTCCTTCATGATCGCGGCGTGGACGCCGGCGGCGATGTCGCGATCGTCGACCTTGCCGCTCCCGAAGTGACCGGCGAGCGCCATCCCGGAGCCGATGAGGCTGATGCACTCGGCGGTCGAGAGGAGGCTCGAGGGCGACTTGATCTTCTGCTTGCCGTCGAGGGTCTGCCCCTTCCGGAGCTCCTGGAAGATCTGCACGACGCGCCGCACCGCGACCTCGGCGGGAGGAGGCGCCGGGAGCTTGAGCTGCGAGCCCGTCTCCGCGACGCGCTTCATCACGATCGAGACCTCGGTGTCGAGGTCCTCCGGCACCGGGAGGACGACGATGTTGAAGCGGCGCTTCAGCGCGGCGGACATGTCGTTGACGCCGCGGTCGCGCGTGTTCGCCGTGCCGATGAGGCTGAAACCACGGCGCGCGTGCACGTGCACCCCGAGCTCGGGGACGGTGAGGACCTTCTCGGAGAGGATCGTGATGAGGGCGTCCTGCACCTCGGCGGGGCAGCGCGTGACCTCCTCGAAGCGGACGATCTTCCCGCTCTCCATCGCGCGGTAGACCGGGCTCGGCACGAGCGCCTTCGGCGTCGGTCCTTCGGCGAGGAGGAGCGCGTAGTTCCACGAGTAGCGGATCTGCTCCTCCGTCGTGCCGGCGGTGCCTTGCACGAGGAGGAGGCTGTCGCCGCTGATCGCCGCGGTGAGGTGCTCGGAGAGCCACGACTTCGCGGTGCCGGGCTCGCCGACGAGGAGGAGCGCGCGATCGGTCGCGAGGGACGTGATCGCGATCTGGACGAGGCGCTGGTTGCCGACGTACTTCGGCGTGATCTTGGTCCCCGCGACCTCGCCGCCGAGGATGTACGTCTCGACCGCCTTCGGCGACATGCGCCAGCCCTCGGGGCGCGCGCCTTTGTCGTTCTTCTCGAGCGCCGCGAGCTCCGCCGCGAACAGGAGCTCCGCCTGCTGCCGCAGGACGTCCGGGGCCGCCTCCGATGTCTTCGTCGCTGCTGACGCTTTCGCCATGTCCGCTCTTTCTAGTGTCCAGGGAACTTCCGTTCGAGGTACTGCAGCATGCTGCGGATCGGCCAGTTCTCGTAGGCCTCCGGCTTCTTCAGCGCCGCGTAGATGGTGCGGACCTTGTCTACGGTGGTCTCGTCCGCGAGCTCGAGGACCGCGCGGCGCACGGTGTACATCACGTTCGTGCCGACGTTCTTGAGGATGGGATCGATCGCGCGCTTGTCGCCGAGCGCGGCGAGGCCGTGGATGGCGTCGTTGACGACCTCCGTCGCTCGATCCTTCTCGAGGCGCGCGAGGAGTGGCGCGTACGCGCGAGGGTCCTTCGTGCGGCCGAGCGCGGTGAGGACGCCGTTCGGCGCGTCGGGCTCCTTCGCGAGCGCGAGCAGCTTCTTGACCCACCGCTCGCCGAGCGGCGTGAGCTCGTCCTCCTCGTCGGTGCAGCTCCACACCGTACTCACGCGGTACTTGCCGATCTTGCTCGAGCGGTCCTTCGCCTCGAGGAGCTTCACGAAGCGATCGAAGCGCTCGTCGGGAGGGAGCTTCGCCACCGCGCGCGCGGCGACGCGGAAGAGGCTCTCGTCCTTGCCCTCGAGGAGGTCGGCGACGAGGCGCAGGTCCTCGAGCCGGCCCTGGCCGATGAGACAGCTCGCGGCCGCGGCGGGGTAGTCCTCGAGGAGCTCGCGCGCGATCGGCGGCACCCGCTTGTCGACGTGGCGCGTGAGGGCCTCGAGGATCGCGAGCACCTGGCTCGTCGCCATCGCCTGCCGCGAGCTCGCGGCCTTGTCCGCCTTCTTGACCCTGGCCGTCGCGTCCGCCGCTGCCTTCTGCAGGCGCTCGATGAGGCCGTCGACGACCTTCGCGTGCTTCGACTTGCCGAGCGCCTCCGCGGCTTGGCGGACCGTGCGCTCGTCCTCGAGCGCGCCGAACAGCATCGCGAGCGAAGCGTCGGAGCTGTACCCGCCGAGCGCGCGCACGGCGGCGCGGCGAACGTCGCCCGCGCGCTCCTTCTCGAGGATCGAGAGCGCGATCGGCTCGAGCTCCGGGACGCCGGGCATGTGATCGGCGATGGCGTCGAGGGCGGCCTCGCGCATCTCGGGCGATCCTTCGCGGACCGCTTGCTCCACGAGCGGCTGCGCGCCATGACGCTCGACCGCGACGAGGGCGCGGAGCCTTCGTCCGTCGACCTTCTTCCCCGGGAACCGGAGCTTCGCGCGGATCGGATCGACGATGGCGCGCCCGAACTTCGGCACGACCTGGTCCGAGACCTTGTCGCCGATGTAGCTGTCGCCCATCGACTGGATCACGGCGTGGACGAGCCGGAGGTCGGCGACGTCGCCGCGCTCGACCGCGCCGTCGACCTTCTCCATGCGGCCTTGCCCCGTCATGACGAGCGCGTCGTGGAGCGCGTAGAGGTCGCGCGCGTTGCACGGGGTCTGCACCTCGGGGACCGCGGTGAGCGGCGCGTCTTCGGCCGGGACCGGCGCGAGCTGGGCGAGGCCGGCGCGCACGGAGGCGATCGAGGTCATGAGCGAGATGAGCTCGCTCGCTTGGTCCTTCGGCTTCGCGTCGAGCACGGCGTCGATCTGCTCGTTCAGGCGCGCGAAGACGGGCGGCGACTTCGCGCCGAGCTTGGCGATGAGCTTGCCGAGCGCTTCCTTGTCGCGCATCAAGTCAGCGTTGCCGGGCGCGAGGTGCGCGCCGGCGACGAGGAGGCGATCGGTGGAGTCCGAGAGCTTGCGGATGGTTTCGCGGGGCATTCGACCTCCTACATTCCGACGCGGACGTGGTTGGTTCCGACGATGAGCGCGAGCGGCTGGCCGTGGATCGCCTCGTCGGCGAGCCCGACGTAGAGCCGGACGAGCATGGAGGCGGGCTGCTTCAGCGCGCCGCTCGCGTCCTGCGCGGCGCCGGCCGCCATCTCGAGGTTGCCGAGCGAGCGGTAGCGCGCGAGCACCGAGTCGGCGAGCGAGAGCTTCGCGCCCTTCGCGTCGACGAGCGCGAGCCCGCGCGCCGTCTTGCGGACGTCCTTCACGCGGAGGAGGAAGACCGCGTCGTCCGGCGCGAGCGGGTTCTTGATCTGCTCCTTGAATTTCGGGAGCGCGGCGTCGAGGGTGACCGCGCGCTCGTGGATGCGGTCGAAGTCGGCGACCTCCACGTTGCGCGACTTCCGCGCGCCGATCTCCCAGCGAATGCGCTTGTTGACGAAGCCCGGGTAGATCGCGGCGTCGGCGATGAGGAGCGGCTTCTCGTAGCTCTCGCCCTCCTTCATCTTGTCCATGCGGTCCGTCGGGCGGAACGTGCGGTCGACGTAGATCGTCCCGTCTCCGAGATCGAGGAGCCAGCTCTGCTCGATCCGCTCGTCGCGGACGTGGTCGTCGTAGCGCTCGTAGGCGAGCTCGAGGAGCTCGAGCTTCTGCTTCGCGTGCCCGCTCGCCTTCAGCTCGTCGAGCTTCCACACGCGGCCGAGGAGCTCCTCGACGACGGCGTCGGCGTCGTCCTGCGACTCGCCCTCGTCGAGCTTCTCGTCGAGGTACTTGCGGCCCTTCCGCACCATCGCCCAGAGGCGCGTCACGTGCCGCGTCATCAAGCGATGGCGCTCTTCGTCCGGCAGGTCGTCGCCCGGCTCGCGGAGCTGGTAGTAGACGTCCTCGTCGTCGTCGTGCTTCTCGGGGGCGGCGAGGGCCGCGATCCGGCGGAGCCGCTCCGCCGCGCCGGGGAGGTAGGCGTCGTTGAGCTGGCGCGCTTGCTCGATGAGCTTCGCCGCGCGCTTCTTGTCGATCGCGCCGATGCCGTTCTTCACCGCGTCGAGGAGGAGCGGCTCGAGCAGATCGTCGATCGCCTTCCGCTGCGCCTCCGACTTCTTCTTCTGCGCGGCGACGTTCGCCTCCTTCGGCTTCGCGCTCGCCTCGGCGCGCTTCTCCGCGCGCACCGCGCTCTTCGCGCGCTTCTCGACGAGGTCGGCCGGCGGCTCCGCGGCCTTGAACTTCGGCGCTTGCTCGAGGAAGTGAACGAGGAAGCCGAGCGTGTGCTTGCACGGCGGCGGCTTCACCGGACAGCTGCAGCGAAGGGTAGGGGCGTCCCCGCCGAGATCGACCGAGAGCTCGTACGGCTTCGCCCCGCTCCCCTGGCACTGGCCCCAGAGCAGCGTCCCGTCTTCGGTCTTGAAGACGTTCTTGAACGCTCCCTTCTTCGAGAGCGTGCGTCCGTCCGAGAGGGCTTTCTCCTTCGTCGTGACAGCGCGAATCAGATCCTCGCTCACCTCGACCGCCATGTCGAACCTCCCAGCGCGACGAGGCTACACGGGTTGTCACGAGGGCGTCGATGATCGGATGCGGAGCCCGTATCATCGGGAAATGGTCCGCCCTGGTCGCTCCTTCGTCCCGATCGTCGCGGTGTGCGCCGCTTGCTCGAGCAGCGACGCGGAGCCCGGCGCCACGAGCCCGCCGCCGTCCGACGACGGAGGGCGCGCCTCGCCGATCGAGCCGGAGAAGAAGCCCGAAGAGCCGGAATGCAAGGAGGGCGACTGCGCTCCGGAGGCCCCTCCGACGCCCACCGACGGCGTGAAGAACGGCGACGAGACCGACGTCGACTGCGGCGGTGCGAACGCGCCGAAGTGCGAGGTGGGCAAGAAGTGCGAAAAGCACACCGATTGCAAGAGCGACGCGTGCCCGTCGAAGGTGTGCCTCTCGTCGCGGAGCTGCAAGCAGCACTTCGGCGGGGACACGTGCGGCGCGGGTGAGGTCGGTCAAGACGGGGCGAAGCACGAGGACTGCTGCCTCTCGATCCGCCCCGGCGAGCACGACTTCCGCGTCGACAAGTACCTCGTCACCGCGGGGCGCATGCGCGCGTTCATCGACGAGGTGCGCGCCGAGAACGGCGGCGTCCCGAACGTGCGCGCGTGGGTGGCGGCGCACCCCGACCGCGTGCCCAATTGGCAAGCGGCGTGGAACGTCTCGCTGCCCTCGAGCGAGGCCGAGCTCGTGCAGATGATCGGCACGGGCCACGACCCGGGCGCGTACTGGACGACCGCGGGCCAGGCCAACGGCTGCTACGTCGGCGGGCAGGGCGCGCCGACCTACTGGCACTCGGCCGCGAACCTGAGCAACTTCGCCGGCGACGTCGCGCGCGTCTACACGCAAGAGCAGCTCGACGTGAAGGTGCTCAACTGCACGCCGGCGGCGATGTTCGCCGCCTTCTGCGCGTACGACGGCGGGCGCCTGCCGACGTCGGCGGAGTGGCTGCTCGCGGTGCGCGGCAAGGAGACGGCGGCGGAGCGTCTCTTCCCGTGGGGCAACCCCGTCGCGCCGCGCACCAACACCGCGGCCGTCAACGCGGAGATCGCCCAGCGCGCCTCGTACAACAAGAACTACCAGTTCCCGCCCACGCCGGCGGGGCTCCCGGCGGACGCGCTCGCGGCCGACGGTCGATCGCGCGATCGCGGCTTCGAGGTCCCCGCGCCGGGCCGCTTCCCGCTCGGCGCCGGGCCGTTCGGTCACGCCGACCTGCTCGGCGTCGCCGAGACGATGGTGTTCGACCAGCGCTTCGTCATGATCCGCCAGTACGCGTTTCAGGAGGCGTACTACAACGTCCAGGCGTACGGGAACTTGATCAACCGGCAGCAGTACACGAGCCACTACGCCGTCGCCGCCCGCTGCGCGCGACCGCTGTAGCCCTCCGCGACCGCGCGCGTCGCGGCTTCGAACGCGAAGTCCGGGATCGACGCGAGCATCTCGTCGCGCGTGCCGGTGAGGAGCGTCCACGATTTCCCGAGCCTGCCGACGAGCGCGTGCTGCCCGTCGGCGAGCTGCCCGAGGAACAGATTGGGGCCGCGCCAGAGCACGCGCGTCACGTCGAGCGGAGCGGCGGTCTTCGCGTGGCGCGCCGCGGCGGCGACCATCTCGGCGACGAGGATGCGGCGATCGAGCTCGCGCAAGAGCTCCGTCACCGAAGCGCCGGCCGCGCGCAGGATCGGCAACATGCGAACCGCGGCGGCCTTCGCGTGGACCCACATGACGTCGTGTTTGCCCTTCAAGAGCGTGGCGGCGGCGCCGGTCGCGCGGCGCGCGATCTGGAGCGCGGGCGAGTCTCCGCGCGTGTCGCGAGACGCGGCGACGAGCGCTCCGTAGCGATGTTCGGGGGTGCCGGCCGCGGCGTTGACCTCCTCGCCGTGACCCGTGCGCGCGCGGGGCGAGGGGGTGTCGATCGACGCGCGCGCCATCGCGATGAGCTCGCGCGCGGCGTCGGCGTCGGCGGGCTTGGAGACCTCGACCGCGCGCTCCGCCATCCACGCCGTGAGGAGCGCCGCTTCGCGCGACGGGCACACGGGCGTCTCTCCGCCGAGGTGCGGCGGCTCCTCCGGTCGCTCCTCGGCGGTCGCCTTCTCGAGCGCGCCCTTGAGGATGGGGTGCACCTTGACGACGGTGACGACCTTCACGCGCGGCGCGCGCGCGACGGTCAGGCTCTCGGCCACGAGCTTCCCGAGCTCGTCGTCGGTCATCGATTGCACCTCCGCGAGCGGGATCGCGCGCCACCCTTCGCCGTCGCGCACCTCGAGCGCGTCCTCTTCGCGCTCGATGCGCGCAAACTCGAGCCTGCCCGAGTGAAAGGAGAGCAAGGTGTTGTTGCGCCGCTGGACCTGATCGTGCGTGGCCGACACGCGGGAGAGCTTGCGGCACGCGTCGTCGATGCGGCGCTCGACGTCGCTCTTCAGCGACGCGCGGGCCGGCGACTCGGCCACCTTCGCGCCCGCCTTGGGCTTCTTCCTGGCCTCCTTTCGCAGGTACGTCGCGACGTCGCTCGCGTACCCGAGCTGGCTGGGCATGAGGCGGTTCCCGTCCTTCGCGCGCGGATCGGCGCCGGCGGCCACGAGCAGCTTCGCGATCTCGAGCGCGCGCTCGTCGTTCCGTGCGAGGTGGACGACGTGGAGCGGCGTCCGCTCGGTCGCGTCGCGCGCGTTCGGGTCGGCGCCCTCGGCGAGGAGCCTCCGGACGAGCTCGACGTCTCCGTTCACCGCGGCGCCGTGCAGAGCCGTGCTCATGCCGCTACTGCGCTCGCTCGCAGCGGTTGTCCTTGCAGGCGCACCGCTCGATGTCCGGGTACCCGCAGACCGAGCCCGTACCCTCCTTGGCGCAGCGCGCCTTCACCGCGTCGGGATCGGTGACCGCGGCCTTGTTGACGCAGGCCGGATAGTAGCCGCAACAGTTGCCGACGTCCTTCACCTCGCAGTCGCCGTCGGTGTTGCACGAGGTGTCGGGCGTCGGCGGCGCGGGCGGAGGTTCGTCCGTCGACTCGCCGGTGTCGCAGCCCGCGATGAAGGCGAAGGCGAAGGCGAAGACCGTGAGCCGCGTCATGGCCGGAGGGTAGAGCCGCCCGAGCGCCGCGCCGGCAGAAAATTGCACATGACGACGGTCCACGAGCGACCAGGCAGCGCCGCGCGTTCTCCAGAGGAGCACGCGATCCGCTTCGCAGGGCCACGTCGCGACGCCGCGGCGCGCGTGCAGCGCGAGCAGCAACGGGTGGGGGCGCGGGAAAATCAGGGCGATTTTCGTGCGCGGACGTCGCGCACTTCCTCCCGTCACAGCCGATGTAGGACGTGACGGCGGCCGGCGGCACGGCGCTCGCTCCAAGAGCGGACATGGTCAAGGTGCTCTTCGCGTTCGCCGCCGTCGTCCTCGCCGCGGCGTGCACGCCGGACGTCGAGGCCTTCGAGGGTCCCGGCGCGAAGGTCACCGCGAACAAGAACAAGTCGCGGGACCGCGACGAAGACGACGACGCGCCGTCGTCGTCGAAGTCGAAGCCGAAGAAGACGAGCACCCCGAGCGATGACGAGCCCGCGGAGCCCGCCACGCCCGCGACGCCGTCCGAGCCCGCGCCCGCTCCCGCGCCCGCGCCCGCGCCGGCACCGGCGAAGACCTGCTCCGCCGAGGCGACGTTCGACGCGTGCTGGACGTGCTGCGACCCGACCGGCATCGATCACGCGACCGGCGACGCCTACGACGCCTGCGCCGGCGATCCCGCGTGCGAGGACGCGACGGTGCAGGGGTGCCTGAACGACGCGGTCTGCGCGAAGGCCTATTCGTGCTTCGAGACGAGCGGCTGCGGCGACAAGCCGTGACCGCCGCGCCGTGGTACGGTGCGCGCGATGTCGCTGAACGGATGGGACTCGATCCGCGCCGCCGGCAGGAGCCTCTACGGCGCGCAGGAGCCGCGGCACCTCGCGAGCGTCGTCGGCGGCGCGTTCACGGGGCGTGACCCGCTGGAGGGCATCGACTGCTACGCCAGCTCCTCGCTCGGCGCGCCGCACTGGCACTACCTCACGTACGGGCTGACGGAGCTCCGAGGCAAGGAGTCCCCGAACCCGGAGGTCAGCGGATGGGGCATGGAGCTCACGATGCGCGTCGCGCGCGGCGCCGAGGGCGAGCCGCCGATGTGGCCGGCCGGCCTGCTCCAGAACCTTGCACAGTACACGTATGAGACCGGCCGCGTGTTCGAGCCCGGCGCGCTCCTCGACGTGAACGGTCCGCTCGCCGAGGGCGCGGCGACGGTCCTCACCGGCCTCGTGTTCACGGACGATCCCGAGCTCGCCGTGACGGTCGCGACGAACAACGGCGCGTTCCGCTTCGTCCAGGTCGTCGGGCTCGCGGGCGACGAGCTCGAGGCGGCGTACGCGTGGTCGCCGAGCGGCGCCCTCGGCCTCCTCTCGCACGTGCAGCGGAACGTGACCGACCTCGCTCGCCCGAGCGCGCTCGCGTCGTCCTCGGCGCAGGCCGCGTTGCTCGAGCGCATCGCGCGGGAAGGCTCGGCGACGGAGGTGCTTCGCCTCCCGGCGCTCGGCATCTCGCAGGACGAGGGCGGGCTCGTCCTCGAGCTCGGAGCGCGCTCGCTGGCGCGCGTCGCGCGCGTCGTCGCGGGGCGGCTCGGGCACGGCCGCGGCCTCCTTCTCCGGATCAACGACAGCAGCCTCGAGCTCCGGCCCGGCGATCGCGTCGCGCTCGACGAAGAGTCGGGCGTGCTGTTCGTCACCGCGCCCGCGGTCGCGAGCCTCGCGAACGTCGAGCCGCGCGCG
Source organism: Labilithrix sp. (assembly GCA_019637155.1). Taxonomy (NCBI): domain Bacteria; kingdom Pseudomonadati; phylum Myxococcota; order Polyangiales; family Labilitrichaceae; genus Labilithrix; species Labilithrix sp. The sequence goes on along the minus strand of JAHBWE010000008.1, from coordinate 279,291 downwards.
GGGAAGTTCTCGCTCGCGCCGGGCCTCTCCGTGCAGCTCCACGCGTAGCGATCGAGCCGATGGTGATCTGGTCGAAAGGCACCGCGACGGCGCTCGAAGGCACGGCCGGCCCCTTCGTCGCCAAGCTCGCGCGGAAGGGCGACGGTCGTTGGGACTGGAAGATCTACGCCGACGGCGCCGAGAACCCGCTCGCCGCCGGCGTGTCGCCGACCTCCGGCGCGGCGAAGACGAAGTGCGAGCAGTTCGTCGCGCGCTCGGGCCGCGTCTGATGGTACGCGAGGGCGATGGAACGTCTCTCCCTCGTCGCGTCCGGCGTCTTTGGTTTCCTCGCGGTCGCGCTCGGCGCGTTCGGCGCGCACGGGCTGAAGACGCGGCTCGCCCCGCTCGCCGACGGAGCGCAGCGCCTCGAGTGGTGGAACACCGGCGCGCATTACCAGGCCATCCACGCGCTCGCGCTCGGCCTCGTCGCGTACCTCGCGTCGCGCTCCAGCTCCGCGAGCGTGAGCGTCGCGGCGTACGCGTTCAGCGCCGGCGTCCTCCTCTTCTCCGGCAGCCTCTACGGCATGACGCTCTCCGGCGTCCGCGCGCTCGGCGCCGTCACGCCGCTCGGCGGCCTCGCGTTCCTCGTCGGTTGGGGCGCCGTCCTCGTCACCGCGCTGCGGCTGCCGCCGGCCGCGACGCCGTAGCCCCGCGATCAGCGCGCCGGCTTGACCGGCTTGATCGTGTCGTCGGGGATGCCGCCGCGCGCGGGGAGGACCGGCTTGATCGTGTCGTCGGGGGTGGAGCCGCGCGCGGGGAGGACCGGCTTGATCGTGTCGTCGGGGGTGCCGCCGCGCGGGTTCGCGACGGGCTTGACGCCGTCGTCGGCGGTGCCGGCGCGCGGGCTCACCGGGGGCACCACGGGCTTGACGGTCGGGCCGTTCACCGGCGCGCGGAGCTGGTTCGCCGCGGCGGCGTCTTCGACGCTCTTGTCGTTGCACGCGGCGAGCGCGCTGCAGAGGGCCACACAACCGAGGAGCGTGAGGAGCTTCATGGGCGTTCCATTGGACGGAGCATCGCGCCGCCGAGCATGTCACCCCATCGTACGACATTCGCCCAAGCGTGCCTAAATCCACTTCATTTCGCGGGCCCAGGCGTTCGTCGCCGCGACGACCTCGTGCGCCGGGCGCGGCTCGTAGCCGAGCGCCTTCCGCGCCTTGTCGATCGTGAAGAGCGGCGCGCCGCCGGCGACGTCGTCGAGGATCGCGCGCGTGATCATCGGCGGCTCGCCCGACACCGCCGAGACCGCCTCCGCGACCACCGCGACCGCGCGGAGCACCCACATCGGCGGAAGGCCCTGCGCCGGCTTCTTCCCCGTCTCCTTCTCGATCAACGTCGCGAGGGTCGGCATGTCGACGTTGTCGCCGCCGAGCAAGTAGCGCTCGCCCGCGACGCCGCGCTCGGCCGCGAGGCGGTGTCCGCGCGCGACGTCGCGCACGTCGACGACGTTCATCGGGAACGGCACCGGACCCTTGCCGCGCAGCGCGTCGACGAACGGCGCCGTCGTCGGCGTCTTCCGGTAGTCGTGCGGCCCGAGGACGGCGGTCGGGAGCACGGTGACGACGTCGACGTCGAGCTCCTCGGCGAGCGCCCGCGCGCGGCGCTCCTGCTCGCGCTTCGCGCGGATGTACGGCGACGTCGCGGCCTCGCCGAAGGCGGTCTCGTCGAGCGGCTCCCCGCGCGTGAACCCGACCGCGTTGCAGCTGCCGGTGAGGACGACGCGCTTCACGCCGCGCTCCTTCGCCGCGCGGAGCACGTTCTCCGTCCCGACCACCGCCGGATCGACGATCGCGCCGTCGTCCTTCGCCCAGAGCACGTACGGCGCGGCGAGGTGGAAGACGATCGTGCAGCCGTCCATCGCCTCGTGCACCGCGCCGGCGTCGCGGACGTCACCGCGCACGAGGCGGACGTCGAGCCCGTCGAGCCCGCGGAGGTCCGCCCCGTCGCGGACGAAGGCGACGACGGCGTAGTCGTGATCGAGGAGCTCGCGGACGAGGTTCGAGCCGATGTGTCCGTTGGCGCCGGTGACGAGTGCTCGGTTCATCGCGGGCCGACGTAGCGAACCGCGTGCCGAACGGAACCCCGCGTCGATCGCGCGCGCTGTAGCCCCGGGGGCAACACCCGCGCGACGCCGGTGTTGCTCCGCGGTCCACAGGCGCCGCGCGGCGCCGAGCTTCCGGCCTGGCCCGACGCTCGCAATGACGATCGACATGGAGGACAATGCGGAGCCGATGGAGGGGAGCGCGCCGATCGGCGGACGCTTCGTGATCGAGAGCCTCGCCGGCACCGGCGGCATGGGCGCGGTCTATCGCGCGCGCGACCGCGTCACCGGCGGGCTCGTCGCGCTGAAGGTGATCGCGGAGCAGGGGAGCGATCGGCGCTTCGAGCAAGAGGCGCGCGTGCTCGCGCAGCTCGATCACCCCGCCGTCGTCGGGTACGTCGCGCACGGATCCGTCCGCGAGCGCGCGTACATCGCGATGGAGTGGCTCGACGGCGAAGACCTCCGCGCGCGCCTCGCCCGCGAGCCGCTCTCGCTCGCCGACACGTTGCTCGTCGCGCGTCGCGTCGCGGAGGCGCTCGCCGCCGCGCACGCGCGCGGGATCGTCCATCGCGACGTCAAGCCCGCGAACCTCTTCCTCGTCGACGGCGCGCCGTCGCGGCTCAAGGTCGTCGACTTCGGCATCGCGCGGACGCGCGGCGGCGGCGCCTTCGACACGACCGCGGTCCCGATCACGCGGACGGGGCTCGTGATCGGATCGGTCGGGTACATGTCGCCGGAGCAGGCCCGCGGGGCGAAGGACGTCGACGCGCGCGCGGACGTGTTCGCGCTCGGCTGCGTCCTCTTCGAGTGCATCACCGGCCAGCCCGCCTTCGCCGGCGTCAACGCGGTCGCGGTGCTCGCGAAGGTGCTCCTCGAAGAGGCGCCGCGGACGCGCCACCTCGCGCCGAGCGTCCCGCCCGCGATCGACGAGCTCGTCGCGCGTATGCTCGCGAAGGACCCGGACGCGCGCCCGCGCGACGCGGCCACGGTCCTCCGCGCGCTCGAGGCGAGCGAGACGTCGCGATCGAGCGGCAGCGGCGTCGGCGATCGCGAGCAGCGCATGGTCACGATCGTGCTCGCGCGCGGCGTCGCCGCCGGCGCGGCGCCGGTCGCGGGCGCGATCCCGCTCGCCGCCGACGCCTTCCTCGTCGAGTTCCGCGGGCACGACCCCACCACCGCCGCGGCGGCGTGCGCGCTCTCGCTCGCGCGCGAGCACGCGGGGGCGTCGCTCGCGATCGCGACCGGGCGCGTCGGCGACGCGCACGCGGGCGCGTACGGTCCGATCATCGATCGCGTCGCGACGCTCGCCCCGCGCCCGCGCGGGATCCCGATCGACGACGTGTCGGCCGCGCTCCTCGGCGATCGCTTCGAGATCGAGGACGGCGCGCTCCTCGGCCCCGCCCGCAGCGAGACCGCGCCGCGCACGCTCCTCGGAAAACGCACGCCCTACGTCGGCCGCGACAAAGAGCTCGCGCTGCTCGAGGCGACCTTCCGCGAGTGCCTCGGCGAGCCGGTCGCGCGCTCGGTCGTCGTCACCGCCGCGGCCGGCGGCGGCAAGAGCCGGCTCGCGCACGAGCTCCTCGCGCGCGTGCGCGGCGAGGCGACGGTCCTCGTCGCGCGCGGCGATCCCGTCGGCGCCGGCTCCGCGCTCGGCCTCGCGCGCCGGCTCGTCCAGAGCGCCGCCGGAGTGCGCGACGACGACGCGGCGGAGGTGCAGCACGCGACGCTCCGCGCGTACCTCGATCGCTTCTTCGCGGACGAGGTGCTCGACCACACCGCGGAGATGCTCGGCGAGCTCGTCGGCGCGCCCGCGCCTTCGCCGAGCCCGCAGCTCCGCGGCGCCCGCGACGACGCGCGCGCGCTCGGGATCTGGATCGCGAAGAGCTTCGCCGAGTGGATCGCGGCCGCGGTCGAGGCGGGGCCGATCGTCTGCGTGATCGAGGACCTCCACTGGGGCGACGGCGCGAGCGTCGCGTACCTCGACGAGGCGCTGCGCGCGAACGAGGCGCGCCCGCTGATGGTGCTCGCGCTCGCGCGGCCCGAGGTGCACGACCTCTTCCCCGGGCTGTGGTCGCGCTGCGCGGTGCAGGAGGTGAAGCTCTCGGCGCTGACGAAGCGCGCGGCCGAGCGCCTGATCCGCGCGGTGCTCCCCGACCTCGACGACGCCGGCGTCGCGCACATCGTGGAGCGCTCCGGCGGCAACGCGTTCCACCTCGAGGAGCTGATCCGCCACGTCGCGGAGCGCGGGTGGGGCTCGCTCCCCGAGACGGTGCTCGCCCTCGCGGAGGCGCGCATCGCGCGGCTCGATCCCGACGCGCGCCGTTTCTTGCGCGTCGCGAGCGTCTTCGGCGAGACGTTCTCGGAGCCCGGCGTCACCGCGCTGCTCGACGGCGAGGCCGCCGCCGGCGACGCGCTGCAGCGGCTCGTGGTGGAGGAGCTCGTCGTGCCCGCGCCGAGCCGCGGCCTCGCGCGCGAGCATCGGTTCCGGCACGGCCTCCTCCGCGACGCCACGTACGCGATGCTAGCGGACGACGACCGGACCGCGCTCCACGGGCGCGCCGGCGCGTGGCTGGAGGAGGCGGGCGAGAAGGACGCGCTCGTCCTCGCGGAGCACTTCGATCGCGCCGGCGACCGCGCGCGCGCGGCGCCCTGCTTCCTCGACGCCGCGCAGCGCGCGGTCGAGTCGTGGAACATCGGCGCGGCGCGCGCGCTCTCGGAGCGCGGCGTCCACTGCGGCGCGACGGGGGAGCTCCTCGGCCGGCTGCGCCTCGTCCAGGCGATCGTGGACGCCGGCTCCGGCGCTCACGCGAGCGCCGCGCGCGCGGCGAAGGAGGCGTACGCGCTCGTCCCGCCGCGCTCCTCTCACTCCTACGCCGCGGCGGCGCACGCGCTGTCGTCCGGCGCCTACGTCGGCGACAACGAGGCCGCGCCGGAGATCATCCAGATGCTCCTCACGACCGATCCGGACGTGCAATTGACCGGCTTCTACGGCTTCGCGATCTCCCTCGCCGTCGAGATCCTCGACAGCGTCGGCCAGCTCGAGGCGGCGGAGCGGCTCGTCGAGCACGCGGAGCGCGCCGCGGCGTCGGACGCCAGCCGCGCGTTCCGCGTCTTCGTCCGCTACGCGCGCGTCGCGATGATGCTGCGGCGCGACGCGGACCTCGGCGTGATGATCGAGAGCGCGAAGGAGGCTCGGCGCGAGCTCGAGACGATCCCGGATCGGATCGCGATCGGCCTCTTCGACTACGGGACCGCGGTCCTCTTCGGGGAGGCGGGGGACTCGAGGCGCGCGCGCTCTCTCTTCTTCAAGCTCCAGCGCGACATCGGCGAGGCGCCGCTCTTCTCCGCGTGGTGCGCGATCCAGCTCGGGTGGCTCGACGTGTTCGAGGAGCGCTACGACGACGCGATCGCGCAGGCGCGGCGCGCGTTCGCGCTCGATCCTCATCACGCCCATGCGCTCGCCGCGTACGCCCACCTCGAGAAGGGCGACCGGAGCGAGGCGGAGCGCCTCGCCGCGCGCGCGCTCGAGGGCATCGACGACAAGCTCGTGACGCCGTTCGTCGTCGCCCTCGCGTACGCGGCGGCGTCGCGCGTCGCGCTCGCCGCCGGCCGCCTCGACGACGCGCTTCGCCTCGTCGTGCGGGCGGAGGCGACGAGCTTCGGCGCGCCGCCGATGACGCGCTCCTTCGTCGCCCGCACGTCGATCGACGTCGCGCGCGCGCGGGGTGAGGACGCGCGCGAGCGGATAGACGCGTTCGTCGCGCGGATCGCGCGTCACGAGCGCTCCCTCCCCGAAGAGCTGCGCGCCGGGTACCGCCGCCACGACGATCACCGCCACGTCCTCGAGCTCGCTCAGCGATGACGCTTCAGCAGCTTGTAGAGGTACACGCGATCGATCCCCGCCGCGGCGGCGGCCTTGGTCATCTGCCCTCGATGGCGCGCGACGAGGTCCTTCACGTAGGCCTGCTCGAACCGATCGAGCGTGCGCCGGCGGGCCTCGGCGTAGGGCACGCTCGCGTCGACCTCGGCGCGCGGCGCGGCCTCCTCGCCGATCGGGAGCGCCTCCTCGAACGCGAGGCATCGCTCGAGGTGGTTCCTGAGCTCGCGCACGTTGCCGGGCCACGCGCCGCGACGGAGCGACGCGAAGAGCTCGGGCGTGCAAAGCGCCGCGATCGCGTCGTCGCTCGCGCCGAGCGAGCGGAGGAGGTCGCGGCTCAGGGCGGGGAGGTCGTCGGCGCGCTCGCGCAGCGGCGGGAGCGCGACGCGCATCACCGCGAGGCGGAAGTACAGGTCCGCGCGGTAGCGTCCGTCGTTGACCTCGCGGCGCAGGTCGCGGTTCGTCGCCGCGACGATGCGGACGTCGACCTTCTGATGCGCGTTCGAGCCGACGCGCCGGATCTCGCGGCTCTCGAGCGCGCGGAGCAGCTTGGGCTGCTGCTCGAGCGGGAGCTCGCCGATCTCGTCGAGGAAGATCGTCCCGCCGCTCGCCTCCTCGAACGCGCCGACGCGCCGCTCGCCGGCGCCGGTGAACGCGCCCTTCTCGTGGCCGTAGAGCTCCGACTCGAGGAGGTTCGCCGGGATCGCGCCGCAGTCGACGACGACGAAGGGCCGGCCGCTCCGCGCGCTCGCGCGGTGGATCGCCTCCGCGACCTTGCCCTTCCCGGTCCCGGTCTCGCCCTCGAGCAGCACCGTCATGTCGTTGCCGGCCGCGCGCTCGATCGGCGCGAGCGCGGCGCGCATCGCGATCGACTCGGCGACGACGCCGTGGAAGCTCCGTCGCGACGAGATCGGCACGCGGCGGACCTGCTCGAGCAGGTCGAACCGGAGCGAGACCCCGGCGAGGCGGACGACGCTGCCGGCGCGCAGGAACGCGTCCGCGACGCGGACGCCGTCGACCACGGTCCCGTTCCTGCTCCCGAGATCGCGGATGCGCGCGTTCGGCCCGTCGAGGACGATCTCGCAGTGGAAGCGCGAGACCTTCGGATCGGAGAGGCAGAGGTCGTTCGACTGGTGGGTGCCGATCGCGCAGCGCGGGCCGGTCGCCTCGTAGGTGACGTCGCCGTCGACGACGGTGAGGCGGAAGCCGCTCGCGGTGGGCGCGTCCGCCGACTCGATCGCCTCGGTCTCGCTCATGGAGGGCCAAGGCTACGATGAAAATCGCGATCGTCACCTGCGGGACGCGCGGAGACGTCCAGCCGTACGTCGCGCTCGCGCGGGCGCTCATGGACCGCGGCCATCGCGTGACGCTCTCGACCCACGCCGAATACGGCGCGTTCATCCGCGCGCACGGCGTCGAGCCGGGCCCGCCCTTGCGCGACAACTTCCGCGCGCTCCTCGAGTCGGACCTCGGACGGCGCTGGCTCGAGTCGGCCGGATCGCCGCGCGAGTATGCGCGCCACGGGCGCGAGCTGCTCGTGCCGCTCCAGGCGCGGTGGTGCGAGGACGCCGACGCGGCGGTCGAGGGCGCGGACGCCGTCCTCTTCTACGTCCTCGCGCCCGGCGCGCTCCACGCCGCCGATCGTCGCGGCCTGCCCGCGGTCGTGCTCGCGCCGTGGCCGATGGTCCCCTCCCGCGAGATCGCGCCGGTGGGGGCGGTGTGGCTCGACCGCTTCCCCGGCTTCGTGAAGCGCGCCGCCGGGCACGAGGTGCTGTCCCTCGCGTTCGGCCCGTTCAACGAGGTCCACAACGACTATCGCCGGCGCGTCGGCGTCGCGCCGTTCCGCGAGCGCAACGTCGTGAGCGCGGTCCTCGCGCGCAGGATACCCGGAGTGCACCTCTTCAGCGAATCGGTGCTCGCGCGCCCCGCCGACTGGCCGGCTCCCTACGAGATCGCGGGGTTCCCGTTCCTGCCGCCGGCGCCGTTCACGCCGCCGGACGCGCTCGCCGACTTCCTCGCGGCGGGCCCGCCGCCGGTCTACGTCGGCTTCGGCTCGATGACGGGCTTCGCGCCGGAGGAGCTCTCCGTCATCGTGACGAAGGCGGCGCGCCTCGCGGGCGTTCGCGTCGTCCTCGCGCGCGGGTGGGCGGGGCTGACGTCGAGCGACGAGCGCGTGCACGTCGTCGACGAGACGCCGCACGATTGGCTCTTTCCGCGCGTCGCCGCGGTCGTCCATCACGGCGGCGTCGGCACGTTCCACGAGGCGCTGCGCGCGGGGAGGCCCAACGTGATCATGACCTTCTTCGGCGACCAGCCGTTCTGGGCCCTCCTCAACCGCAAGCTCGGCACCGGCCCGCGCGCGCTCGCGCGGAGCCGCGTGACGGCGGAGCGCCTCGCCGCCGCGATCCGCGCCGCGCTCGGACCGGACCACCGCGCCCGCGCCGAGGCGCTCGGCGCCCGCCTCCGCGCGGAGCCCGGCGCCGCGCGGGCCGCGGAGCGGATCGAGCGCATCGTCACGTCCCGGCGCTCGGCTTGAGTCGCCGCGCGTCTCGAGCCGCCTAAAATGTGTAGTTTACACCGAGTCCGGCGTGCGCGTACGAGAGCGTGCCGCCGTCGATCTTCCCCGGGGCCGCGTCGCTCGTGAGATCGGCGTTGTTGAAGCCTTGCCGGTAGCCGGCGCCGAGGCGCGCGTTCCAGTCGGGGGTGATGGCGTAGTCGATGCCGACGTTGAGGAGCGCGCCGTAGCTCGCGCCGCTGAAGCTCTGGCTTCCGCCGGGGGTGTCGACGCTCTTGGAGGCGAGCGCGATCGATGCGCCGAGACCGCCGTAGGCCGCGAAGCCGCCCGCGAGGTACTTCACGACCTCGGGCCCGATCTCGATGTTGAAGAACTGCTCCTTCTTGGAGCCGACGAGGAACCCGATGTTGGCGCGGCCCCAGACCTCGTCGCCGACGGGGACGAACTTCGACGCGTTGTAGCCGCCCTCGACCGCGCCGCCGAACGCGATGGTCGTGTCGAGGTTTCCTTTGAGCGCGTACATGCTCACCTGCGGTCGAGCGCCGAGCACGACGCCGATCTGCGGGTGCTCTTTCATCTGCGTACCGTTGTCGGCTTCGCCGCGGCGGAACTTGAAGCCGGAGGGGTTGGTCTCTCCCTCGACGCCGCCCGGTCCGTCGTCCGAGATGCGCCCGAAGCCCGCCGACACGAGCTCTCCGTTCCGCTCGAGCATCGCGACGAACACGTCGCCGCGCCGCGCGCCCTCGCTCCTTCCGACCGAGATCCCCTGCGGCGGGTCCTTGCCCGGTCGAGCCAGCAGTATCGAGAAGAGCCGGAACGGATCGAGCTGTTTGACCTTGTTCTGCAGGTTCAGCGTCGCCCACTCCGTCTTCACGCGGCCGCGGCACCGCGCGACGTTGCGCATGGCGTCGCGGCCGTGCGCGACGTCGTCGTCGACGTCCTTGCAGTGCTTCGAGAAGTGCTGCTGCGTTCCGGGCGCCGACGCGCTGCTGAGGTCGGGCGAGAGATCGATCCCCGCGCACTCCGCCAACCCGAGGACGGCCGGCACTCCGAGCGACGCCGGACCCTGCTGACTGAGCTGACGGAGCTTTTCGCTCGCCGCTTCGACGCTGTCGACCGGCTTCTCGCAGGCGCTCTTCGCGGACTTGATCTCGTCGGCGAGGTCGAGGAGGCGCTGGCTCTTCGAGTCGCCCAGCAGTCCGAGGAGCGCCGGGATGACGTCGCGATCCTTGTCGGCGAGGCTCTTGAGGAGACCTCGCTCCCGCGGGCTCAACGGGGTCGGCGCGACCGTTTCGGCCGGCGTCGCGGGCGCTCCGCCGTCGGCGCCCGGGGCCGCGGGCGGCGGGGTGGGAGCACCGCCGGCGGTTTCGCTCTCGTCCGCCTTGAGCGTCTCGCGGGCGCGGTCGGCGAGCGCGCCGAGCGCGTCGACGCAGGCGTGGATTCCCTTCACGATCGCGGCCCCCTCCGCGATCATCGGTGGGTCGCATCCGGGCTTGGGATGCTTCGAGACCAGCATCTGCTGCGCGCCCATGTTGTTCTGCTGCGGCGCCTTCGTCGCCAGCTCGTAGGCGGCGTCGGTGCCGGCATCGTTGCCGTCGGTGACCGTCTGGAAGAGCGTGAACCCGCCGTTCGCCTCGTGGCGATAGACGTCGGCCTCCATCTTCCAGGAGACATCGAGCATCCACCGCTGGTACGTCGTCCCGTTCTTTCTCTTCGCGGTGACCTTCCTCCACGACGCGGTCTTCTCCGTCAGGCGAGGGAGGATGACCCAGTCCGAGCACGCGATCGAGTAGGCCGCGAACGTGTCGAGGCCTGCCGCGTCGATCATCTCCTTGCTGGAGAGCTGCTTCTTCCCGCGGAGCGCCGCCGGGCTCTCCGTCTCGGCCTCGACGGCGTAGAAGCGCGGCATCGGGAACGTCGCGGAGAACGTGTCGCGGACGTCGTTGAAGAGGGCGCCGTTGCGGAAGACCTGGTGCTCTCCGACGGCGATGCCCTTCTCGTCGACCTCTTTCTCGGGACCGGTCGCGATCTCCTTGCCGCCGAGCTCGAAGACGACGACTCGCCACTTCTCGTAGTGGGACGTCTTCTTCGGAGGACGCATGTAGCAAAAGTCGTAGACGCCATGGACCGTCGGCGCCGTCGACGACGGCGCAGGCGACGACGGCGGCGCCGCGGGCTCGTCAGCGACCGCGGTGAGCGGCAGGCCGACGAGGAGGCCCACGACGCCGGCCAGCGCCACGGCTCGGCGCGACGAGGTTGAGCGGCACTTGGATACTCGACGATCGACCAATGGTCCCTCCCGACTGCTGACAGCGCCTTCCCCGCAATTGGCGATATAGCACCATCATCGAAGATGCTTCTTAGAGGGGCGCGTCATCCGATGTCAACGACGAATCTGCGACTCTCGATTGCATGAACGCCAAATTGTCGAGCAGAAATCGAACATTGAACCATCACTAGTGATGATGGTTCGCACTCGTCATCGGCGCCCAACTCGTCGATGGCTTGGCGCGCGAGAAAGACGACCTTCTTCATTGCGTTGCGCGGGCGATCGCCCGGCGCCGGGAGGCGATCTCGATGACGCAGGAGGCCCTCGCCGCCCGGCTCGACACGGCGCCCACGAACTACCAGCGGATCGAGTCGGGCAAGCAGAACCTGCAGCTCCGTACGCTCGAACGGATCGCGACGGAGCTCGGCACGACGGTGTACGCGCTCATCGCGGCGGCCGACCCCAACGCGAAGACGCCGGCCGCGACGCACGCGGTCGTCCGACCGACGCCGCTCGTGCGCCTGAGCGCTGCGGGGTACCGCGTGCGTCCGTCGACGATGCGAGGGCGGCGGCCGGTCCATGCGGTTCCGGTGATGACGCTCCGAGCGGCCGCGGGCGCGTTCGCGGACGGCGGTCGCGTCGTCGAAGCGCTCGGCTGGGTCATCCTCCCGCGGAAGGGTCCTCCTCCCGAGCGGCAGTTCGTCGCTCAGATCGAGGGCGACTCGATGGAGCCTCGGATCCCGGACGGCGCGGTCTGCCTCTTCGGTCCGCCGGCGCCGCCGCCCTTTCGCGGCCGCGCGGTCTTGGTGGCCCACCCCGTCTTCTCGGCCGAGGGCCTCGGCGGACCGTTCGCGTTGAAGATGCTCGAGACCCGCCGGCGACCGGACGGCACGCAGCGCGTGACCCTTCGCTCGCTCAACCCACGCTACGCGCCCGTCGTGATCGACGCCGCCGACGAGCACGAGCTGCGCGTGATCGCCGATCTGGTCGAGGTCCTCGTCCCGAAGCCGCGCCGGCCCTGATCGCGCACGGCGTGCGCCGGCCGGTGCACGAGATGCGCGCCGAAGGGGCAGATGCGCGCCGAAGGGGCGTGTGCACGCGGAAACGGCGTCGCGCACGCTGGCGCGCGACGTGCTTCGAAGGCGAGCGCGATGTCGATCGAGGGATGGTTGCCGGCGGTTCGAGGTGCGGGGGCGGCGATCGTGCTCGCGGTGCTCGTCACGGCGTGCGGGGAGAAGCCGCCGCCGGTCGCGGGACCTCCGCGGACGCTCGACGCGAGTCGGATCCGCGCGACGTGCCCGCTCGGCGTCGAGAACGCGCACATCCAGTTCGACGAGACGGCGACGGGCGCGACGCTGCTCTTCACGACGACGCCCGATCGCCTCGACGAGCTCCGACGCCGCGCCCGCGACGCGGCCGCGCTCCACGGAGCGGGGAGGGGCGCAGGCGTTGGCCACGACGGCTGGCACGGCGTGGGCGGCGGACGCCACGGCATCCAGCCGGTCCACCTCCCACCCGTGCAGACACGCTTCGAGGAGGTCGCCGACGGCGCCCGCCTCACGTTCACCCCCGACAAGATGGACGACGTCGACCTCCTCCGAAACAAGCTCCGCGCCCGCGCCGCCCGCATGATGTCCCGCTGCGATTGAGGCACGTGTTCTCGGATCCGGAGAACGCGCCGGGGCGAGCTGCAAGCGATCCTGCCCGCGGAGGTGGCGGCACGAGCCGGGGACGTTCGTGGAGCGTGCGCTCGCGGAGCAGCGCACGGACCTCCTGTTCTCGGTGATGGCGCCGCGGCCCTCCCCAGGCCGCCGACACGAAACCGGAGCGCATCCGCAGGAAAGGCCGAGGGGATCTTCAGCGTCCTGGCCGCGCGCAAGCTTCCCGTCACCGACGTCGAGCGCGAGCGTATCCTCCGGTGCGAGGAGCTCGAGCAACTCGACTGAAACAAGAAGGTGCTCGACGCGCGAGACGAGGGGCGCGCGAGACGAGGAGCAGTCAGTCGTCCTTCGACGGCTTCTTGCGCGTGGCCTTCTTCTTGGCGACCTTCTTCTTCTCGGTGACGCGCTTGGCCTTCTGCGCTTTGCTCACCTTCGTCGGCTTTCGGACCTTCGGCACCTTCAGCGCTTCGAGGATCATCTCCTTGAGCTTCTGGCGGGCGTCGGCGAGGTTCTTCGCCTGGTCGCGGGTCTTCTCGCTCTTCACGAGGATGCGGCCCTCGGCGTCGAGCGAGCCCTTCGCGAGCTTGCGGAGGCGATCGCGCGCGTCGTCCGGGAGGGCGACCGTCCCCTCGAAGTCGAACGTGAGCTCGATCTTCGAGGAGACCTTGTTCACGTTCTGACCGCCCGGGCCGCCAGACCTCACGGCGGTCCATTCGAGATCGCTGCCGGGCAGCGTGACCTTGTCGTTGATCGTCAGCGGCGTGCTCATTTCAGCGGCTCAGCCTCACACGCTTCATGGCCGATCGGCAAGGACTACCAAACGCGTCGCGCCCGCCACCCCAAAGGGCAGGAGGAGGAGCCCCAACCCCGGCACGAGGAGGACCACCGACGCCGCGAGCCCGAAGCCGAGGACCGCCGCCGCGTGCCGGCGCAGGAAGGCCGCGCGCGCCCCCACCTCCTCGCCGCGGAGGCCGAGCGGGTAGTCCAGGAAGTCGTAGCTGATCGCGAACCCCGCGACCGCGAGCTTGAGCGGGACGGTGACGACCGACGCCGGCGGAAAGAGGAGCGTGACCACCGAGAGAAGAAGGAGGAGCGGCAGGCTCACCGCGAGGGCGAAGAGCGTGACGCGGAGCGAACGGAAGAGCGACGGGAAAAGAGGCTGATCCGGCCACGTGCGGCCGCCGAGGGCGAGCTCCTGGCGGCGCGCGATCGCGTCGAGCGCGAACCCCGAGAGCGGCTGCGCGAGCGTGAGCGCGAGGAGGAACGCGAGGAGGAGGCCCACGATCCAGAACAGGACGCGGAGGCCCCAGAGCCCGGCCGCCGCCCAGCCGCTCGTCGCCCCGGAGAGGACCTGGTCGGCGAGGCTCGCTCCGCCCCAGATCGCGAGGGCGCCGGTCGCGCCGAAGAGCAGCGTCGCGACGAAGATAGGGATCGCGGCCCAGCCCCACATTTTCGGGCGAAACAGGACAAAGCCGATCCCGCCGAAGAAGGCGCGGAGGCCGTCGAGGAAGCCGAGCCGGCGAGGCACCCCGACAGCGATAACCACGGCGTTGCGCCTTGGCGAGAGCGGGGCGATGCTCGGGACGTGATCCGGCGGCCGGTGGCGCTCCTGCTCGTGTCGCTCTTCGCGATCTCGTGTCGCTCGAAGGAGCTCGTGAGCGACGCGAAGGTGGAGGTCCTCGGCGGGCGCGCGACGCTCGTGCTCGACGGGACGAAGACGGAGCTGCCCGACGAGGTCGCGCCCGACACGGTGGTGACGCGCGACGAGAGCGGGCGGCGCCTCGCGTACCGCACGAAGGCGGGGCAGGGGCGCGTCCTCTACCGCATCGGCGAGGGCGTGTTCGTCGGACCGATCGTCGGCCTGCCGGTCGACTTCGCGGCGGCGCCCGAGACCGCGCGCGCGCTCGCGCCGCTCTGGGAGATGGCGAAGACGAAGGAGCGCCGGCTCGGGCTCGCGGCGGAGCTCGAGCGCGAGAAGGGACCGAGCGCGAACGTCGAGCTGCTCGTCGCGACCGCGTCGATCCCGGGACCGGGCTGGGACGAGGTCCGCGCGAAGGCGCCGGCCGACGCGCTCGAGAAGGCGATGTGGCCCGTCTTCATGCAGACCGATCCGCTCGCGATCGCCCGCGCCGCGCGCGTCGTCGATCTCGGGACCAGCGCCGCGGACAAGCGACCCTTCGTCACGATCAAGGCGCACGACCTCGGGCGTCGCTGGGTCGAGCCACGCGCCGCCGCGGCGCTCTTGCGGGCGGTCCTCGCGTACGAGCCGAAGGCCGCGGGCACGATCGCGTGCGACGTGGCGAGCACGCGGCCGAAGTCGCTCGAAGGAGGGGGAGGGGAGGAGGCCTTCCTCGCCGAGGCGGTGTACCTCGCGCTCGCGCTCGCGCCGGCGCCCTGCGTTCGAGAGACGCTCCTCGCGCAAGGCCTCGAGCCGCTCGATCACCCGAGCTTCCGCTGCAACGAGAAGGGACCGCTCGGCTGGGCGAGCGACACGAAACAAGACGAGCCGCTCTGCACGATCGAGCAGGTCGGGCCCATCCTCGCGGCGGAGGGGGAGCGACCGCCGCGCGACGTCTTCACCGCCGCCGAGGCGCGCGCGCCGCTCGTCGCGTACGCCGCGCTCCTCGAGAAAGGAAAGCTGCCGGACGCGTTCGTCGCCGCGCACGAGCGCCGGCGCTGGGCGCTCGTGCAGCCGAAGACGCCGAGCTGCGAGGACGCGCCGCCGAAGGCGCCGTGCGCGTGCGACGAGGCGACCGTGCGTCAGAACGCGGCCCGCAACGCGGTGGGGCACGTCGCGATCGGCGTCTGCGAATACGACGTCGACGAGGCGAAGAAGCAGATCGTGAACGTCACCCGCCGCGCTTCGGAATGAACGACGCCGCGCGCTCGGCGATGCTGCCCTTCTTCGGCGGCGGCGCCGGCGGCGCGACGACGGCGCGGCCCTCTGCCTTCTTCGCCTCGAGCTCCTCGAGCGTCTTCGGCCAGTCGCCGCGCATGAGGCGCGAGAGCGATCGATCGGCGAGGAGCTTGCCCTCGGTCTGGCAGGTCGGGCAGTAGTTCATCTCGTTGGCGGCGTAGCGGATGCGCTGCACGGGGCCGCCGCAGCGCGGGCACGGCTTGCCGTATTTGCCGTGCACCGCCATCTCGGGGCGGAACGCGGTGACCTTCTCGGGGAACTCCTCGCCCGCCTCGGCGCGCAGGCGATCGGTCCACTCCTTCAGCACGACGTGGATCGAAGAATGGAGCTTCTCGATCTCGGCGTCGGTGAGCCTCGAGGTGAGCTTCACCGGCGACATCCGCGCGTGGTGCAGGATCTCGTCCGAGTACGCGTTCCCGATCCCGCTGAAGAGGTGCGGGTCGGTGAGCGATCGCTTCAGCGTGTGGTTCTCGCTCCGCAGCTTCGCGGCGAACGCGGCGACGCTGGAGCCGAGCACCTCCATCCCGCCGGGGTCGAGCGCGGTGAGGCCGGCATCGTCGACGAGGTGGATGCTCGCGCGCTTCTTCGTGCTCGCCTCGGTGAGGACGAGCGTGCCCGCGCCGGTGAAGTCGAACGCCGCGAGCCCGACCTTCCCCGGGATCGCGGCGCCGAGCTCCTTCCACCGGAAGCGCCCCGCGACCATGAGGTGGATGACGAGGTGGAGCGCGGTGAAGTCGAAGACGATGCGCTTGCCGAGGCGGTGGACGCGCTCGACCTTCTGCCCGTAGACGGCCGTGAGCGGCGGCTCCGCCGTGCGGAGCACGAACGGTGACGCGAGCCGCACCTTCTCGAGCGCCTTTCCCTTCGTCC
The DNA here is from genome assembly GCA_019637155.1 of Labilithrix sp. Taxonomy (NCBI): domain Bacteria; kingdom Pseudomonadati; phylum Myxococcota; order Polyangiales; family Labilitrichaceae; genus Labilithrix; species Labilithrix sp. Next base: position 263,102 of record JAHBWE010000008.1, on the reverse strand, counting down.
GCGCCGCGATGTGCTCGATGTACACGTCGACGTCGGGCAGCTCGGGCATCGCGCGCCCAGCGTATCACTCGACCGGCGTTTGCTTGCGCGCGAGCAACGCGAGCTCGGCGCGAAGAGCGGCGCGAGCGCCTCGGTCGAGCGACGCAGCCACATGTCCACGTCGCCAGTAGCCGTCGCGGCGTAGGACGCCTCGACCGCCGCGATCAGCGCGTTCATGACCCGCGAGGATATCCCTTCACCGGCGGTGGAGGTTGCGGCGGCGCGCAGATGCCATAGCCTCGCCGGCCGATGGATACCCGAGACTACATCGCCGGCGGTCAGCTCGAGACAGACATTCAGACGCTCCTGAAGGGCAAGATGCAGAAGGGCGACGCGGCCGCGCCGCCTGAAGCGTTCCTCGCCAAGCTGCCGGCGGACGCACGGCGCGCGTTCGACGCGTTGCACGCGCGGCTGAAGAACGGTTCGTTCCCCGAGCTGTACGACTTCAACGTCGAGTGGGGCCATGACACGAGCGAGTTCCGCAACGTCGAGCCCGACGCCTTCGCGATGGCCAACGACGGCGCCGGCAACTACTGGCTCGTCTGCCCCGACGGCACGGTGCGGACCTGGTGTCACGAAGAGGGCGGGCTGATGGAGGACCACAACGGCTTCACGTCGCTCGATGACGCGTTCGCGTGCTTCGTCCGGTACGCCGCGGTGCGCGAAGAGAACGTGAGCCTCGCCGAGGTCCGCGGCGTCTTCGAAGAGAGCGTCCGTTCCTCGTCACACCCGGCGAAGGCAGCACAGAGCTCCTCACCGAAAGAGGTCGGCTGGGGAGCCAGCAGCTCACATCGGTCGTCACCACCGCAGCGCGAAGTGGCCAGGCAGGCGAAGATCGCGGCCTGCTCGTGCCGAAGCACGCGGCCCTGCCGCTCGCAGAGCGACGTGTCGTACTGATGCTCGCCGCAAGAGCTCCGGTGTTCGAGCATACGAACGCATGCATCGCGGACCTCCACGTCGAGGTAGCCCGTGACGACCGGGTCGAACGATTCCTCGACGCAGGTCTCGCGGTCGTCCTCCGTGCAGGGGCTCCCGGCGCAAATCGAGTTGCATAGTCCGGAGGTATACGGAGCGAGGTCCATCGTCTCCATCGCGAGTGACATGCACTCGGAGCATTGCCGTCGCGACGTCTCGTAGCGCTGGTCGCAGAGGTTCCGCACGCATGTCGTCTGGAAGGTGATCGTCTTCGTCGGCTGCGTCTCGATGAGCGTCACCTCCTCCGAGCACGCGAGCAGGGTGGACAGCAGGAAGACGACGAGAGCGATACGGAGCATGACGCGCGGGTCGGCCGCGTCTCTGCACCGGTTGCGCACTTTGTTTGGGGCTCGAGGTGGCCCCTGGCCTGGCCCTGGCCTGGCCCGGCCATAGGGTCACGGGCTCGAAGTGTGCGGGATCGTTTGCGCCGAGATGCGGCATGCGTCGTGCTGCGACTCGCGTGTGGTCGTTGGGGCGGATAAAGTCGAGGGCATGGGCATGTCGTCCGTGAAGTACCTCCGTCCCGTGCGGCCGCTGCACTTCCCGTGCAGCGAACCGGAGGACGAGAAGGTGCCCCAAGGCCGCCGTCATCATCATCTGTGCAACGCGCTCTACCAGATCATCCGCGCGGCGATCCCGATCGAGAGCGGAACGCTCGGGGCCGATCAATACGTGTACTTTCAAGCCAACAACCCGAAGCGATGCCTCGCGCCGGACGTCTTCGTGAAGGCCGGTGTGCCCGACGGCGAGGACTTCGACTCGTGGATGTGCTGGGAGCGCGGCGCGCCCGACGTCGCGTTCGAGGTGCTGAGCCCGAGCGACAGCTACGAGCGGTGGACCCTCCGCCAGAAGCTCGCGCGCTACGCCGAGGTGGGCGTGAAGGAGCTCTACGTCTTCAACGTCGACGCGAAGGAGGGCACGCGCCTCCGCGCGTGGGACCGGAAGAGCGGTGACTTCGTCGAGCGCCTCGTGAAGAAGGAGCGCACGCGCTCGGCCATTCTCGGCGTCGAGCTCTACCTCGACGCCGTGTATGCGGAAGGGAAGACCTACCCGTGCTGCCTGCGCGCCCGACGCATCGTCGACGGGACCACGATCGTCTTCCCGACCGCCGACGAGCGCGCCCGCACGGCGGAGGAGAAAGCGCGCGCGGCGAAAGCAGCGGCGCGCGCGGCAGCGGCGAGCCAGCGAGAAGCAGAGGCGAGCCAGCGAGAAGCAGAGGCGCGCGTCGCGGCGCTCGAGGCCGAGCTCGCGCGGCTGCGTGAGGGCGGAAGGTCGTGAGGATCGTGATGCGCGCGGCGCTCGAGGTCGAGAGCGCGCGGTTGCGCGGTCACGGGAGCTTGTAGGGGTTCGCCGGGAGGGCGACGGTCTTCGCGTTCGGCGTGCGCTTGCCGATGAACGGCGTGCGGCGGCGCGCGGCGGTTGGCTTCGCGCTCGCGGTCGACGCCTCCGAGTCGCTCGCGATTACGGTCTCCGGTGCGGTGATCGCGACGGCGGGCTTCGCGTTCGCGTCGGCGCGCTCTGCGTTCGTGTTCGCGTTCGCGTTCATGTTTGCGCGCGCGGTCGTCGGCGGCTTCGCGTGCGCGGGGGCCTTCGCGTGCGCGGAGGCGTCGGGGAGCGCGATCGTCATCGCGACGAACGCGCAGAGGCCGACGAAGAGACCGATGAGGACGAAGAACGCGAGGCTCGACTTCGTCGGCGCCTCCGCGCCCTTGCGGAACGACCTGCCGCCGACGCGCACGGTCGGCTGCAGCCGCGACTCCTCCGCGCTCACCATGCGCGGAAGGACCGGCGACACCGCGTGGTACGCGTCGCTCTCCGTGAACGGGAGCGCCGGCTCGGCGACCTCGATGAGGTCCTCCGACGTCGGGAGCGAGAACGAGACCGCGCGCGGGGTCCGCGGCATGCCGAGCGCCGGAGCCTGGAAATGACGCGGGAGATCGTTCGCCATCATGAAAGCCAGTAATGGCAGGAACGATGCCAGCGGTCGCGGGCGGGGGCACTGCGCGCGACGTTGCACAACCGGCGCACGCCACCTCGGTTTTTCCGCCCTCTCGTGCCGGTGCAGCGGTCTTCAGCAGCTGGGGCGGACGCAGCCACCGGGGATCGACGCCTTGGGCGGGGCTTGACCCGCCGTCGCCGTGACTGCGCGTCGGGCTGCGCAAACCGCGCCCGCCGTGCGCAGCGGACGCGTGGCCTGCCGACTGCATCCCACATCGACATGCACCTCCGCTTCGCGCCTCTTCTCATCATCGTCGCCTTCACCGCGTGCGCCGAGCTCGAGCCGGAGGCCGAGCCCGAGGGCGAGGCGAGCGAGATGATCACCCGCGGTGAGAACGGCGAGACCTGCAAGCGGAGCCGCTACAACTGCTCGCTCCGCGCCGGTGGCCAGCGCGTGCGCCGCGCCGACGGCGGCGAGACGTGGGCGGTCGATCCCGCGAAGAGCCCCGTGCCGGTCGTCGACGGCAACGGCGAAGAGATGGGTCGCTCCACCTTCTCGAAATTCACGCTCAACTACGGGCAGTCGCGGCGCATCGACGGCGTCCGCTACGTCTACGCGCTCAGCACCGGGCTCGCGTCGGGAGGGTGGGTGCCGATCGATGCGTTCGCCGATCGCGAGGCGCTCGCGAAGGCGATCGGGAAGATGGACGCGAAGGGCGCGAACCTCTCGCCGATGGCGTGTTACGAGATCGGGACGACGTACCCCGCGCGCCTCGACACGCTGAAGGTCGTGCGCGGCGCGAAGGAAGGGGAGGCGAAGGAGCCGAACGACTACCTCCCGCAGGTCCGGAAGAACGGAGAGGTCTACGGCACGCTCTCGTTCAACGTGCCGGGCGACGATCTCGGCGGCGCGAACACGGACATCTTCCCCGCCGGCACCAAGTTCCAGCGCCTCAACGTGCCGACCGCGGAGGGCGCGCCGTCGCTCGACGCGAAGCTCTACGCGCGCACGAAGGGCACCGACAAGTACACGACGCCGGCGGGCGCGATGAAGTTCATCTACGGCTACGTCACGTCGACGACGGGCGAGGTCCGCTACGGCTGGGCCGCCCTCGACGGCCTCGAGGTCTCGAGCGACTGCGACCCACGCTGAGCGAAGCCGGTTCGCTCGAAAACCCGCCTGATGTAGAACGGAGGCGTGTCGCGCCGGCACCTCTTCCTCGCGCTCTCGATGATTCTTGCATCGTGCAAGGATTGCGACGAGACGCCGAAGCCCGGGGCCGACGCCGCGCCCGCGCCGCCGCCGCGCGCGAGCGCCGACGCCGACGCCGACGCCGCGCCGCCCGCGCCCGTCGTCGACGCCGCGCCGCCGAGCGACGCCGCCGCGTCGGTCGACGAGCCGTTCGGCGAAGCGGGCGCCTCCGCGTGCCGCCTCGTGTGGGGTCCCGCCGAGCAGCCGTTCCGCGGTCCGGCCGCGCTCGACGTCGCGGGGCACGAGCTCCGCATGATCGTGAACGACGGCGGGCGGCCGCGCGCCTTCTCCGTCGCGATCCCACCCGTGCCGCCGAAGAACACGCCGCCGTTCGTGCCGCCGCGGCCGACGGCGTTCGTCGGCGTGCGGTGGCCGGGCTGCGAGCTCGCGGGAAAGTTCGTGTACTGCCCCACGACCGGCGGCGAGATCACGCGCGCGACGCTCGGACCGAACGGTCCCACCGACGTGAAGACCGTGACCGGCGCGAAGGCGGCGGCGAGCACGCGCCTCGCGGCCGCGCCGCTCGGGGCGGACCACTCCGTCGTCGCGTGGCTCGAGAAGCACAAGACGACGGAGGGCGACATGCTGCAGGCGTTCGTGTCGCTCGACGATCGCGTCGGGCAGCGCCTCTCCGACGAAGGCGCGGGCGCGACCACGATGCGCTTCTTCGCGCGGAAGGGCACGAAGGCGCGCCCCGCCGACCAAGCCGTCGCGGTGTACCTCGACACGCGCACGGCGATGGTGCCGATCCACGCGCGCACGATGACGCTGAAGGAGAGCGAGCTGAGCCTCGCGCCCGACGTCGTGCTCAGCGTCGGCGGCGTGCCCGAGCGAGGGGTCGACCTCGAGGTCGCGCCGATCGGCGAGCGTGCGCTCGCGTTCATCCCGATGCCGCGCGACACGCTCGAGTTCGGGATGGCGATGGTCGCGGTCGACGATCCGCCGAAGGAGAACGTCCCGACCAAGTGGTCGCTCTACCCCAACGGCCTCGATCCCGCGCCGATGGGCGCCGCGCCCTCGCGCGACGGCAAGACGGCGTGGATCGTGCGCATGCGTCCGCGCGAGAAGGCGGTCGGCTCGCCGAAGATCCTCGAGCTCGGGAAGGTCGACGCCGACGGCGCGTTCGCGTCGCTCGGGGAGATCGCGGTCGCCGCGCACGTCACGGACGTGCTCGTGATCGAGGACACCCTCGGCGCGGTGTGGATCCTCTACGGCGACTCGACCATCACTTGGCTGGAACGTCGCGCGTGCGACTGAGGTAGACTGGGCCATCAGGTTCCGTGTCCGAGTCGACCCCCAAGACCATCTTCAAAATCGGTGAGCTCGTCTCGGACGCGTACGAGATCAAAGCCGTCCTCGGCCGCGGCGGCATGGGGCAGGTGTTCGACGCGCAGGACGTCGGGCTCGTGCGCCGCGTCGCGATCAAGGCGAATTTCGCGGACATCGAGGCGCAGTTCTCGATCCGGAACGAGGCGCGCGCGCTCGCGGCGATCAAGCACCCCGGCGTGGTGGGGGTGTACGCGCTCGGTGTCCACGAGGGCATCGACTACATGGTGATGGAGCACGTGTCCGGCTTCACGCTGGCGCACCACCTCGATCGGCTCGGGTCCACGACGCCGATCGCCGAGCGCATCGACGTCCTCGTCGCGATCGCGGACGGCATGGCCGCGATCCATCGCGCCGGCATCTCGCACGGCGACATCAAGCCGGAGAACATCCTCCTCGCCGCGTCGGGCCGCGTCGTCTTGATGGACCTCGGCCTCGTGCGCGCGCACTACGAGCCCGATCGCGGCATCGTCGCGGGGACGCCCGACTACATGGCGCCGGAGATCTTCTCCGGCACGCAGCTCGGCACCGAGCGCCACCTCGCCGACGTCTACGCGTTCGGCGTCCTCGCCTACCGCGTGCTCGCGGGCGCGCTGCCGTACACGGGCAAAGACCCGGTCGACGTCCTGCTCGCGCACGCGGACGCGCCGGTGCCGAAGCTGTCCGACGCGGTGAGCGTGCCGAAGCGCCTCTCCGAGCTCGTCTCGTCGCTGATGGCGAAGGAGCCGAACGATCGCCCCGTCTCGATGGACGCCGCGGTGTGGCAGCTCCGCACCGCGAAGGAGGAGATCCAGCGCGGCACGAGCGCGAGCGAGGGCGGGCTCTCCGTCCTCATCGTCGACGACGACGTCGACATCGCGCGCCTCGTCGCGATGTACGTGAAGCAAGCGGCGCCGGGCGCGGAGATCATCCTCGCCGCCGACGCGCAGCAGGCGCTCGAGCAGTTCCGGAAGAAGCCGCCGCGGCTCGTGTTCCTCGACCTCAACATGCCGCGCATGAGCGGCTTCGAGCTCTTCACGTACCTCCGCGGCGCGAACCTCGTCGAGGCGTCGACGGTCGTGGCGATGAGCGCCGGAGGATCGACGAGCGACGTCGGGCTGATGCTCGAGCTCGGGGCGCAGGACTTCATCCCGAAGGGACCCGAGCTCCGCGGGCGCGTGACGCGCATCGTGTCGTCGCTCGCGGCGTCGAAGACCAAGCACCCGGGGCCAGGCACATGACCGACCACGAGACGCGTGCCTATTACGACGAGTTCAGCAAGAGCTACGAGAAGCACCGCCGCCCGAACCGCGCCGCGGGCTACCACGCCCTCGTCGACGACCTCGAGATCGAGCTCACCGCGCGCTACGGCACGGGCAAAGACGTGCTCGAGTGCGGTTGCGGCACCGGCCTCCTCCTCGAGCGCATCGCCGAGCACGCGCACAAGGCAGTCGGGATCGACCTCTCCCCCGGCATGCTGGAGCTCGCGCGGAGCCGCGGGCTCGACGTGCACGAGGGCAGCGTCACCGCGCTCCCGTTCGACGACGCGACCTTCGACGTGACGTGCTCCTTCAAGGTGCTCGCCCACGTCCCCGACATCGGCAAGGCGCTCCGCGAGATGGCGCGCGTGACGAAGCCGGGCGGCGTCATCCTGGCCGAGCTCTACAACCCATGGAGCTTCCGCGGCCTCGCCAAGCGCCTCGGCCCGGCCGGCAAGATCAGCGATAGGACGCGGGAAAGTGCGGTCTACACGCGCTTCGACTCGCCGCTCGACGTGCCGAAGATCATCCCACCCGGTACGCGCGTCGAGGCCGCGCGCGGGATCCGCATCGTCACGCCGGCCGCGATCGCGATCGACATCCCGCTCGTCGGAGGAATGTTGCGCAGCGCCGAACGTTGGCTGTGCGACACGCCTGCCGCGAACCTGGCTGGGTTTTATGTCGCCGTAATTCGTAAAGCCTAAAAACTTTTCCGCGCGACAGGTGTTTATACTGGAAGTCCATGCGTCTTCCCTCGCGCGCACTGCGGTTCGTTGCGCTCTTTGTCTCCTTCGGGATCGCGAGCTGGCTCGCCATCCACCTCCACGGAGGAGGGCTCTGGGACGGGCTCGCACCCGCGGTCGCGAGCACCGGCGATCCGAAGCACCACGCGGGGAACTACGACCTCCGGCAGCTGAAGGTCGTCAACGAGGTCCTCAAGAACGTCCGCGACAAGTACGTCGATCCGAAGCGCGTGAAGCCGAAGGACATGCTCTTGTCCTCGCTCAACTACGTGCAGCGCGACGTCGCGCAGATCATCGTCATCCACGAAGAGACGTCGCCCACGGTGACGGTGCGCGTCGACACGCAGGAGAAGACGTTCCGCGTCGACAACGTGCTCGGCCTCTGGGACGTGTCGGCGCGCCTCCGCGAGGTCTTCGACTTCGTGCAGGAGAACCTGAAGGGCACCGAGGTCGATCTCCGCGAGGTCGAGTACGCGGCGTGCAACGGCATGCTCCACACGCTCGACCCGCACTCGGTGCTGCTCTCGCCGGAGGCCTACAAGGAGATGAACCTGTCGACGAGCGGCCAGTTCGGCGGCCTCGGCATCGTCATCTCGATCCGCGATCAGCAGCTCACCGTCATCAACCCGATGCCGGGCACGCCCGCCTTCCGCGCCGGCGTGAAGAAGTACGACCGCATCACGAAGATCGGCGGCGAGTCGACGCTGAACATGGGCCTCAACGAGGCGGTGCAGCACCTCCGCGGCGCGCCCGGGAGCAAGGTCACGGTCTGGATCCGCCGCGACGGGCCCGAGGGCTGGCAGACGGCGCGACCGTTCGAGCTCACGCGTGAGGTCATCAAGGTCCAGAGCGTCGAGTCGAAGAGCCTCGGCGACGGCATCGGCTACGTGCGCCTCAAGCAGTTCCAGGCGAACACGGCGAAGGACCTCGACGAGGCGCTCGCGGGCCTCCGCAAGAACGGCGAGATCAAGGGCCTCGTCCTCGATCTCCGCTCGAACCCCGGCGGCCTCCTCGAGCAGGCCGCGCGCGTCGCCGACAAGTTCCTCACGAGCGGCCCGATCGTCGCCACGGTCGGCAACCCCGGCGCGGGGGAGGACCGTGAGGAGAAGGTCGCGCACCCGGAGGGCACCGAGCCGAACTACCCGATCGCGCTCCTCATCAACGGCTCCTCGGCGTCGGCCTCGGAGATCGTCGCGGGCGCGCTCAAGAACCACGAGCGCGCGGTGCTCATCGGCGAGACCTCCTTCGGCAAGGGCTCCGTCCAGCTCGTCTTCACGGAGCTCCCCGACCGCGCCGCGCTGAAGCTCACGATCGCGCAGTACCTCACCGAGCCGGGCGACATCTCGATCCAGGGCACCGGCGTGACGCCGGACATCGAGCTCGACCCGATGACGGCGGACAGCCAGGAGATGGACCTCACCGTCGACACCGGCTCGATCAAGGAGCGCGACCTCTCGCGCAGCCTCGTCAACGCGCGGATCAAGGAGGGCCAGAAGCCGTCCGAGGTCGTGCGCTACAACCTGCCCGAGTCGCTGCGGCGCGAGCTCCGCGATCGCGGCGGCGATCCGGACGAGGTCCTCGGCAACGACTTCCCGGCGAAGGACTTCCCGGTGAAGTTCGCGCGCGACCTCGTCGCGAGGGTCCCGCACGGCAAGCGCCTCGAGCAGGTGCGCGCCGCGAAGGACCTCATCGCGCAGACGCGCTCGAGCGAGCTCGCGAAGGTGTCGGCCGACCTCCAGGCGCTCGGCATCGACTGGAGCGACGCGCCCGCCGACGTGCCTTCGTCCGCGCCGGGCTCGCCCGCGCCGCCGGTCGAGGTGAAGCTCGAGACCGATCGCGCGAACAACGAGGTCACCGCCGGCGATCCGATGACGCTCAAGGTGACGGTGACGAACAAGGGCACCGTCCCGCTCCATCGCCTCGCGGCCGTGACCAAGAGCGACAACGGTCTCTACGACAACAAGGAGCTCGTCATCGGCAAGCTCGAGCCGGGCAAGTCGAAGACGGCGAGCATCCCGCTCGGGTGGTGCGAGGTCGAGGGCCACAAGGTCGGCTCGACCGCGCCGCTCCCGAAGGACGCGCCGCGCGTCTGCAAGATCCCGCGCGACACGTTCTCGCGCCAGGACGGTATTAGTGTGAAATTCGACGAATCCCGCGGGCGCAACCCGGCCGCGCAGGACATCCGCGTCGCGGTGAAGGCGCTCGAGCGGCCGGTCTTCGCGTACAGCTACCAGATCGCCGACGTCCGCAAGGGCAACGGCGACGGCAAGGTGCAGAAGGGCGAGCACCTCACGATGTACGTGAGCGTGAAGAACGTCGGCAAGGGCAAGAGCTACGAGACGCAGGCGAACCTCCGGAACCTCTCCGGCGACGGCCTCCTCCTCCACGAGGGTCGCTTCGACATCTCGAACATGCAGCCGGGCGAGGTGAAGAAGCTCACCTTCGCGTTCGACGTCGAGGCGCCGCTCGCCGATCCGGAGGCGAAGGTGGAGCTCTCGATCGCCGATCGCGATCTGCGCGAGAACGTGATCGAGAAGGTCCGCATGCCGATCGCGGTGCCGTCGTCGCTCACGAACACGAGCGGCGCGATGAAGGCGCGCACCGGCGGCGCGACGCTGCTCGAGTCGCCGGAGCCGGGCGCGCGCGCGTTCGGCCGCCTCGGCGCGGGCACGGCGGTGCACGTCACCGCGACGGTGGGCGAGCTCACGAAGGTCACGCTCGGCGACAACCGGTTCGGCTTCGTGCGGACGGCGGAGCTCGAGTCGGGCGGTCAGCCGGCCGCGGTCGTCGCGTTCGAGGAGCAGATGCGGCGCTTCCCGCCCGCGGTGGAGATCCAGCCCGTCGCGCTCTCGGTGCGCGACGACAAGGTGCAGATCAAGGCGACCGCGACGGACAACGAGAAGATCCTCGATTCCTACGTCTTCGTCGGCAACAAGAAGGTCTTCTACAAGTCGAACCGCAACGGCCAGGACCCGAAGAAGCTCACCTTCGACACGACGGTGCCGCTCCGTCCTGGCGTCAACGTGATCACCCTCGTCGCGCGCGAGAACGTCGACACGGTCGGCCGCAAGACCGTCATCGTCCGCCGCGACGGCCCGAACGGCGAGATCCTGCAGACGCCCAAGACGGAAGACGAAGGCGACGGCGGCGGCGGAGACGACTGACGGTCGTGATCCGCGCGGTGGTGTTTTCGGTGCTCCTCGCGGCGTGCGCGAGCCGAGAAGACACCGGCGGCTCCGTCGCGGTCGCCGTCGTTCACGACGGGGTCTGTCCGTTTCCGGCCTGTTCGTGTCCGGCGAGCTGCTTGCCCATCCACGGCTGGGTCCGTGACGACGCGGCAGGCTGTACGCATGCGAAGGTCGTCCTCGGCTGCCTCGACGTGACCAGCCTGACCAGCGATGGGCCATGCCATCGTCGCGTCGAGGACGCGCTCCTCGTAACGGCCCCCGGCTCGGCGATCGCCAAGGTGAAGAGGCTTCGGTCGGAGCAAGGGCTCTCGGAGGGCTGGGAGGCGTGCACCTTGGAGGAGTCCGAGAGAGTCGGACCGCCCGAGTGCGAGGGCGCAGTCACCGAGGGGCGTTGGTGCACCTCGAGCTCCACCAACTGAGCGGGCAACGCACGGCGCGTGCTAGCGTGCGCGCGTGATGCGGCTCCACATCAACATCGACCACGTCGCCACGCTCCGGAACGCACGCGGGACGAAGTACCCGGACCCCGTCGCCGCGGCGCGCATGTGTCTCGCGGCCGGCGCGCACGGCATCACCGCGCACATCCGCGAGGACCGGCGGCACATCAAGGACGACGACGTCGCGCGGCTGAAGGCGGAGCTCGCGGGCGCGGCGCTGTTCAACCTGGAGATGGCGGCGACGGACGAGATGGTCGCCATCGCGCGGAGGACGATGCCCGACGTCGTCACGCTCGTGCCGGAGCGGCGCGAGGAGCGCACGACCGAGGGCGGCCTCGAGGTGGCGCGCTCCGCGCCGGCGCTCTCGCGGCACCTCGCGCTCCTGAAGGGCGCCGGGATCAAGGTGAGCCTCTTCATCGCGCCGGACCTCGAACAGGTGCGGGCATCGCACGCGTTAGGTGTGGAGCAGATCGAGCTCCACACCGGCGAGTACGCGCACGAGAAGGCGGGTGAGCTCGATCGTCTGCGCGAGGCGGCGCGGGTCGGGCACGAGCTCGGGCTCGAGATCGCGGCGGGGCACGGGCTCACGACGGAGAACGTGCCGGCGCTGATGGCGATCCCGGAGATCGTCGAGCTCAACATCGGTCACGCCGTCGTCGCGGACGCGGTGTTCATGGGCATCGGCGAGGCGACGAAGGCGATGCTCGCGGCGATGAAGAAGGGGAGGGCCGCATGATCGTGGGGCTGGGGATCGACGTCTGCTCGATCGATCGGATGCGAAAGGCGCTCGAGCGTCACGGCGATCGCTTCTTCGCGCGCATCTGCACGGAAGAGGAGCGCGCCGACCTCGCGGGGCGCGACGTGGCGACCTCGCTCGCGGGGCGGTTCGCGGTGAAGGAGGCGTTCGCGAAGGCGCTCGACGGCGCGCGCGGAGTGGGGTGGCACGAGGTGCAGGTGCGCCGCGCGCCGAGCGGCCGGCCGACGCTGGAGCTCTCCGGCAACGCGGTCACGAAGATGAAGGAGTTCGGCGCCGAGTCGTGGCACGTCAGCATCACGCACGACGCGGGCGTCGCGGTCGCGGTCGTGGTGCTCGAGGGCACGCCGGTGGGGAGGCTCGCGCCGTGATCCCGGTCCTCTCGCGCGATCAGATGCGCGCCTTCGACAAGCACGCGATCGAGGCGTGCGGCGTGCCGAGCTTGCTCCTGATGGAGAACGCGGGCCGCGGCGCGGCGGACGTGATCGAGCGAGAGGCGCTCGGCGGACGCGCGGCGGGCGCGCGCGTCATCGTCGTCGCGGGCACGGGCAACAACGGCGGCGACGGCTTCGTCGTCGCGCGGCACCTCCTCGCGCGCGGCGCGAACGTGGAGGTGTGGCTCGCGGGCGACGCGAGGAAGCAGACGCCGGACTGCAAGGCGAACCACGAGGCTTGGGCGGGGATCGGCGGCGTGACGAAGACGCTGCCGCTCGGCGGCGACTCCGCTTCGCGCGGCGATGCCGCCCTCGTCCGCGCGCGACCGCGAGGGGCGCGCTCCGCGAAGGTGCTGGGCCCGGCGGGGCCCGGCGAGGTGACGTTCGACGCGCTCGGCCCCGCGCTCGCGGCGGCCGACGTCGTCGTCGACGCGCTCTTCGGCACGGGGCTCGATCGCGCGATCGCGGGCCCGCTCGCGAAGCTCGCCCTTGTGCTCGTCGCGCTGCACGACGGCGGACGCGGCGTGCGCGTCGCGGCGCTCGACGTCCCGTCGGGGCTCCATGCCGACACGGGCGTTCCGCTCGGCCCCTGCATCGAGGCCGACCTCACGGTGACGTTCGCGCACCTGAAGCTCGGCCTCGTGACGGGGAGCGGCGCGGCGAAGGCGGGCACCGTGCACGTCGTCGACATCGGCGTGCCGCCGTCGCTCGTCGACGCGCGCGCGGCGTCGCTGGTCGAGTCGAGCGACGTCCGCGCGCTGCTCGCGAAGCGCGCGGTGGACACGCACAAGTACCGCGCGGGCCACGTCGCGCTGTTCGCCGGCTCGCCGGGCAAGACCGGCGCGGCGCTCCTCGCGGCGCAGGGCGCGCTCCGCGGCGGCGCGGGGGCGGCGACGATCGTCTCGAGCGCGGCCGACGTCCTCGAGGCGTGCATCCCGGAGGTCATGGTCGCGCGCCTCGACGCGAAGAAGCTCGCGCCGGTGCTCGCGAAGAAGGCGGCGGCGCTGATCGGTCCCGGCTTCGGCACCGACGCGGGGGCGCGCGCGGTCGCGTCGTCCGTCCTCAAGTCGTTCGAGGGCCCCATCGTCGCCGACGCCGACGCGTTCACGCTGTTCGCGGGCAAGCCGTCGGCCTTCGCGGTCGCGAAGACGACGCCGATCCTCACGCCGCACAGCGGAGAGCTCGGCCGACTCCTCGGCGTGGAGGCCTCCAGCATCGACGCGAACCGCTTCGCCGCCGCCCGCGACGCGGCGAAGCAGACGCGCGCGGTCGTGCTCTTGAAGGGCGCGTACACGGTGGTCGCCGCTCCGGACGGCCGCGTCGTCGTGAGCGGCTCGGGCTCGCCGTCGCTCGCGACCGCCGGCGCCGGCGACGTGCTCGCGGGCCTCATCACCGCGCTCGCCTGCAGCCTCCCACCGTTCGAGGCCGCCTGGGCCGGCGCCTTCCTGCACGGCGTCGCGGGCGCCGCGTGGTCGAAGGAGCGCGGAGATCGCGGGATGCTCGCAGGTGAAATCGCCGGCGAGCTCCCGGGCGTCATCGCCGCCCTCCTCGCCAGCTGACGCCAGCTGACGCGCGCCGTCGCGCGAAGGGGCCCCAGAAGCGGCCGCGCCAGCGGTTGCGAAGCAACCCTCGCGCAAAGCGCGAGGGCCGTGTCTGGGGTGGGGTGTCGGGGCGAAGCCCCGACGTTGAGTAAGAGCGTGTTCCTGGCCACGCATCGCGTTCCGGCGGACACACGCGGGCGTGTCCGGCGCGCGGATCCCGTGGGATTTTCGAGGTTCGGTGGATGGCACCGTGGCTGCAATGGTCCTGCTCCCGAGGACACCCGCAATGCCGACCAACGCCGTTCGTACCGCTTCTTCGTCGACCACGCTCGTTGCCCACGACACGAAGTCCCTCGCGGAGGGATTGTGTGCGCTTCTCCCCGAGCTCCGCGGCCGGGCGTGTCGCCTCGCGGGCGACCCGACGACGGCGGACGACATCGTGCAGGACACGGTCGAGCGCGCGCTGAAGTTCTCGGCGCAGTACGAGCGCGGCACGAACCTCCGCGCGTGGGTCTATCAGATCCTCTTCTCGGTCTTCGTCACGCGCTACCGCCGCTCGCGTCGCGAGAAGAACGCGCTCCGCGTCCTCGCGTCCGACCCGTGCGCGTGGACGATGCCGGAGCGCTTCTCGCCGCCGGACGCGACCGCGCCGCTCACGCCGACGACGCAGGGCAAGCTCGACGCGCTGCCCGAGACGTTCCGCACCGTCCTCAAGCTCGTGGACCTCGACGAGCTGACGTACCGCGAGGCCGCGAACGAGCTCGGCGTCCCGGTCGGCACCGTGATGAGCCGCCTCCACCGCGGCCGCAAGCTCCTCGCGACGCAGCTCCTCGAAGCGGCCTGATCAGCTTTTCCGCGGATGCCACGGGACGTCTTCGACGTTCGCCGTGGCGTTCGCTTTTCGCGCGAGCACGAACAACAGATCGCTCAGCCGATTGAGGTAGATCACGACCTCGCCGCGCGCGGGCGCGTCATCGAGCGCGAGGACCGCGCGCTCGGCGCGACGACAGATCGTGCGCGCGAGGTGGAGCGCCGCCGCTTGCGCGCTGCCGCCGGGGAGCACGAACGTCTTGAGCGGCGGGAGCCCTTCCTCCGCGTCGTCGATCGCCTTCTCGAGCCGCGCGGCGTCGCCGGCGTCGAGGAGCTGCATCGAGAGCTTCGCTTCCTTGCCCGGCACGCACGCGAGCTCCGCCCCGAGCGTGAAGAGATCGACCTGGACCTGCGCGAGCACGCCCTCGGTGAAGGCCTCGAGCTTCGCCGCCCGCGCGACCCCGAGCGCCGCGTTCAGCTCGTCGACGGTCCCATAAGCCTCGACCCGCAGCGACGCCTTCTTGACCCTCCCGCCGCCAAAGAGCCCCGTCGTCCCATCATCCCCAGTCTTCGTATAGAGCTTCACCGCGCCAGGATACGCCGGAATCTCGCGAAGTTACGTGCCTTCGAAGAAAAGACGCAACCTGCCCCTCCGCCGACCGAACAGGCACCACCACGCGGGGAAGAGACCGCGCCAGAACGGGAGATATGAAGCGATGAATGGAATGACGCTGGAGATGCTCGAAGCAATGGTCGAGCAGCAGGACTGTGAGCTCGACGCTGCTCGCGCGAACCTCGAAGACTTCGTCACCGAGAACCCGAACGCACGGTTCGAGATCCCGGCGTCGTTCCTCGCCGAGGTCGAGCGCGTGTCTCTCCCGCGGATCTCCGCGGGGGTGTCCACCTTCAACTTCGCCCTGCGCGCCTGACGGAGATCGGTATGACCGCGATTAATGGCACGTCCACGACTCCGGTTCGGGATCTCAGTCTCCTCGGCGGTGGGGAGATGGCAGCCTTCGACGGCGATGTACTGCTCGCGTACTGCTCCACGCAGCTCAACGACTTGAACGGTGAAATCAAGGCGCGGATGAACACGCAGCAACGCGTCCGCGACGCCAAAGCGGCACTCAACAAGCTTCAGCAGATGCTCAATGGCTCTAAGGGCATCGACCCGAACGATCATGCGCAAAAACGGCAGATCCTCGAAGCGTACGCCGACGTCCTCAAGCATTTGCCGCCGGGCACGGCGAAAGACGGTGTCATCGCGTCGCTCCAGCAATTCCGATCGACGGCTTGCTACAACGACGGCCCGGCTCCCAAATGGGTGGAGGACAAGCCCGGCGTGTCGGGCACCTCGGAGAGGAACGGAATCGCCGCGGACATCTCGGTCGCTAACGTCGGTGGTCGCAATCGCGTCAATGCCGATGAGCTGAAGGCGCAGGTCAAGCCGCTTGGCGACATCAGCGAGGAGCTCGGCAAGACAGCGGAGCTCGAAATGATCATCCTGCAGCAGCTCGTATCGCAGCGGCAGCAGGCGATATCGATGACGACCAACATGATGAACAAATGCTCGCAAGGCACCGAGGCGATCGCCGGGAACATCGGTCGCTGATCATGACCACGCGAACGACGGAAGGACTCTACGCGACCGGACACTGGCTCCTGACGAGCGCTCGCTACGCCGAGGCCGCCCAGGTGTTTCGCGCGATGCTCATGTCTTACCCCGCGGATGAGCGGGGGTGGCTCGCGCTGGGCGCTTGCCACGAAGCCATCGGCCAGCATCGCATCGCCGTCGAGCTCTACGGCGTTGGCGCGACCGTCGCGAGCTCGACGATTCGGTGCGCGATCGCTCGTGGTCGCGCGCTGCGAGCCATTGGTCGAGACGACGACGCGGTGGAGGTCTTTTCGGCCGCGCGAGAGCTCGCGTTCGAGCAGAGTGAAAGCGAGCTCGCCGCGCTCGCCGCCGCGGAGCTCGTCGTTCGATGACGATGTCGGTCCCGGAGACGATGCGTGCGAGCGTGACGAACGCGGCGACGCCTGGTCCGACCGAGACAGATGCGAGCGCCTTCGTTCTCCTGCCGCCTCCTGCAGACTCGTTGGATGGTCTCGCCGCGCTCTATTTGATCTTCGCCGAGAACAACCATCTCGAGTCGAAGGCGGCCATGACGGAGATTGCCGCGAAGCAGGAGGCGCGCCGTGCTGCCCGCGAAGCTCAGGAGGCTGCCCTCGCCGAGGCCGAGAAGGCGCAGCAAGAGCAGGGCGGGTTCTTCGATGCGATGGGGATTGGCAGTCTCGTCGGAATCGCAACGGCCAACCCGTTGCTCGTCATGGCGGACGTGAGCATGCATATGAGCCGCCTCACGCCCGACCTCCTTCGTGATTTCGAGAAGGACAACGCCGAGTCCATCGAGCTCGCCACGAAGTTGTACTGCGTGACCATGAACGCAGCGGCGCTGGAGGACGGCCTCGTGACGCCGGAGGCCATGCGTGCGGCGATCGCGATCGGCGGACTCCTCGTTCAGGAGACCGAGGTGCTTGGCAAGGATGCGTCGGCCTGGGTGGGGACCGGAATGACGCTTGGGTGCAGCGTCGACCGCGGCGCCGCTGCGATGGCGCTCATCGCCGACAAGGACAGCGCCGTCGCCGACGAGATTCGTGAGGTCGATCGCGAGTCACTGAAGTACACGAAGTGGATCGCGATCGCAGGAATGGCCGTTGCGGCGGGAGCTGCCATCGTCGGCTCCGCCGGTACCGCGACGGCCCCGGTCGTACTGATCGGCGTCGCGCTGTCCGCCGGTGGATTCGCCATTCAGGAAACGAAGTGCCTCGATCCGCTGATCGGAAAGAACGCCTCGATGTGGATCGGCGGCGGCATGATGCTCGGCGGCGCGGTGCTGACGGGTGTCGGCGCGGCCGGCGCAGCTCCGAAGGCGCTCGCGATGGTCGGGACCGCGGTGGAGGGCGCGGTCCAAGTTCACGGAGGCATGCATCGAGTCGAGAGCGCTGCCGTGCGGCACGAGGTCGATGAGGCGCACATCATCGCGCAGAAGCACATGAACAATGCACAACGACTGATGCGGCAGGTCGATCTCATCATCGACGAGCTTCGCGAGAATGCGCAGACCTACCGCCGGATCGCCGCGGCCGTCCAGGAAGTGACCGAGACCGAGTCGGAGACGCGACTCATGAGCATGGGAGTGCGAGCGTGAACGAGACCACTGGAATTCGAGAGACGCCCAACGTAACCGCGGTCGGACCTGGCGAGGATGTCGATCATCTGCCGGCGCTCGCATTGGACGACGCACCGCTTCTTCCGGAACCCCACCTGTTCACCGGTGACATTGGTGCCGATCTCGCGATTCTGCTCGTGCAGGCGGCGCAAGACGACAAGGAGATCTCCGAAGCGATTCGTGCATCCGAGGAACAGCTCCAAGTGGCAGCCGAGACGCGCCAAATCGAGGCGATGGAAAGGAAGTCCGACGGTGAGTACGCGGCTGGAATGATCGGCGGTTTTTCGACGGCCGGAGCTGGCCTGCTGTCGTTCGGGGGTATCAACAAGCCCGACACGAATGCGTTCAGCTCGAGCGCCAAGAGCGTCGAGGGAGCCGGAAAGATCGCGTCGACATGGCAGTCCGGAAAGGCCAGCAAAGCGGACATCGACGCCACGCACCAGGGACACCTCGCGGCTCGCCACGGCCGGGCCGCGAGCGACGCTCGCGATGACGCGAAGGCCTCCGGCGAGCTCATGGACCGCATCACCGACCTCTACAAAGAGTACCTTCGCACGAAAGCCGAAACGCAGAAGGCGGCGCTCCTGCGCGCTTAGGCCATGCTCTGGCGGGTTGGGTTGGCTTCGTGTTCCTTTTTGAGCTCGGCCTTCTTGGCGGCGTCTTTGCTCTTGCGGACGCGCATGTTCAACAGCTCGACGATGAGGGCGAAGACCATCGCGACGTAGATGTAGCCCTTGTTGACGTGGGTGCCGGCGCCTTCGGTGAGGAGGAGGACGCCGATCATCACGAGGAAGGTGAGGGCGAGCATCTTGAAGGTCGGGTTCTCGTCGACGAATTTGGAGATGCGGCTCGCGAAGGTGGCCATGAAGGCGACCGCGACGAGCATCGCGGTGACCATCACCCAGAGCTCGCGCGCCATGCCGACCGCGGAGATGACCGAGTCGAGCGAGAAGACGAGGTCGAGCAGGACGATCTGCGCGATGGCGCCCGCGAACGACTTGTTCTTCGCCTTCTCCGCGATCTCCTCCTCCTCGCCGCCCATCGTCTTCTTGTGGATCTCGACGACGCTCTTGCCGATGAGGAACAGGCCGCCGCCGAGGAGGACGAGGTCCTTGCCCGTCACCGCGTCGACGTTGTGGCTCTCGACCCAGCCGTCCGGCACCCAACCGATCGAGGACCAGTGGAAGAGCGCCGTGTCGAGGCCCATCACCCACTTGATGCCGGCCAAGAGGCCGAGGCGCGCGACCAGCGCGAGACCGAGGCCGAGGCGCCGCGCGAGCACCTTCTGGTGCTCCGGGAGCGTCCCGACGACGATCGAGAGGAACACGATGTTGTCGATCCCGAGCACCACCTCCATCAGCGTCAGCGTCAGGAGGGAGAACACTTCGCTCATGCCGCGACGTTACAGCACGCCCGCGACCGATGCAGCGTCGTTCGGGCGCGCCCGCGCTCCGAGGCGCCGCGGGTGGATGATGCACTTCGGGCGAAGCCCGCGGCCTCCCGCCGGGACCCCGAAGAAGCCGCCCGTTCGCGGGACGTCGAGGAAGGGAACCTGCCGCCCTCGGCCGCCGTAGTTCTGGTTCGCGAGCACGATCGACGACGGCGCCACCGACATCACGACGCCGACGTGACCCATCGTCGATCCGTCCCACACGAGCAGATCGCCCGGGACCGGATCGTGCGACGACGTGTAGACCTCGTACGCGCCGCGATCCGCGTTCTCGCACATGCGGTTGGCGTTGCCCGCGATCGAAGGCGCGCCCACGGAGTCGACCAGCCACCGGTTCGCCAGCTCGACGCATTGGTAGTACCAGGCGTCGCGTCCGACGACGCCGGGGTTCTCCGAGCCGTTGAGCTGGTTGCAATAGAGCGGCTGCCGCTTGTAGCCGGCGACGGAGAGCGTGCCGATCTGCGGACAGCTCGAGACCGTCGTGCACGAGCACGCGATCGCGCCGCCGGCGGGCGGCGCGGCCGGGGGTGGCGGCGGCGCCGGCGCCCGTGCGACCGACACCGCCGGGAGTGTCCGCTTGCGGTGCCGTCGCGACGGGCGCGCGTCGGCCTCGCTGTGGGAGCTTCCGATCGAGACGACGACGATCAGGACGGCGAGGAGGAATTTCATACGGACCGAACCGACAGCAGGACGCATGCCCTCGCTCGCGTCTTCGTCGCGCCTGGTTTCTCGCGGTCGGAGGCCGCGCGGCGTGACAGTCGCTCCCGCGCGCCGTCACGGATCCGTGACGGCTCGAGCGGCTTCGTGACTGTCACGGTCTCACGAAACACCGCGCCGCGCGGGGGTCCGAGCGCGATCGGGGCGAGGCACGCGTCCTGCTCTTCGGCGCCGACGAACCCGCACCCGCAAAGAGGAACCATCGAAATGCGAATCTGGACCACCACCTCCCTCGTCGCCTGGAGCATCACCGCGTGCGCCGCCGCGCTCCACGTCGGTTGCGATCAAGCGGCCACCGCCTCCGACGACGCCGGCACCCCGACGCCCAATCCCAACCCCGAGCCCGACGCGTCGGCGACCGAAACGGACGGCGGCGACGGCGACGGAGGCGGCGGAGGCGGCGACGGCAGCGGAGGAACGCAGATCGCGGCCGGCGGCGAGCACACGTGCATCGTCTTCGGCGGCAAGGTCAAATGTTGGGGCCGCAACCAGGACGGTCAGCTCGGCCTCGGCGACACGAACAACCGCGGTGACGAGGAGGACGAGATGGGCGCCGCGCTCGGCGTGGTCGACGTCGGCGGCGTGGTCGTCGCGCTCTCCGCGGGCAGCGAGCACACGTGCGCGCTGCTCGAGGGAGGCGACGTGAAGTGCTGGGGCAGCAACATCTCCGGTCGCCTCGGCCTCGGCGACGGCGTGACTCGCGGCGACGATCCGAACGAGATGGGCGCCGCGCTCGCGAAGGTCGATCTCGAAGCCCCCGCCGTCGCCGTGACGGCCGGGGGGCTCCACACGTGCGCGCTCCTCCAAGGCGGCAAGATCAAGTGTTGGGGCAACAACGGCTTGGGACAGCTCGGCCTCGGCGACTCGTCGAACCGCGAGAACCCGGTCGACGTCGCTCTCGGCGACGGCGTGACGGCGACCGCGATCTCCGCCGGCTACGGGCATACGTGCGCGGTCCTGACCGGAGGCATCTTGAAGTGCTGGGGCGACAACGTCTCGGGGCAGCTCGGCCTCGGTGACGCCGAGAATCGCGGCGACAAGGCGGGAGAGACCGTCGCGGCGCTCCCCGCGATCGCGCTCGGCGGCAAGGCTACGGCGGTCTCGGCCGGGGGCTACCACACCTGCGCCCAGCTCGAGGACGGGCGGGTGAAGTGCTGGGGCAGCAACACCTTCGGTCAGCTCGGCCTCGGCGACGCGGAGCATCGCGGCGACGGGCCGGACGAGATGGGCGACGCGCTCGGCGCGGTGGAGCTCGCGGCGCCGGTGAAGACGGTCATGGCCGGGAGCCATCACACGTGCGCGTTCCTCACCACGGGCGCGGTGCAGTGCTGGGGACAGAACCACCTCTATGGACAGCTCGGGATCGGCGAGAACGACCACCGCGGCGACGGCCCGAACGAGATGGGGCAGAACCTCCCCGCGGTGAAGCTCGAGCCGGCGACGCTCTCCCTCTCCGTGGGCGCGTTCCACAACTGCGCCGTGCTCGAGGGCGGCGCGGTGAAATGCTGGGGCAAGAACGAGAACGGTCAGCTCGGCCTCGGCAGCATCGAGAACGAGCGGCTCGTCAACACGAGCCTGCCGGCGGTGTCGGTCGAATGAGCCCGCTTCCACGCGCGCGGCTCCCTTGACGGAGCCATCAGCACCGCTGCGCCTCTTGCTCGGCCTGGGCGCGCCCGCGAAGCCCGTGCGAATATACTCCTCCGCGATGTCGGCGGACACGAGCACCTTCAGCGTCGGCGGCGGTCCGCTCTCGAACGGCGCGACGAGCGCGGGCCTCGTCACGCTCTACGCGCCGGACGTCCGCGTCCCGCTCGCCGTCCTCCTCGGTGACGAGCCGCTGATCATGGGGCGCGAGCCCCCGCGTGGCGGCCTCGTCCTCCCGTTCAGCTCGGTCTCGCGGTCGCACGCGAAGGTCTCGCGTCAGGCCGACGCGTGGCAGGTGGACGATCTCGGGAGCCGGAACGGCACCTTCGTGAACGGGGCGCGGATCGAGCGCGCCACCGTCGTCCACGGCGACGAGCTCCGCTTCGGAGAGGTCGTGTTCAAGCTCGTCGAGCGCGGCGCCGAGCGTTTCCTCGGACGTCAGAACGAGCGCGACGTGCCGGCCGCGGTCGCGGGGCTGATCGGCGGCCCCTCGATGGCCACCGTCCGCGCGGAGGTCCTCCGCGTCGCGGGGGCCGCCGCGCTGTCGGTGCTCGTCCTCGGCGAGAGCGGGACCGGCAAGGAGGTCGTCGCGCGCGCGCTCCACGTGGCGAGCGCGCGCGCCGGCGCGTTCGTCGCCGTCAACTGCGCGGCGGTGCCGGCGGCCCTGCTCGAGGCGGAGCTCTTCGGCGCCAAGCGCGGGGCCTTCACCGGGCTCGAGCGCGATCGCCTCGGCCTCGTCCGGAGCGCCGACGGCGGGACGCTCTTCCTCGACGAGCTCGGCGACATGCCGCTCGAGGCGCAGGCGAAGCTGCTTCGCGTGCTCGACACGCGCCAGGTGACGCCGCTCGGCAGCCATGTGTCCGAGCCGGTCGACGTCCGCGTCGTGAGCGCGACGCATCGCCCGATCGCGGAGCTCGTGGACAAGGAGCAGTTCCGCGCCGATCTCTACGCGCGGATCAGCGCGCACACGATCTCGCTGCCGCCGCTCCGCGAGCGGAAGGAAGACATCCCGCTCCTCGTGCAGGCGTTCCTCGCCCAAGCCGACGCCGCGAACGTCCGCGTCACGCCGCGCTTCATGATCGGTCTCCTGCGCTACGACTGGCCGCTGAACGTCCGCGAGCTGCTCGCGGCGGTCCGGCGCGCCGTCGCCCTCGCGAACGGCGACGCCCTCGACGAGCAGCACCTCCCGCCGGGCGCGCTCGAGGCGCTCGCCAAGAAGCGCTCGGAAGACCGGGCGCTCGGCTCCCCGCGAGGAACGGAGGAGGGCGCGCCGAAGGCCGGCTCACGCACGAACGCGCCGCCGGCGGCGGAGCTCCGCGAGCTGCTCCAGCGATGCGCCGGCAACGTGGCCGCGGTGGCGCGCGCGCTCGGAAAGGACCGCGCGCAGGTCCATCGCTGGCTGAAGCACTACCAGATCTCGCTCGACGACTTTCGGCCCTGATGCGCGTCGACTTGGACTCGCTCATCGGAAGTGTCCTCGGTGGCCGCTATCGCGTGCTTCGTCGCGTCGGCGCGGGTGGGATGGGCGCGGTGTTCGAGGCGGAGCAGCTCGATCTCCGGCGCCGCGTCGCGCTCAAGGTGCTGGCGGAGCTCGATCCGCAGTCGGTCGCTCGTCTCCAGCAAGAGGCGATGACCGCCGGCGGCCTCCAGAGCCAGCACGTCGTCGCGATCTTCGATTTCCAGCTCGGCGCCCCGCCGTTCCTCGTGATGGAGCTGCTCACCGGAGAGTCCTTGTCGACGCTCTTGCGGCGCGAAGGCCAGCTCGAGGCGAGCCGCGCCACCCGGATCGCCGCGCAGATGCTCGCCGGTCTCGAGGCCGCGCACCGGGTCGGGATCACGCACCGCGACGTGAAGCCGTCGAACGTCTGGATCTCGCGCTCGGCCGCGGGCGAGGAGCACGTGAAGCTCCTCGACTTCGGGATCGCCAAGATGCACGACGTGCCGGGCGGCGTTCGCACCGCGACGGGCCATTTCCTCGGGACGCCCTCGTACATGGCGCCGGAGCAGCTGCGGGGACAGCCCGCCGACGCGCGCTCGGACATCCACGCGGTGGGGGTCGTTCTGTTCGAGATGCTCACCGGCGCGCGGCCGTGGCGCGGCGCCAACGCGCCGGCGCTGCCGTTCGAGATCATCGAGCACGTGCCTCCTCCGCTCGACGCGCTCGTCCCCGCGACGCCGCGCGCCTTGGCGGCGGCGGTCGCGCGCGCGCTCGAGAAGGATCCGAGCGTGCGCTTCGTGACCGCCGCGGAGATGGCGCAGACGCTCCAGGCGACGCTCCCGACGAGCTGGTCCGCCGTCAAGGCCGCGGCGCCGGCGACGCTGCCCGAGGCGCCGAGCGCCGCGGCGCCGGCGACGCTGCCCGAGGCGCCGAGCGCCGCGGCGTCGGGCGGACGCACGAACACCTTCGACGTCGCGGCGCCTCCGCCGAAGGCCGCGAGCGAGCGCCTCGCGGCCACGCTCGCGAGCCCCGGCGCCGCGCCGCCGCCCGACGCTCACCCTGCGAGCGGACGGCACGTCGCCTCTTCGCCGACCCAGCCTTCGCCGCACGCCGCGCCGAGTCCCCATCCGAAGCACGGCGCGAGGGGCGTGGGCGATCGACCCGCGCCACCGGCGCGCCCGATGCCGCTCGCGCGTCCTTCGTCGTCGACGAACACCGTCGTCCTGGTGATCCTCGGTGTCGGCGTCCTCATCCTCCTCGCGAGCGTCATGGTCATGTGCGTCGCCGTGATTTCGACACCCACGAAGTCCTCGAAAAACACGATCGACGCGTCCGCGCCGGCGTCCGCTTCCGCTTCCGCTTCGGCGCGGACCTTCGATCCGTCGTTCTGAGCGCGTGGCCTACGCGCCGCGCAGCTGGGCGAGGCTCGCGTTCAGCGGTCGAAGGCCTTCGTAGGCGGCTCGTCGGAGCGGGAGGAGCGCGCGGTAGCGGGCGTGGGCCTCCGCGTTCGGCTCGTGATGGACCGCTTCGCCGCGCCATCGGCGCGCCTCGTCCGGCGAGGAGAGCGCGCCGACGCCGAGGCCGGCGAGCATCGCGGCGCCCGCGACGGTGCCGCTCGATCGCGGCGTATACGAGAGCGGCACGCCGAGCGCGTCGCAGAGGATCTGCCGGAAGAGCGCGCTCTTGCCGCCGTTGTCGGCGGCGACGACGCCGGTGAGCTTCACGCCGTCTTGCTCCAGCACCTCCTGGCAATCGACGAAGCCGAGCGCGATCCCCTCGAGGAGCGCGCGCCAGAGGTGCCCGCGACCGTGCTCGAGGCCGAGGCCGACGAAGGTGCCGCGCGCGTCGGTGTCCCAGATCGGCGTCCGCTCGCCGGCGAGGTAGGGGAGGAAGAGGAGTCCCCCCGCGCCGGCGGGGAGGGGCGCGGCTTCGCGCTCGAGCTCGTCGTGCGGGACGTCGCCGAGCGCGCGGCGGAGCCACTCCATCGCGCCGCCCGAGAGCGTGCCGCCGAGCGAGAGCCAGAGATCGGCGCCGACGTGATGCGCGTTGATGAGGCGCGGATCGGTGCCCGGCGTCGCGCGCGGGACGAGGAGGTTCCCCGCCGTGCCGAGCATCAGGCACGCCTCGCCCTCCGCGACGACGCCGGCGCCGAGCGTCGCGGCCGCGAAGTCGCCGCCGCCGGCGACGACGGGGGTGCCTTCGCGGAGGCCGAACGCGTTCGCGCGCACGTGGCCGAGGATCGCGTGCGCGGCGCGGATCGGCGGGAGCTTCGGCGCGAGGTCGGGCGGCGCCGACCACGCGCGCGCGGCGAGATCGAAGTGGGGGCGACAGAGCGCGGCGGTCGACGGATCCGTCGCGAGCTCGCCCGTCAGGCGATACGCGACGTACGCGTGCGACTGCACCACCGCGGTCGCGCCGTCGAGCAGCCCGCGCGCCGCGAGCCACGCGAGCTTCGGTCCGAGGTAATACGCGTGCTCGCCCATCGCGCGCGCCTCCGCCGCCGCGCGCGTGTCGAGCCAGAGGATCGCGGGCTGCTTCGATCCGAGGAGCGCCGCGGTCGGCGCCTGGCCGACGACGGCGACCGCGTCCACGCCGGCGAGGTCGATCTGCGCGAGGACCTCCCCCGTCGCGGACCACCAGCGCTCGGGATCGATCTCCGCCCATCCGGGCTGCGGCGACGCGTAAGGGCAGGGGACCTGCGCGTCGGCGAGGAGCGCGCCGCGCGCGTCGAAGACCGCCGCGCGGACGCCGGTCGTGCCGATGTCGATCCCGAGGAGGCGCGCCGCCATCGCGAGCGCTAGGATACGCGAGAAATGGACGCCCTCGCCGCGCACGCGTTCGCCGACGACGAGGGCAACGATCCCGGCGTCCGCACGTGGTCGCTCGACGCGACGACGACGTTCCTCCGTCAGTCGATCAAGACCCACTTCGAGGCGCCGTTCCTCGTGCTCTTGCAAGGACGCGAGCGGTCGCTGCTCATCGACACCGGCACCGGCGACGCCGACGTCCGCGCGCCGGTCGAGCGCGCGCTACGTGACGCGCGGCCGGACCTCCTCGTCGCGCACTCGCACACGCACGACGATCACGTCGGCGGCGACGATCAGCTCCGCGGCCGCGCGCGCACGAGCGTCATCGCGCACGACGTCGACGCGGTGCGCTCGGCGCTGGGGATCCCCTCCCTCGACGAGCCCGGCGTCATCGACCTCGGCGGCCGCCTCGTCGACGTCCTCGCGATCCCCGGCCACGAGGCCGCCCACGTCGCGTTCTACGATCGCGCGACCCAGCTCCTCTTCACCGGCGACACGCTGTACCCCGGCCGCCTCTACGTGCGCGACTGGGGCGCCTACCGCGCGAGCGTCGCGCGGCTCGTCGCCTTCACCGCCGATCGACCGGTGAAGCAGGTCATCGGCGCGCACATCGAGATGGACGCGCGCGAGGTGGAGTACCCGGAGAAGGCGCTCGTCCACCCGAACGAGCACGCGCTGCCGCTGGGCCTCCGTCACCTTCACGCCCTGCACGCGGCCCTGACGGAGCTCGGCGATCGCCCGGCGCGCAAGGCGGGCCCGAGCTTCGTCATCGTCCCGCTGGCGTGAGCGCCGGCGTCAGAGCGCGGCGGCGTCTTCGGTGGGGGCGCCGTCGCCGAGCGCCCACTTCTTCGTTTCGGTGTTCTTCACGAACGTGGCGGACGCCTCGGGGCCGGGGCGGGTGACCTTGCCGCAGGCCGCTTCGACGGAGGCGAGGCGCGGGTCGATCGTGATCGCGCGGGAGTAGCGGACCGACACGTGCGTGGCGTCGATCTTGCTGATGCGGACGACCTTGTCGGCGCGGGCGTCGCCGCAGCGGAACTGGCCGGCGCGGAGGTCGTCGACCATCTGGACGCAGCCCTTGAAGAGGAGCGTGCGCGCGCGGCGCTCGTAGGGGGAGATCGCGTCGAAGCCGGTGCCGCTCAGCTCGTCGGGCCACTCCGCCATGTAGCCCGACGGCATCGGCTTCGTGACGTCCGCGGCGACGAGCGCGTCGAGGCAGCGCATCGCGTCGTCGTACTGCTTCTTGCCGGCCGGATCCGTCTCGCGCGGCACGCACACGGCCTTCGTCGTGTGCTGCATCTTGAGGAGCGGGAGCAGGTTGATCGGAAGCGTGCAGGTCGCCTCCTCCTTCACGTCACGCTGGATGGTCGCGAGCGCGTCGGCCTTGGCGGGCACGTCGCTGCACGCGAACAAGCCCGAGCCGAGGACGACGAGCGACAGGACCTGCACACGAGCGGACACGGCCCGGATTCTACCCGGGCCGCACTCCGTTTACCCACTCAGTTGCGAAACATCTCGTCGACCTTGCCCTGCAGCGCGGCCTCGGTGAGGCCCTTCGCGGCGGCGAGCTCCTTCAGGAGCAGGCTCTTCGCCTGGTCGAGGAGGCGGCGCTCCCCGAAGGAGAGCTCCTTGTCGAACTTGAGGCGGTACATGTCGCGGAGGACCTTCGCGACCTCGTGCGGCGAGCCGCTCTTGATCATCTCGGTATAGGCGCGGAAGCGGCGGCTCCAGGGCTGGAGGTCGACCGCGACCTCGCGCGCCTTCATCGTCTCGAGGACTTTGTCGGCCTCCTTCGCGCTCATGACCGGACGAAGGCCGGCCGCCTGCGCCGACGTGCGCGGGACCATCACGCGCATCCCGTTGTCGAGGATGCGGATGATGAAGAACTCTCCCTTCGTGCCGCCGATCTCGCGCTGCTCGATCGCGAGGATCTCGCCGAGGCCGTGGGCCGGGTGCACGACCTTGTCGCCGACCTGGACGTTGAGGTTCTTCGGCGGCGGCGGCAGCGGCGGGATGTTGACGAGCGGGACGTAGCCCTTCGGCACCACGCCGGACGGACGGTGGACCTTCGGCTCCTCCTTCTTCGGCTCCGGCTTCGCCGGCTCGAGCTTCATGCTCGCCTTCGGCATCGGCGGGGGCGGGAGCGGCGACGTGCGCGGACGCTCGACCATCGTCGCGACGGGCGCGGGCGCGGGCGTCTTCACGGCCTTGAGGTGCGTCGGCTTGGCCTTCGTCTTCGCCGTGACGGCCTTCGCCTTGGCCTTCGGTGCAGAGGTGGAAGAGGAGCGGGTGGAGCGTGCGGTCTGAGCCATCTGCCGCGCGCGTAGCACTGCTAACGAACGGGCGTCAACCCACACCCGGTCGATTCTTCCTGCCCTCAGCGCCGGTCAGTCGTCGTTGCCCGAACGGAGGGCTTCAGGCCGCACTGCGACCATTCGACGCACCGTCGGATGTGTATGGACGCCGCTCTGTTCGGGGACGGAGGGCGGCGGCTTCGTCACGGCGGCCGCCGGCGGCGGCGGCACGGTGCGGTTCGGATCGTCGAGGAGGCTCGACTCCGCGATCGCGATGTCCGCGAGGTCCTTCTCCTCCCCGAGCTCCGCGTCCGGCGGCGTGAGGATGAGCGAGCCGGCGAGGGTCTCGCCGCGGAACGGCGCGATGAGCTTCGGCGAGAGCCGCACCGCGCGGACGAACTCGTCGAACGGCGCGTCGAGGCGCGCGAGCGGAAGGAGGCGCTCGCGAATGCCGAACCCGTAGTCGGCGAAGATGGAGATCTTCGTCACCGCGTCGTCGCCGGTGACGTCGACGTAGAGCGCCCCGTCGATCCAGCTCGCCTGCGCGAGCTGCGCGATCGCGAGCAGCACCTTCGGCGCGCCCTCCTCCGGACGCGCGGTGAACGACGCCCAGTCGAGGAACGCGCGCATCGACACGAGCGATGCGGCAGCTTCGCGCGCATGCTCGAGCGTCAGCTCGGCGCAGGTCTCGAGATCGGCGAATCGCCCCACGTCTTGAAGTATGCACCTATCCGGGGCTCCGCGCGAAGCGGAACCTGGCCGAAGCCTTGAGGGGCCCCAGAAGCGGCCGCGAGTGCCGTGTCTGGGGTGGGGGTGTCGGGGGAGAAGCCGGCGAAGCCCCCGACGTTGAATACCTCAACGGCGCATGATGTCGGCGATCTCGGCGTCGAGGGCGGCGTGGAGGCCTCGCGCGAGGGCGGCGCCGTCGAGCGTCGCCTCGAGCACGAGCGCGTCGTTCTCGGCGCGCGCGGTCGGGGAGCGGATCGGCTGGTCGAGGCCGAGGAGCCGGCCGATCGCGCTGTCCGCGAGCACGTTCGCGGCGGCCGCGAGGCGCTGCGCGGCCGCCGGCCCGTCGTCTCCCCACGCGCCGACGAGCGCGATCCGCACGTCGAGCGCGGTCCCTTGGCCGGTCCACTTCACCGCCGCGCCCACCGCCGTGGTCGCGCGGAGGATCCCGCCGAGCCCGCGCGCGACCTCGCCCTCGAACGGGCCCGCCGCGAACGCGCGCACCGGCGCGTCGCGCACGACCTCGCTCGCGCGCGAGAGCGCCGCGCCTCGCAGCGCCGGCGTCGCCTTCTTCAGCTTCATGAACGCGAAGGCCTCGGCGGCGCGGAGCGGTCCGGTCGTGCCGCGCTCGAGCGCCGCCGCGTCGCGCCCGAAGAGCGTGAGCCGCTCGTTGTCGTCCTGCACGCGTCCAGCGAGGCGGAGCACGAGCGGGTTCGGCGCCAGGATCGTGCGCACCGGCGGCTCCGCCGTCCGCGCGGCGAAGGCCTGCGCGACGCGATCCGGATCGAGCGGGACGCTCACGATCGCGAGCGACGAATCCTTGTATTGTGCAACACACAGGTCCTTCGTCTGGCGCAGGTCGATCCCGCCGTGCGCGGCGGCGAACACCTGGAGCCGCTCCTCGGGCAGGACGAGCCCGATCGCGGGGATGAGGTCCGGGACCTCCGCGATCGCCCGCGGCTTCACCTCGACGACCCACTCGACGCCCGCGGCCGGCGCGAGGTCGCAGGCGGGCTCGAGGTGGAGCGGGACCGGCTTCGGGCCCGAAGGTGCGGGGGGCCGCGGCGCGCACGCGACGATCGCGAGCGCCGACACGACCGCGAGCGGGCGGATCAGTTGTTGGGCGCTCCGCACTCGACCCACTGCTTCACCTTCGGCACCGCCGACGCGAGGCCGGCGCCCGGCGGCATGAGTGAGCCGCGCTCGTCCGCGGGCACCGTCGGATCGAGCGTCTGCACGAGGACGGAGTCGGCGACGGCGGTGGAGCACGGGTCGATGAGGCGCCGCTTCACCTTGCTCTCGAACGCGGCGAAGGCCTTCCACGTCGTGTCGGGATCGTTCGGGCTGAACTTCGGCGGCGTGCCGCCCGAGTGGCAGTTCGCGCATCCGGAGAGGAGCGGGAACACGTCGGTCTTGAAGCTGACCGCGCACGCCGACGCGTCGACGACGGAGGCGCCCGCGTCGGCGCAGACGAACGCCGGCGCCTCCGCGTCGGGGCTGCCGGTGTCGTTCGTGCCGGTGTCCGCCGGCGCGGCGTCGGTCGGGCTCGTGTCCCCGCCGTCGCCCGCGTCCACGTCGCCCGGCGCCGGCGCGTCGTCGTCGCCGCAAGCCCACGCCGTGGCCGCCGCCGCGACGGCGATCACGATGACCCCGACCCCACGAAATCGTGCGCTCATGCGCGGAATGATAGGGGACGCTACGCGACGACGACGTATTTGAAGCGTCGATTCTTCGAGCCGACGCGGAGGAGGTACCTCTTCCCGCGCTCGAGCTGGAGCTGGACGTCGGTCACGCGCTGCTGGTCGACCTCGACGCCGCCTTGCTCGACGAGGCGCCGTCCGTCGCTCGTGGACTTCACGAGGCCGGCGGCGGCGAGCGCCTTCGCGATCCAGAGCGTCGCGGTGTCGATCGGGATCGTCTGCTCCTCGATGTCGGTCGGGATCGCGTCGGCGGAGTAGACGTTCTTGAACTCCGCTTCCGCCGCCGTCGCCGCCTCGGCGGAGTGGAAGCGCGTGACGATCTCCTTCGCGAAGAGCGCCTTGATCTCGCGCGGGTCACGGCCGTTCTTCTTCTCTTCTCTCAGCGCGGCGATGTCGGCGTTCGAGCGCGCGGAGAGGAGCTCGAAGTAACGGAAGATCACGTCGTCGTCGATCTGCATGACCTTGCGGAACATGACGAGCGGCTCTTCGCTCAGGCCGATGTAGTTGTCGGCGCTCTTCGACATCTTCTTGCCGACGACGACGCCGTTCTCCATCTTCGCGTCGGTGCCCTCGAGCAGCGGCATCGTGAGGACCATCTGCGCGGTCTTCCCGTACGTCGGCATGATGTCGCGACCGACGAGGAGGTTGAAGAGCTGGTCGGTGCCGCCGAGCTCGATGTCACACTCGAGCGCGACGGAGTCGTAGCCCTGGAGGAGCGGGTAGAGGAACTCGTGGAGATGGATCGGCCGCTGCTCCTTGTAGCGGAGGCCGAAGTCGTTGCGGTCGAGCATGCGCGAGACGGTGGACTGCGCGAGGAGCCGCACCCAGTCGAGCCCGTTCAATTTGTCGAGCCACTCGGAGTTCGAGCGGACCTCGGTCTTGTCGCGGTCGAGGATCTTGAACGCCTGATCGGTGTACGTCTTCGCGGAGGCCTGCACCTCCTCGCGCGTGAGCGGAGGGCGCGCCTCGTTCTTGCCGGTGGGGTCGCCGACCATCGCGGTGAACTCGCCGACGAGGAGGATGACCTGATGGCCGAATTCCTGGAACTGCCGCATCTTCGACATGACGACGGCGTGGCCGATGTGGAGATCGGGCCGCGTCGGATCGAAGCCGCACTTCACGCGGAGCGGCTTGCCGCTGTCGATCGATCGCTTCAGGCGCTCCGCGAGCTCCTTCTGCACATGGACGTCGACCGCGCCGCGGGTCAGGACCGCGAGCTGCTCTTCTACCGAGGCCGCCACGGATCAGTCGTCTTTGTCGTCGCCGCCGGTGATCTGCGAGGTCAGGCGGCTGTTGTTGACGAGCTCTTTGAGCTCCTTGCCGACCTTGAAGAACGGCAGGCGCTTCGGCGGAACGGGGACCGGCGCGCCGGTGCGCGGGTTGCGGCCCGAATACGCCTTGTACGGGCGGACCGTGAAGCTCCCGAAGCCGCGGATTTCGATCCCTTCGCCCTTCTGCAGGGCCTCCGTCATGGCCTCGAAGACGCAGTTCACGACGAGCTCGGCGCGGGCCTTCGTGAGTTGGCTTTTCGCGGCCATCGCGTCGATGAGCTCACTCTTCGTCATGGCTTTCTCCGCTCCGAGGCTCGTCGAGCCTCGCGACATGAAACCAGCTTCCTTAGAAACGTCAACGGGATCCGAGGCTTCGGAGGCGGACCGCGTCGAGCCCGATCGGCCCCCCCGTGGCCTCGAACGTGACCACCACGCGCGGCGGCTCGAGCGTCACGGTCCGGGGCTCGACCGTCGCGCACGTCTCGGGATTCACCCAGTCGATGCGCTCCTCTGCGATCGAGAGCCCACCCCGGGCCGGTCCCTCCTTAATGGTGGTCGCGCCAGGGGTACGCCCGGCCGAGACCTGGAGGCTGAGCTCGTAGGTCCCGGCCTCCGGCACCGGGATTTCGAAGGTCGCCGTCGCCGGGATGGTCCCGTCCGCCGGCGTGAGGACGAGGGCGCGGCGGCCGGAGGCGCAGGCGTGGGTCCAGGCCGGGACCGCGAAGCCGCCGGACTGCGATCGGACCGGCCACTCGGCCTCCGCCTCGAAGCGGAGGACGGGCCCCAGCTCGGGCGGGGCCCACGGGGTGAGGACGGGGCCGCTCGGCTCGAGGCGGTACCAGTAGGTGGGGGGGCGATCGAGCCGCTCGAAGAGGAGGCGATCGCGATCGTCCTCGCGCCGGCGCGCGACGACGATGCCGTCGGCCGGCGTGCGCGCGGGATCGTGGCCGAGCGCGAAGCCGTGATCGGTGTCGACGAACACGAGCCCTTGCTTCAGGCTCGCCTGCGCGAGGACGTCGGGCTCGAACATCGGGCGCCCGCCGTCGCGATCGCGGAGCTCTCGATGCAGATGCACCGCGTGGACGGCGAAGCCGAGGAGCGAGAGCGCGAGGACGGCGTGGAGCGCGCGCTCTTTCGCCGCGCGCGCGAGGAGCGCGACGCCGACCGCGACGAGCGCGTGCTCGATCGGCAGCACGTCGGCGAAGAAGCGCGCGCCGCCGCCGGGGTAGTCGCCGTCGAAATAGAACGGCGCGTAGGCGAGGACGTGGAGGCCGACGAGCGCGCTCGCGGCGTACGCGGCGCGGTGCTTCTTCAGCGCGGGAACGAGCACGAGGAGCGCGAGCGGCTCGAAGCTCGCGACGTCGAGGAGGTGATGATGCAGCCGCCGCGCGGTGGTGCCGAGCGCCTCGACGATCCCGTAGCCGTGGGGGAGCCGCGTCCGCACGAAGTCGCCGTGCTCGAAGAGGCAGCCGGTCCCCGCGCCGAAGCCCCAGCGGAAGCAGCCCTCCGGTCCGTCGCTGAGTGCATAATACATGCGTTGCGACGACGCGAGCCACGAGCCGGTCACCGCGCGCTGCGACGCGAGGAGCAAGAGGACGCCGGGGGCGAGGCCGAGGAGCGAGCGCAGGCGGTCCTTCCGCAGGACGAGCGCGGCGACGACGGCGCCGATCGGCAGCGCGCTCACGGGGCGTGTGGCGGCGACGTAGCCGACCGCGAGCCACGCGATCGTCGCGCGTCCGCGGAGCGCGGCCTCGAGCGCGATCGCGACGCCGAGCGCGGTCGCGCCGTGGCTCATCGTGTCGGCGGTGTGGTACCGGAGCGCGGCGCAGGCGACGGAGAGGAGCGCCGCCGCGCGCGCGACGCGCTCGTCCTCGCCGGAGATCGCCCGGTCCTCCGCGCCCGTCTTGCACATCGCGAGCGCGAGGCGGTACGTCGCGACGACGAGCGCGGCGGCGAGCGCGGGCCCGATCACCATCGGCGCGCCGAGGAGGAAGCCGGCCGCGAGGAGGAGGGGGTACCCGGGCGGGAAGATGCCGCCGAGGGAGCCTCCGAGGGAGCCTTCGCGATAGAGGAGGAAGCGCCCGCGGAAGCTCGCGGTCGGATCGAGCGGCGTCCACGCGAGGTCGCCGTGCGACAGCGCGCGCCCCTGCAGCCAGTACGTCGTCGCGTCGACGATGCGCGGCCCGCCGCGGAGGTAGAGCGAGACGTACGCGACCGACAGCACACCCGCCGCGACGCTCGCGATCGCGAGGAACCGCCGACGCGAGCCCTCCACGAGCAGCAGCGACGGCCACCGCCACGCGAGCACCCCGACGACGAGCGCGAGCGCGAGCGCGAGCTTCGCCGCCCCATCGGCCGGCAGCGACCACGTCCCGAACATGCTCATCACGTCGCGCGCCCTACTGCGTGACCCAGAGGTGGTAGTCGACGAAGTCGCCGGGCCCCTCGTTCGTGAGCGTGACGCGGAGAGTCTCGCGCTTCGTGAGGGCGCCGTCGACCTGGAACGCCTTCTCCTCCCACGCGTTCGTGCGCGTCAGCTCGAGCTTCCCCGCGTCCGCGCCCTCGACGCGGATCCGCACCGTGGTCGCGCTCTCCTGCGCGATGCGCACGACGACGTGGAACGGCTTGCCGAGGACGAGGCCGCGCGCGTCGAAGCTCTCGCTCTTCCCGACCGCGATGCGGCGGCCCGCGTCGAACATGTCCTTCTGCGGATCGGCAGGGTCGGGGAGGATGCGCATGTCCGTCCACCCGTTCTGCGGCCGATCGAAGCGGTAGCCGTTCTGCCGCTCGCTCACGAGGTCGCCGACGTCGACCTCGGTCTTCGGCTTCTCCTGCAGCCGCCCCTCCCACGTGCCGTCGCGCGGGCGTGACTCCCAGCGCATGTGGTCGCCGGTGTTGAGGAGGCTCCAGTTCGCGCGGTAGACGTTCTGCTCGTAGCCGCCGCAGATCACGTTGCCCTCGACCGGGAAGCGGCGGAGCAGGTCGTCCGCGAACCACACCGGCAGGACGCCCCACCACGTCGGGAAGATCGCGAGGACGTCGGGGCGATCCGCCTTCGGGATCCGCTCGAGCAGCTCCAGCGTCGCGGGGAGGCCGTGCACGCTCGCGCGCGCGAAGGGCAGCGTGTGGTAGCCGCCGAGGCCGATGATGTCGAGGCCCGGCCGGTCCGACTCGTAGAGGATCGCGCCCGCGTCGCCGACGAGGACGCGCTTCGGCTTCGTCTCCGCGAGGTACCTGCCGAGGGTGAGGTGCTGGTCGCGGATGTTGCGCGACGCGCGGCCGAAGAACCACTTCTGGTCGCGCATCTTCGGCCGCTGATGGTCCCACGCGAAGAGGACCAAGAGCGCGACGAGGCCGATCCGCGCCGGGCGGTAGCGGAGGACGAACGCCGCCGCGCCCGCGCACGCGAGCGCGAGGAGCCACGAGAGGCGGAACGAAGGCAGCTCCCCCGCCGGCCGCGTGAGGACGCCGATCGTCTGCACGACGAGCGCGCCGGTGACGAGGACGACCGGGATCGACGGGCGGAGCGGGCCGTACGGGAGGAGGCGCCGCCCCGGCGCCGCGCGCGCGCGGAAGGCCACGCTCACGCCGAGGACCGCGAGGACGAGGAGCCACGCCACCGCCGGCATCACGTAGCGCTCGTTCTGCCAGCGGACCTGGCCGTTGAACGCGACGAGGACGATCCAGCCGACGATCTGCGCCCACAGCACGATCGCGACGCGACGCGTGCGCGCGAACGCGAGCGGGAGGAGCGCGAGGACGAGCGGGACGACGCCGGCCCACCACGCGGTGCGTGCAAGATACACGTAAGGCGCGGGCAGGGCCGGCCAGCGGTCGACGAGCGCGCTCATCGCGTCGCCCTCGATGTGGGCGAAGTGGTAGTCGAGGTTGCGGAGCGCGGCGTAGCGGACGTTGAAGACCCAGTCTTCGAGCTTCTCCTCCGCCGTCATGAACGGGTTGTTCAGCGCGAGCTTCACGATCGCGCCGTTCGCGCTCGCCTCGCCGGTGAGGAGCCGGTTCGCGATCGACTGCGCGGCGAGGAGGACGACGCCCGGGACGCCGATGCGCGCGAGGAGCCCGACGCGGCCGGTGACGCCACGGCGGAGCGCGGTCGCGAGGCCGAACGCCGCGATCGTCAGCGCGGCCTCGGGCCGCGTGGTGACGAGGAGGCCGCCGGCGAGGCCGAGGAGCCACGCCGCGCGCGCGACCTTCTGGCGGCGGCGCACCGCGTCTTCGAGGCGGAGCCAGAGGGCGAGCGCGATGGCCCAGGTCGCGAGGAAGAACGCGACCTCCATCCCGCTCCACAAGGACCACGTGAGCGCGCCGACGCCGAGGAACGCGGGCGGGAGGAGGAACGACGAGAGGCGCCCCCAGTCGTCGCGATCGTCCTCGATGAAGAGGCGTCGCGCCGCGAGGAGCGTGCCGAACACGCTCACCATCGCGACGATCGCGGCCCAGCGCATCAGGTCCCGCCCCGTGAACCCGACGAGCCAGCCCGCCGCGAGCACGAACGGGTAGGTGAGGCTCGTGTTGCCGGAGGAGTAGCCGTTGCCGATCGTCCACTCGAACGGATGGCCGAGCGCGGTCGAGCGCGCGTAGTCGAAGTGGATGAACACGTCGTCGAGCGGCGCGCTCCACTCGCCGCCCGTCTGCTTCAGCATGTAGCCGTAGAACGACCGCGCCGACGCGATCGTGCTCAGCGCCGCCCACAGCACGTAGAGCGGACGGTCGAGTCTACGCAGGAGGGGGACGACGTTCAGGAGCACGATGGGTGAAATACGACGCGGTTTCTACCACGCCTCGTAGTAAGGTGCGCCGCCGCGGATGAGGCGCTTTCTCCAGGCCACGCTGCTCGTCGCGGCGATGTCGAGCGCGGCGGTCGCGCGCGCGCAAGAGCAGCCGCCTCCGCCGGCGCAGCCCGTCATCACGATGCCGGTCGTCGTGCAGGACGACGGCGCGAAGTACCCGCCGCAGGCGATCGAGGACAAGGTCACGACCGAGACCGAGGTCGTGCTCGTCCTCGAGCTCGACGCGACCGGCGCGGTGACGCGCGCGACGATCGACAAGTCCGGCGGCGGACACGGCTTCGACGAGGCCGCGCTCGAGGCCGCGAAGACGCTGAAGCTCGAGCCCGCGAAGCGCGACGGCGTCCCGATCGCGGCGAAGGTCCGCCACCGCTACGTGTTCACCCCGCCGCCGGCGCAGCTCATCGGCCGCGTCACGAAGCAGGTGAGCGACACGCCGATCGCGGGCGCGACGATCACCGCGGTCGGACCCGACGGCCAGCCGCAGACGACGACGACGGCCGACGACGGCACGTGGAAGCTCGAGCGGCTCCCGTTCGGCAAGTACACGATCACGATCGCCGCGTCCGGCTTCGATCCGCAGACCGACGAGGAGATGCTCGACCCCGGCACCGAGGCGAAGCTCGACTCGCGCCTCGTGCGCCCCGAGGTCGCGCCGCCGCCGCCTCCCCCGGGCCGGCGCGGCGCCGACACCGAGCCGATCGAAGAGGTCACGGTGAAGGGGACCAAACCTCCGCGCGAGGTCACGAAGCGCACGCTCGAGCAGCGCGAGCTCACGCGCATCCCCGGCACCAACGGCGACGCGCTCCGCGCGGTCCAGAACCTCCCCGGCATCGCGCGCGCGCCCGGCATCATCGGCCTCCTCATCGTCCGCGGCGCGGCCCCGCAAGAGACCGGCACCTACGTCGACGGCACCTTCGTGCCGATCATCTACCACTTCGGCGGCCTCTCGAGCGTCATCCCCTCGGAGATGCTCGATCACATCGATTTCTACCCCGGCAACTTCAGCTCGTACTTCGGACGCCACACCGGCGGCGTCATCGACGTCGGAGTGAAGGACCCGGTCGTGAAGCGCGACGCGGGCTCGAAGCTCTTCACCGCGCGCGAGGGCGTCCACGGCCTCGTGCAGGCGGACCTCATCGACGCGCGCTTCGTCGCGCAGGGGCCGATCGGCAACACGGGCTGGAACTTCGCGGTTGGCGGTCGCCGCTCGTACGTCGACGTGTGGCTCAAGCCCGTGCTCGAGGCGCTCGAGTCGGGCGTCACGACCGCGCCGGTCTATTACGACTACCAGGCGATGCTCCAGAAGAGCTGGGACAAGGGGAAGCACAACCTCCGCTTCTTCTTCTTCGGCTCCGACGATCGCTTGCAGGTCCTCGTGCGTCAGGTCGCGGGCGGCGCGCCGGGGCTCACCGGCAACATCGGCCTCGGCACCGCGTTCTATCGGTTCCAGGCGCGCTACGTCGGCAAGCTCTCCCCCGACACCGAGCTCCGCGCCGTCGCCGCCGTCGGCAAGGACGCGCTCCAGTTCGGCGTCGGCGACAACTTCTTCAACCTCGACTCGGTCCCGATCACGGGGCGCATCGAGCTCTCGCAGAAGCTCGGCTCCGGCGCGCGGAACAACTTCGGCATCGACATGCTCTCGCAGCCGTACCAGGTGAACCTGCGCGCGCCGCCGATCCCGCGCCCGGGCGAGCCGCCGGCGGGCCCGTTCGGCTCGCGGCCGCCGCTCGTCTTCAAGGGCGAGGACAACCTCTATCGCCCCGCGTTCTACGACGAGCTCGAGCTCACGCCGTTCAAGGGCACGCGCATCGTCCCCGGCGTTCGCCTCGACTACACGAAGGAGAACAAGTCGTGGGACCTCCAGCCTCGCCTCGTCGTGAAGCAGGACGTCAAGAGCGACTTCCCGCGCACGACGGTGAAGGGCGGCGTCGGCCGCTTCGCGAACCCGCCGCAGCCGCAGGAGACGAACCCGGTCTTCGGCGTCCCCGGCACGCGCTCGATCATCGCGAACCACTACGGCGCCGGCGTCGAGCAGCAGATCACGCGCAACATCGAGGTCTCGTCCGAGGGCTTCTACCGCCAGTACGACGGCATCATCGTGCAAGGGCAGGGCAACACCGGCGAGGGCCGCGCGTTCGGCCTCGAGACGCTCCTCCGCTACAAGCCCGACGCGCGCTTCTTCGGCTTCGTCGCGTACACGCTCTCGCGCAGCGTGCGGCGCGAGGCGCCCGACGAGCCGGAGCACCTCTTCAACTTCGATCAGACGCACATCTTCACCGCGATCGGCAGCTACCGCCTCGGCGGCGGCTGGGAGATCGGCGCGCGCTTCCGCTACGTCTCCGGCAACCTCCGCACGCCGCTCACGTACGGCTTCTTCGACGCGACCGCGGGCGCGTACATCCCCGGCTACTCGTTCCCGCCGTTCGGCACGCGCAACCCCGCGTTCCACCAGCTCGACCTCCGCGTCGACAAGACCTGGTACCTGCAGAACGGCATGAAGATGAGCGCGTACCTCGACCTCTACAACGCCTACAACCAGGGGAACGTCGAGGGCGCGAGCTACAATTACAACTTCTCCCAATCGACCTTCGCGACCGGCGTGCCGATCCTCCCGAGCCTCGGCTACCGCCTGGAGATGTGATGCGCGCTCGAGCTCTCGCCCTCCTCGTTCCTATCGCGATCGCCTGCGGATCGGGCGGGTGGGACGCGCAGAGCAAGGTGAACAGCGTCCGGATGTTCGGGGTGCGGGCGGACAAGCCGTACGCGAGCGCGGGCGAGACGGTGACGCTCGAGACGCTCGTCGCGGACGGGCGGCGCGACAAGGTGCGCGAGCTCAAGACGGTGTGGATCCCGGTCGTCTGCGTGAACCCGCGCGAGGACCTCTACTACGCGTGCTTCATCCCCTCGCAGACGGCGGACGGCACGCCGATCGACGGCGGCGCGCGCCTCGAGCCGCCGTTCCCGGTCGACGGCGGCGTCCCCTCCGCCGCGCCCGACGGCGGCGCGGCGGGGCTCCTCGCGAGCATCCCGCGCGACGTGGACCTGAGCGCCTTCCTCCCGCAGGGCAACACCTTCACCTTCCAGATGCCGGAGGACGTCCTCAAGGAGCGCCCCGGCACCGTGCCCTACGGCCTCGTCATCATCTTCAACATCGCGTGCGCGGGGCAGGTGCGGATCGCCGATCGGCAAGGGAACGCGCCGCAGCAGGTCCCGATCCGCTGCACCGACGAGAACGGCGGAGAGCTCGGGCCGAACGACTACGTCATCGGCATCAACCGTGTGTACTCGTACGCCGATCGCACGAACGCGAACCCGGTCGTCGAGAAGATCACGCTCGACGGCAAGGACGTCGATCTCGACGCCGGCATCACGATCGATCGCTGCGTCGCTTCGCGGCGCGCCGACTGCTTCGAGCACAAGATCGACGTGAAGGTCACGCCGGAGAGCTGGGAGGAGTACCCCGAGCCGCTCCTCGCGACGACGCAGCGCGAGCAGGTCTGGGCGACGTATTACACGGACCTCGGCGACTTCAACGACGCCGCGCGCCTCCTCTTCGACACGAAGGCCGGTCGCATCTCCGACAGCGACATCAAGTACCGCGCGCCCAACGATCCCGGCGACGGCACCATCTGGATCGTCACGCACGACAACCGCGCCGGCGCGGCGTTCACGCTCGTGCCGCTCCACGTGAAATAGCTCGCGCACCACCTACATCGACCCCGATGGAGCGCCGGACCAGCTCCTTGAGGACAGACTGCCGCTGTCGCGGCGCCGGAAGCGGCCGCGAAAGCGGTCGCGCAGCGACCCGCCGTCTTCGGCGGGCCGTGTCCGGCGCGGGGGTGTCGGGGGCGGAGCCCCTGACCATAAAAAGCCGGTGGGGCACGCCGCCTGCACTATGATGCGGTCATGCGTACCGTCACGTTCCTCGCTTCGGCTCTCGCTCTCACCCTCCTCGCGTCGGCGTGCACGACCGAGACCGCCGAGTCCCCGAGCAGGACGAAGACGGGGAAGACGACGAAGAAGCCGCCGAAGGCCGAGAACGGCGAGCACGCCGTCGGCGACGACGACGACGACATCGACGTCGATCCCGGCACGACGATCGCGAGCGGCACGTGGGAGGACGGCAAGACGATCGCCGAGAACGGGACGATCAACGCCGGTGAGGTCGTGACGATCGCGCCGGGCGCGACGATCAACCTCGGACCTGGCGTGACCGTGATCGTGAAGGGGACGCTCAAGGTCGACTCCGCCGCGAAGCACGCGAAGCTCACCGGCACCGGCTGGGGCGGCCTCCTCGTCTCGCAGGGCGGAAAGCTCGAGGCGAACGGCCTCGACATCGAAGGCGCGAAGAACGCGATCTGGACCGAGACCGGCGGCGACGCGACGATCGAGAACGGCGTCATCAAGGCCGAGTCGCCGTTCAAGATGGATGCGGGCAGCAAGCTCACCGTGACGAAGACGAACGTGACCGCGACGGCGGGCTCCACCCTCGCCGGCACCTTCACCGCGTCGTACCTCGACTACGACAAGGGCGTCGCCCCGGGCCTCACGATGAACGACGCCGCCGGCACGTTCAGCGCGACGGACTCGAACTTCCACGGCACCGGCAAGGGCGGCGACTTCATCATCTCCTCCGGCGCGAAGTCGCTGACGCTCGCGTACACGAAGGTCGCGAACTCGCACTGCGGCCTCCACTTCAACGCGGTCGACAAGTTCACGCTCGATCACGTCACGATCGAGAGCAACGACTACGGCGCGATGCTCTACGGCTCGGGCGCCGGCCCGCACGAGATCAAGGACACGAACTTCCTCGTCAACGCGGCCTACGACGCCGACATCAAGGGCACGAACGGCCCGATCAACGCGACCGGCTCGCTGATGAAGGACGTGCCCGGCCTCACGCAGACCGCGAAGGCCACCGGGCCCGTGACGGGCGCAGGGCCTCGCTGACCGCGAGCCCACCAAGTACGACTCGCGCTCACTGACCTGTTCGAGGTCGGTGAGGTTCATCGCCCCATCGCGCGGCGGCTCCCCTATATTCAACGTCGGGCCTTTGCTCGCACGACCCGACGGGCCGTGTGATCGATACGTCGAACTTGGATATCGCGGGTACGACCCGCGGGAGTGGGAGCGTCATGAGGCGTGCGCATTGGATCGTGATGGGGGCGTGGGTTGGCTTGTTTGCCGCAGCTGCTGCGGCATGTGGTGACTCCGCGACGGGCGCAGACATCCCGGATCCCCCCGGCGCCGACGGCTCGGCGAGCGACGCGTCGCGGACCGACGCCAGCGTCGTCGTCCCGACGAAGGACTCGAGCGTCACCGACACGGGCACGAACGAGCAGGAGACCAGCGTCCCCACCGGCGACGGCGGCCTGCCCACGGTGTCGACCGCGGAGATCGACTTCGGCAACACCGACTGCGGCAGCACCGCGGCGGCGCAGACCTTCACGATCTCGAACCCGAGCGCCGTCGCGGTGAGCTTCACCTCGGAGCTCGTGAAGAGCGCGGCGTCGCCCTTCACGATCGACCCTGCGAGCGGGAGCATCCCGAGCGGCCAGAGCGTGACGGTGACGGTGACGCCGAAGCCGGTCGCGATCCCGTCGACGACGGCGCAGAACGGCCTCGGCGATCAGCTGAAGCTCTCGATCGGACCGACGACCGCCACCCTCGATCTGAAGCAGAGCGCGCGCGGCGGCGTGCTCCGGTTCTCGGTCCCCTCCGGCATCGATTTCGGCAACCGGACGATCGGCACGCCGGTGGAGAACGTCTTCGCCGTCACGAACGCGGGCAACGCGCCGGTCCCGATCACGCTCAGCGTCGCCGACGATCCGAGCCCGTTCGCGCTCAGCGTCAATCCGACCACCGCGACGCCCGGCGTCCAGGAGGCGAGGGTGACGTTCACGCCCACCGCGGAGGAGGACTACACGAGCGCGATCAAGCTCACGCCGGGGGCGGGTCCGCTCTGCGACGTCGCGCCCGCCGACATCAGCCTCAAGGGCACCGGCACCACCGGCGTCGTCTCGGTCACGCCGCCGTCGATCTCGTTCGGGAGCGCCGCCGGGCTCGTCGACTGCGGCACCACCGCGCCGTCGCAGAAGGTGCGGATCACGAACTCGAGCAACGCGGCGTTCCAGTTCTCGGCCCTGCTCACGCGGAGCACGACCGTCTACACGCTCTCGTACAACACGACCGCCAACGCGGCGGCGATCAACAACCAGACCGTCGCGGCGAACAGCTTCGTCGAGCTCACGGTCGTGCCGAAGCAGATCCCGCAGACGAGCTCGACCGCGCCCGACGCGTTCGGCGACACGCTCACGATCACGACGACCGCGCCGGGCGACGCGACCCCGCACGCGATCGAGCTCCATCAGACCGCGCGCGGCGCGGTCGTCACGCGCTCGACGAACTCGATCACGATCCTCAACGCGGCCGGCGCCGCCGGCGTCCCGATCGGCGTGACGGCGACGTCCCCGAGCTACACGTTCACGAACCTCGGCAACGTCGACATCGTCCTCGATCAGAAGACGAGCGCCGGCACGCCGTTCAGCGTGAGCGCGTCCACCCTCACGCTCGGCTCCACCGCCGGCACGAACAGCGCGAGCTCCTCCGCGAGCTTCACCCCGGTCGCCGTCGGCGCGACGAGCGACATCGCGACGGTCTCGCAGCCGGCGGACGCGCCGCCGGTCGTGCTCTGCGGCAACCTCCCCGGGAACCTCACCCTGAGCGGCACCGGCGCGGCGCCTTCGATCGCGGCGGCCCCGTCGCCGCTGAACTTCAACTTCGTCCCGTGCGGGACGCAGGCGGCGGCGAGGACGGTCCGCCTGACCAACAACGGCCCGGCGACCACCTTCACCGCGACGCTCGCGAAGGGCGCCGGCTCCGGCTTCACCGTCTCTCCCGCGAACGGGCCGATCGGCGCTGGCGCGGCGATCGACGTCACGGTGACGCCGAAGCTGATCCCGTCCGGCACGACCGGCGCGACCACGTCGACCGCGAACAACGGCATCAACGACGTCCTCGAGCTCACGACCGGGAACGTCGCCGCGCCGTTCAACGTCACGATCAACGAGACCGCGCAGGGCGCCGTGATCGACTTCAACAACGTCGCGACGAAGAACTTCGCCAACACCGCGCGCGGCGCGACCTCGGCGCCGAGCCCGACCACGGTGCGGAACACCGGCAACCTCTCCGCCGATCTCACGTTCACCGTGACGACGACGAGCGGGCCGGCCGGCTTCACCGACGCGTTCGGTCCCGCGACCTCGACCTCGACGATCAGCGCCGGGACCACCTCCACCAGCAACAACAACCTGACGTTCTTCCCCACCGCGTCGCCGGTCCCGACCGGCCTCTACCAGGGCGCGTACTCCGTGACGCTGGCGAACCCGGTCCCGATCTGCGCCCCGCTCCCGACGATGGTGCTGACGGGCACCGCCACCAACTGATGGCGAAGACGGCCTGCGCGTTCGCCGCGCTCGCCCTGCTCCTCGCGACGAAGCCCGCCACCGCCGACGAGACCCCCGCCTACAAGAGCACGCCCCGCGTCCATGCGCACGCGGGGCTCGCTCACGCGGTGGGGACCCCGCAGGGCGGCGACTTCGGGTTCGGCGGAGCGGGCGCGGTCGCGGGTGAGCTCCCGATCTTCTCCTGTTTCTCGGCCGAGGTGGCGGCGGGCGGCGTCTTCCTCGCGCCGAACGATCCGGCGCCGGGGCTGCCTCCGCGCTCCACCGCGACGATCGCGTTCTTCACCGGCGGCGTTCGCTTCCATCCGCGACCGCGGATGGGACCCGCCGGACCGTGGTTCGGCGGCGGGGCCGGGCTCGCGCTCAACGGCTCCGCGCCGCGCTTCGGCGCGAACGGCATGCTCGGTTGGGACTTCGCGCTGCGCGAGGGGAGCATCGCGATCGGGCCGATGGCGGCGTACACGCACGTCGTCGAGCCGGGGACCGCGCGCCAGGCGGAGGCCGACGCGCACGTGGTGTGGGGCGGCGTCCACGTCTCGTTCGGCGGACGGCGGCGCGATCCGATCGCGGGTCCGCCGCCGCTCGGGCCCGACGCGGACGGCGACGGCGTCGCCGACGCCGACGACGCGTGCATCAAGACGCCGGGCGTGCGGACGCAGGACGTCAACACGAACGGCTGCCCCGCGGACGACGTCGACGGCGACGGGATCCCGAACGCGGAGGACCAATGCCCGCAG
This sequence comes from Labilithrix sp., assembly GCA_019637155.1. Taxonomy (NCBI): domain Bacteria; kingdom Pseudomonadati; phylum Myxococcota; order Polyangiales; family Labilitrichaceae; genus Labilithrix; species Labilithrix sp. The sequence goes on along the minus strand of JAHBWE010000008.1, from coordinate 218,142 downwards.
TCGAAGGGCGAGAAGAACGTGGACCCGAAGCTCCACGGGTGCCCGCCGCCGATCGTGAAGGAGGACGACGATCGCGACGGCGACACCGTGCCGTCGTCGGTCGACGCGTGCCCCGACGAGCCGGGTCAGCCGAACGCGGATCCGGAGCTCAACGGATGCCCGATCCCGCAGGAGCCGCCGGCCGACGTCGAGATCGAGTGATCCTCTTTCACGATCGCAAACCCCGGTCTGCTTGTGGTTGACTGCGAGGCGATGAACCCGCGAGGAGCAAGCGTCGGGCTCGGGTTCTTCGCCGCGATGGCGTGCGGCTCCGGGACCGCGCGCGCCCAGGCGACGGGGCAGGACGTCGCCACCGCGCAGGCCCTCTTCGACGAGGGCAAGCGGCTCATGGAAGCGAAGGACTTCGCCGCCGCTTGCCCGAAGCTCGTCGAGAGCCAGCGCCTCGATCCGGGGGGCGGGACGCTCTTCGCGATCGCGCTCTGCCACGAGGCCGAGGGCAAGACCGCGACGGCGTGGGCCGACTACACCACCGCGCTCGCGGAGGCGCGGAAGACGGGGCGCAAGGACCGCGAAGAGGCGGCGGCGAAGAAGGAAGCGGAGCTCGAGTCGAAGCTCACGCGCATGCGCATCGTCGTGTCCGCGAGCGCGCCGGGCTTCGCGCTCACGCGTGACGGCGTCGCGGTCGGGGAGGCGCAGTGGGGCGTCGCGCTGCCGATCGATCCGGGCGCGCACACCTTCGCGGCGAAGGCGCCGGGCAAGATCGACTGGACGAGCACGGTCGATCTGCGCGGGGAAGGGGCGACGATCGACGTCGTCGTGCCCGCGCTCGCGGACGCGCCGCCGCCGCCGCCTCCGGCCCGGGTGGAGGTCGAGAGGCCGAGGCCCGCGCCGGAGGGGTTGAACGCGCAGAAGGTCTGGGCGGTGGTCGTCGGCGCGGCGGGCGTCGTCGGCGTCGGGGTCGGCGCCGGGCTCGGGATCTCGGCGTTCTCGAAGTGGAGCACGGCGGAGGAGCAGTGCCCGGACCGGCGCTGCCCGAGCCAGGAGGCACGACGGCAGGGCGACGAAGCGGCGAAGAGCGCGGGGACGGCGGCGGATCTGTCGACCGTGCTCGTCGGCGTCGGCGCCGGCGCGCTCGTGGCCGGCGTCGTCTTGTGGATCACGGCGCCGCGGAGCGATCACCGCGCGCTCTACCTCGCGCCGGCGCGGAGCGGCGTGGGCCTCTCGCTCGGAGGCGCGCTGTGAAGCGATGGGTCGTGCTCGCGATCGCGATCGCGGGGTGCCGCACCATCGTCGGGATCGACGACCTCGAAGGTCCGATCGGCGGGCCGGGGCCGGGAGGAGGACCGGGCCTCGAGGGCGGAGCGGACGCGCCGAGCGGCGGCGACGACTGCCGTGGAAGGAGCGACTGCCGGAGATGTTGCAAGGAGTCGTTCCGGTTCGCCGAGCGCTTCGAGCGGCCCGACGCCGGAGGTTATCGCTGCCTCTGCCGTGACGATCGTTGCGGCGGCGTGGGCAAGGGCTGCACGGCGGAGTGCGCGACGGGGATGAGGTTGTCCGGCGAGGCGGGGGCTCCGAGCCCATGCATCGTGTGCGTCGACGACGAGCTCGCGCGGCGCGAGGGCTCTTGCGAAGACGACGGCTGCGGCGACGACAAGGATTGCCGCGACGGGCTCCGGTGCATGCAGTCGTGCCAGGGCCCGTAGCGTATACTCCGCTCGTGGCGGAGGACCGTACGTTCATCGAGTCCCTGAAGGGGATGCGGATCGGCGGTCGTTACGTCGTCGAGAAGGTCCTCGGCGCGGGCGGCATGGGCGTCGTCGCGACCGCGAAGTACCCCGAGCTGCAGCAGCGCGTCGCGATCAAGTTCCTCCGCCCCGAGCACGCGTCGAACGAGATCCTCCACGCGCGCTTCGTCCGCGAGGCCCGCCTCGCCGCGCGCGTGAAGAGCGAGCACTTCGTCCGCGTCTTCGACATCGGCAAGCTCCCGACCGGCGTCCCGTACCTCGTGATGGAGCTCCTCTCCGGTCACGACCTCGCCGACGAGCTCGTCGCGAACGGGAAGATGAAGGTCGAGACCGCGCTCGAGTGGGTCCTCCAGGCGTGCGCCGGCATCGCCGAGGTCCACGCGCTCGGCGTCGTTCATCGCGACCTCAAGCCGTCGAACCTCTTCATCGCCGAGGCGGCGGGCAAGCGCCTCCTCAAGGTGCTCGACTTCGGCATCTCGAAGGAGAGCAGCGCGAAGGTCGACGGCGCGCCGCTCACGTCGACGGACAACCTCCTCGGCACGCCGCAGTACATGTCGCCCGAGCAGGTGCGCGCGTCGAAGGACGTCGACGCGCGGAGCGACATCTGGGCGCTCGGCGTCATCCTCTACGAGACGCTCACCGGCAAGCGGCCCTTCGTGTCGGACGAGAACGCGACGGGGGAGCTCTTCGCGAAGGTCCTCTACATCGATCCGGCCCTTCCGCGCGAGCATGAGCCGAGCCTTCCGGTGGAGCTCGAGGCCGTCATCATGAAGTGCCTCGCGCGCGATCGCGGCGAGCGTTACGCGGACGTCGCCGCGCTCGCGGAGGCGCTGCGGCCGTTCGCGCGCGAGGCGTCGCATCTTCACATCGACGCGGTGACGCAGGCGCTCACGATGAAGCGGTCGATCCCGCCGCCCGAGCTCGACGACCCTGCACCCGCCTTGGGGGTCGCGACGACGACGCCCGACGTGAAGCGCAGCTCCGGCCCGAGCTCGCGCCCCACCGAGCAGGCGCCGGTCACGGCGATGACGTCCGCGACGGGCTCGCGCGCACGCGAGCCGAAGACGAGCAACAAGAAGGCCGCGTTCGGCCTCGTCGCGGTCGCCCTCGCGGTGGCCCTCGTCGCCTTCGCGCTCACACGCCCGCCCGCGCCGATGGTCGCGTCCTCACCGCCCCCGGCCGCATCGAGCGTCGCGTCTTCGCCGCCGCCGGTCGCGTCGCTCGTCGCGTCGTCGCCGCTTCCGGTCGTGTCCTCGCCGAGCGCCGCCGCGCCGCCGCCTGCGCCGAGCGCCGCCGCGCCGCCGGCGTCCGTCGTCGCGGAGCGTCCGCGCGCGCCGTTCAACGCCGGGATCGTGAAGACGACGCCGCGTCCGCCGGCGGCGCCTTCCTCCGCGCCGGCCGCGCCGGCCGCGCCGGCGAAGCCGCCGAGCCCCGGCTCGCTGATCGAGGACCGCAAATGATCCGCCGCTCTGCCTTCGTGCTCGTCGCCGCGCTCGGGATGTTCGCGACGCTGGCGGCGGCGTCGTGCTCGGACGAGCCCGAGCCGACGTTCCTCCAGGCGCTCGACCTCGCGAAGCCCGACGGCAGCGGCCTCGCGTTGCCGTTCGATCGCAACAACCTGCTCGAGAGCGGCGCGTTCACCGACTCCGACTCGCTGAACCGCGACGCGGTGCAGAGGTTCCTCGCGCGGACGCCTTACCTGCGTTCGAGCTTCCTCGAGACGTACCAGTCGAACGGCATCCGCGCGTCCGACGCGATCTTGGCGGCGTCGGTCAAGTACCGCATCAACCCGCTCGTGTTCCTCGTCCTCGCGCAGACGACGGAGGGCCTCGTCGGCGCGCGCGACTACGTGTTCCCGCCCGAGCGCGTCGAGTACGTCTTCAAGTGCGGCTGCATCAAGGCGACGAAGTGCCTCCCCGAGACGGCGGGCTTCGATCGCCAGGTCGACTGCCTCGGCCGAACCCTCCGCGACATGCTCGATCAGATCCGCGCCGGCGACCGCACCGCCTCGGGCTGGGGTCCCGACATCACCGGCACGACGCTCGACGACCTGAAGGTCACGCCCGCCAACGACGCGACGGCGGTGCTCTACGCCTACAACCCGCGCGTGAACGAGAACGCGGGCGGCGGCGCGTGGGTCTTCTGGAACGTCTGGAACCTCTACGCCGCGCGGATGGACTACGTCGGCCCGCTCGGCGGCACCGACGGCAAGTGGATCGGCGAGCCGTGTACGTTCGACGCGGAGTGCTCGCGCGCCGGCGAGAACGCGGTCTGCGCGACGGCGGAGTACCCCGGCGGCATGTGCACCGTGAGCTGCCCCGGCTCGTGTCCCTTCCAGCCCGGCGCGGCGGAGGCGTTCTGCGCCCTCTTCGAGGAAGGCTCGTTCTGCCTCAAGCAATGCAACGTCGGCGCTGCCGGCGCCTGCCGCGAGGGCTACGAGTGCAAGCGCGTGAAGAACGAGCTCGGGGACTCGGAGGGCGTCTGCTTCCCGGCCGCGCTCTGACCTACGAGACCGCGGGCTCGAGCAGCGTCACCGTCGCGCGGGCGGCGTCGATCTCCACCTCGCATCCGAGCGGCAAGAGCCACTGCGGATCGGTGTGGCCGAATTCGCAGCTCGTGAGGACGACCATGTCGGGTCGCTCCGCCTCCTCGACGATGACCTCGCCGATCGCCGCGTCGAGCGCGGCCTTCATCGCCGCGTCGTAGCCGCGCGCGCGCCCGATCAAGAGCGCCGACACGTGCTCGAGCCGCCCGCCCGCGAGCCACGAGCGCAGAGCGCGGCGGTAGGCGTCCGGCGGCGGCGCGGCCTCGGAGCCCTCCACCATGATCACCGCGCCCGCCCAGTCGGCGGGCTCCGGCCACCACGTCGTGCCCTTGATCGCCTCGAGCGTCTCGAGGCATCCGCCGTAGAGCCGCCCGCGCGCCACGCCCGCGCCGAGGAGCCGGCGCGCCCCCGCGTCCGCGACGAGCGCGCGCGGAGACCAGTCCGCCTCGTAGCCCTCGCACGCGACTCCGAAGCGCGGGTACTCGAAGCGCGGCACCGCGTCGAAGAGGATCGCGCGGAGCATCGCGCGGTAGCTCGGCGGATAGCGCTGCGCTTGCGCGAGGCCCGCCATCACGGAGGGGCCGTGGAACGCGACGACGCCGTGATGGACGAGCCAGGAGAGGAGCGTCCCGCTGTCGGAGTAGCCGAGGACGATCTTGGGATCGTTCCGCAGGTGCTCTTCCTTCAGCTTCGGCAGGAGGCGAACGGAGTCGTCGCCGCCGATCGAGGTCACGATCGCGCGCACCTCCGGATCGGCGAACGCGGCGTGCAGGTCGTCGACGCGCGCTCGCACCGGCGCGTTCGCCGCGCGCGTCGTGGGGTATTCACGGACGCGCAGCCCGAGCTCCGCGAGCGCGCGGAGGCCCGCCTCGAACGCGGCCGGAAACTCGGCCGGCCCGCCCCACGACGGCGAGACGACGGCGACGAGATCGCCTTCGCGGAGGCGGCGCGGCTTCCGCAACGCGCGCCCTTCAGCCGAGGCCGGCGTTGCTCGGCGGCTCGGTCGCGCGCGCGCGCTTCACGAACGGCGCGAGGGTCGGGATCGCGTCGATGCTCACCTGGCCGCTCGTGAGGAAGCCCTCGTCGGCCGGCTTCTTCGCGAGGTGCTCGCCGACGCGGATGAAGGCCTCGAGGTAGATGCGCTCGCGGCCGAGCCCCGGCGTCGTGCCGTCGCTCCCGCGGTAGGTGCGCTCCGCGATCAAGACCGCCTCGCGCACGGTGAGCCCGTGCTCCTTCACGAGCGCCTCGACGTTCTCGTGGAAGCGCGCGCCGCCGTCCATCGCCTCGACCGCGAGGTGACGCGCGGCGAGCTCGCGCTTGCGCTTCGGGCCGAGGAACGAGTGGCGCTCCTCGAGGACGAGCGCGAAGCCCTCCTGATCGTCGATCCCTCGCGCGGTGCCGATCTGGAAGATCGCGAGGCGGCCCTGCGCGGCGCGGGCGCGCGGGATCGCGTGCGCCTCGATCTCGTGCATGACCGTGCGCTCGACGTCCTCGCGCGTGCAGCTGCGGTTCGCGGCGACGAGGATGTGGCTCTCGCCGGTGGCGGCGAGCGCGGCGAGGGAGGGCTGCACCACGACCGCGAACGGTAACATGAGGCGCCCCACCTCCTCGCGCATGCGCGTGAGGAGCGAGCCCGGCACGTTCGCGTCGGTGAGGACCATCTCCGCGCTCGCGGGCTCCGGCGCGTCGCGGCCCTCGTTGATCCACTTGCGCGCGAGGATCGTCGCCTCGCCGGCCTTGGCCGGGTTCTCGGAGCGGAAGCGCGCGCGGGCGAGGGCGCCGAGGACGCCGGTGCCGACCTCGCTCGCGAGCGCGGCCTCGACCTCGAGCTCGCGCGCGCGATCGGCGTAGAGGCGGCCGACCGGGTGCGCGTCCGCCTCGAGGCGGTGCGCGGCGCGGGCGAGGGCCTTCCGCAGCGCGGTGTGGTCGGAGCGGGCGTAGGACCAGCGCGGGGTCGCGATGCCGCCCGACTCGAAGACGTCGACGAGGCGGGCGCGCTCCTGCGCCGCGTTGCGCGGGACGACGGATCCGAGGAGCCGGACGCTGCGGACCGCCTCGATGAGGAGGCGCTCGGCCCGCACCAGCCAGGGCGGGAGCCCAGCCGAATCTTGCGTGCTGGCGCGCTTCCGGATGGCGGGGCGCTGACTCATTCGGGCGTCCACACTAGACGATCTGGTGAGATCGGGCTACGGCTGGGAACACCTCGGACGCGCGCGCGCCAATCCCGCATGAAGAAGAACTACGTTCTCGACACGAACATCCTGCTTCACGACCCCAACGCGATCTTCAAGTTCGACGACAACGACGTCATCATCCCGATCTACGTCATCGAGGAGGTCGATCAGTTCAAGCGCGAAGGCTCCGAGCGCGGCAGGAACGCGCGCCACGTCGTCCGCCTCCTCGACGACCTCCGCGATCAGGGCGGCTCCCTCTCGAAGGGCGTCCCGATCAAGTCGGGCGGGTCGCTCACCGTCTTCGTGCCGGCGCGCTTCCCGGAGCTGCCGACCGCGATCGACAAGCAGGCGATGGACGCCGCGATCCTGCAGACCGCCTTCGAGGTCCGCGAGCAGAACGCGGGGTCGCCGACCATCTTCGTCACGATGGACACGAACCTCCGCATCCGGGCCGACGCGCTCGGCATGCCGGCGGAGACCTACGAGAACCAGCGCGTCACGCCCGAGCGCGTCGACACCGGCGTCACCGACGTCGAGGTGTCCGCCGACGAGATCGACGCCTTCTTCCAGGACGGCAAGATCCCGGTCCCGCCGCACCTCCTCGAGCCGCCGAAGGACGACAAGTCCGTCCGCGACCTCTCCCGCGCCGGAAAAGAAGGGCCCGCGCCGCTCATCGCGAACATGTGCATCCTCCTCCGCGATCGGGCGAACGCGTCCCACACCGCGCTCGGCCGCTACGACGCGGGGAAGAAGGAGATCGTCGCGCTCCGCACCCCGCGCGAGGGCGTCATCGGCGTGCGCCCGCGCAACAAGGAGCAGAGCCACGCGCTCGACATCCTCCTCGACGAGAACGTCCGCCTCGTCACGCTGATCGGGAAGGCCGGCACCGGCAAGACGCTCCTCGCGCTCGCGGCTGGCCTCAAGCGCACGATCGAGGACGGCGTCTACACGCGCATGCTCGTCTCGCGCCCGGTCATGCCGCTCGGCCGCGACATCGGCTTCTTGCCCGGCGACGTCGACGAGAAGCTGAACCCCTGGATGCAGCCGATCTTCGACAACCTCGAGTTCCTGTTCTCGAGCGGCACGCGCAAGGGCCCCCGCGCCTACGCCGAGCTCCTCGACAGCGGCCAGCTCCAGGTCGAGCCGCTCACGTACATCCGCGGCCGCTCGCTCCCGCAGCAGTACATCATCGTCGACGAGGCGCAGAACCTCACCCCGCACGAGGTGAAGACGATCATCACGCGATCCGGAGATGGCACAAAAATCGTCCTTACCGGCGATCCTGGGCAAATCGACAATCCGTACGTCGACAGCGCCTCGAACGGCCTCTCCGTCGCGGCGGACCGCTTCCGCGGCGAGAAGGTCGCCGCCCACATCACGCTGACGCGCGGCGAACGCAGCGAGCTCGCCGAGCTCGCCGCCAACCTGCTCTGACCACGCTCACGGGTGGGCGAGGCGCATGAGGCGCTTGTTCGACGTCCAGTAGATGCCGGTCGACTCCACCCTCATGTCATGGAGGAGGGGATCCGAGTCGACCTCGAGGATCGGCGGCGCCCCCGCGTCGGCGCCGAGCGGCCATCGGCGCACGTCGCCGGTGTAGTAGTTGCCGAACCAGAAGGAGCCGTTCCACGGCTCGAGCTGGAACGCCATGACGTGGAGGTTCGAGTGGAGGCGAGGCGGCGTGCCGTCGGTGAGGTGCACGCTGGAGAGCTCGCTGCGGAGCACGAAGTAGGCGCGCGGGCCGATCACGGTGAGCGCGCTGATGCCGATGCCGCCGCCGAACATGTTTTCGAAGAGCGTCCGCGGCGTCGGGTCGGTCGTCTGGGCGGTGCGGACCATCGCCGTTCCATCGGCCATGTACACCGCCCAGACGAGCGTCTGACCGCTCACGACGAGCTGGTTGATCCCGTCCTCGTCCGCGGTAAAGACGGTGGGGCTCGCGCAGGTATCGCCGTCGCAGCGGTAGATATGGGTCGAGCGCACGCCGTTCGTGACGTAGAGGCCGCTGTCGCCGGACGCGATCAGGTTCGGTTGCGGGAGGTTCGGGATCACCACCTCGGGCGTGCACGCTCCCGCCAGCGGACAGCGGACGACGCGCTTGCCCGGGTGGTCGCCGAAGTAGACGTGCTCGCCGCGCACGACGAGGTTCGTGCCCAGGCCCGCCGCGCCCGCGCTGTAGAGGGTCGCGACGGGGCCGCCGTAGATGGGGACGCGTTGCACGTCGCCTCCGCCGGTCTGGTAGTAGACGTGGCTCGAGGTGACGACGAAGGCCTCGGGGGTGTTCACGTCGATCGCGAGCACGCCCGGCTGGCAGACTCCTGCTTTGCACGCGCCCGGCCCGCAGTCGTGATCGCAGCGCCCGCAGTGACGGGGGTTGTTCGGGAGATCGACGCACAGTCCAGGCTCCGGCGGTCCCGGATCGGGCGTCGCGGCGTCGACGAGCGGCGTCGGCGGATCGTCGGGGTGGGAAGGCGCGCCCGTCTCCTCCGGCTCCGGCTCCGGCTCCGGCGATCGCGCGTCCGGCGCGTCGTGGACCGCGGGCTCGATCCCGAGGAGCGCGTTGCACCCCGCGAGGACGGCGAGCGTCGCGATCGCTGCGCGGCGCATCAAAAGCTCGAGCTCCAGGTCGGGAGCCGCGCGCTCGGCGTCGCGCTCGGGGCCGTGAGCCAGATCGCGATCGCGGCCACGAGCATCGCGCCGCCGGCGATGAACCCGATCGTCGCGACGTTCCCGGCGGTGTTGGCGGAGCGCCACTCGTCGGCGCCCTCCTCGGTCGGGCAGCGGAAGCGGAAGGTCGTCTGCGGACAGAGGTCTTCGGCGCGGCTCCTCGACGAGAGGGCGAGCGCGCCCGCGATGCTGCCGACGACGAGCCCGGCGACGCCGCCGCCGCCGAGCGCGAGGGCGAGGGTGCGCCGCCCGGAGCCGGCGGGCGCGTCCGGCGCGGTGGGGGGTGCTTCGCGTCGCGGCGCCGCGAGCTCGGGCACGGCGACGACCGTGACGGCGCCCTCCTTCGCGGTCGCGGCGAGGCGGAGCGGCGCGCGCCCCGCGGCCGTCGCGGTCAGCGCGTGGGGGCCGGGATCGAGGACGTGCTCGTCGCGCCACGTCGCGCGCGGGACGACCGCGTCGTCGATCCGGATCTCGAGCCCGTTCGCCACCGACCTCACGTCGAGCTTCACCTTCGCGAGCCGCGGCGCGAGCGCGGCGGCGCGCTCCTTCGCGAGGCGCTCGCGCTCGAACTTGCCCGCCGCGTGCGCCAGTCGCGCGACGTCGAGGAACGTCGCGTGCGCCGACGCCGTGCGTCCGAGGTGCTCGTAACAGTCGGCGAGGTTGAAGCGCGTGCCGATCGCGGGCTCGAGCCGCTCGCTCTCCGCGAGCTTTGGACATGCCTCTGCGTACTTGCCCTGCGCGACGAGCGCGTTGCCCTGGACGAAGAGCGCCTCGGCGTCGCCCCCGTCGGCGCTGGCGACCGCGGGTGTGCTCACCAGGCCCAGGACGACGAGGAGCGTCGCGCGTCTCATCCCGGCTATTGTCTCACGAGCCGGACGAGCCGACTGCCGGCGTCGTCGGTGACGGCCCAGTACAGCGTGCGGTCGGGGCCGATCGCGAGCGCGTGGGCGTTCGGTTGCTCCGCCGCGAGGACCGACGCGGGACTGGACGGCGTCTCGAGCGGGCGCACCAGCACGGCACCGTGGGTCGTGTCGGTGTAGTAGATCTGTCCGCCGCGCACGACGAAGCTGCGGATGTCGCCGTCGGCGAGCCGGTGGTTGGGGCCGGCTCCGCCGAGCTGCGTTTGGTAGAGCCCGTCCGTGGTGGAGAACACGAGCCACGCGTCGGCGACCGACAGCGCGAAGACGCCGAGCGTACCGGCGTCTTGCGGGGGCGAGACGACGCGCTCGGGGCTTGCGCGCGAGAGGTCACGCGCGAAGATGGTGAGCGGTCCGTCGGCGACCGAGCTCGCCCATACCGCCTCGTCGCTGGTGCTCGTGATGCTCCAGATGATGCGAGCTCCGCCCTCGGCGATCTGCACGTCGCTGCCCGCGCACGGGAGCACGGGGCAGTGATAGAGGCCGCTGCCCCTCGCGTACGTGGCGCCAGGGCCTGCGACCGTGAAGATGGATGCGGGCGGCGGGACCACGCGCTCGGGGCCGGTCGCCGCGCACGCGCTCTCCGGGCAGCGGTGGACGCCGGCTCTCAGGAAGTACACGGCGCCGTCTTTCGCGACGATCGTCGCGCCGAGTGAGTTCTCCGTGCTCTCGACGAAGGCCTCCGTCTCGCCACCCCCGATCGGTGCGCGTGAGATGGTGCGGCTCCTGCGGTTCGTCCAGAACACGTGCGTCGCGCCGACCGTGATGGCGTCGATGGCCATGTCCGTTGCGAGCACGGCCACGCCGCCGTCCATTACCTCGGGGCGAACGACGCCCGCGCCGGCGTCGTTCGGCGTGACGTCGTCGTCGTCGTCGCCGCTCGGGGCGTCGCGCGGCACATCGCGCTGGACGTCTCGTGGAGGATCGTACTCGCCCGCCTCGATGCCGAGGAGGGCGTTGCAGCCGCTCGCCGCGACGAGGAGCGCGAGGAGGGAGCGTCGCTTCATTCGAAGCGCGACGTCGCGACGCCGCGGGGTGAGGACGCCGCGGGGGCGGACGGCTCGGGGTCGACCTCGGGCTTCGGCTCGAGCTTGGCCTCGGGTTGCTTGCGTGACTTCGTCTGCCGCTGCTTCGCGCTCGCGGGGGTCGTCGCGCGCGCTTGCAGCTCGGTGACCACGGCGGCCGGCGCGGCCGTCTCCGGCGTCGGCGCGGGCTCGGAGGCGACCTCGGCCACAGTCGCGTCAGGGGCCGCCGTTGGGGCTGGGGCCGGCGCCGGCCGCGACGCTGCGCCGACGCGCGCGCGTGGATATACCGCGATCGCCGCGCCGACGACGGCAGCCAGCGCGAGGAGGGCGAGGAGCGCGCCGCGCCGCGTTCTCGCGCGAGGCGCGGTCGCGATCGGGCTGAGCGCCAGCGTGTGACGCTGCGCGAGCACGGTCTGCGGCAGGGTCGTGACCGGGAGGCTCGCGGGCGGGAGGCTCCCGGCCGTCATCGCGCCGACGGTGGGCGCGCCGACGCGGCCGGTCCCGAACGGCGCGATCGCCGCGGCGAACGAGGTGACGTCCGGGAAGCGGCGCTCGGCGGTCTTCTCGAGGCAACACGCGATCGCGGCGGCGACCGGTGCGGGTACGGACACATCGAGCGGTGCCGGCGATTCGGTGAGCACCATCGCGTAGATGTCCGAGACGGTCGCGCCGTCGAAGGCGGGCTTGCCGGCGAGCAGCTCGTAGAGCGTCGCCCCGAGGGCCCAGACGTCCGTGCGACGATCGACGACCTTCGCCGAGCGCATCTGCTCGGGGGCCATGTAGAGCGGGGTGCCGACCACGTCTTGTGTGCGCGTGAAGCTCGGCGCCGCGTCGGACGTGGGCGCGGCCTTCGCGATTCCGAAGTCGAGCACCTTGAGCGACGGCGTGCCGTCGGGTCGCGTCGTGAGGAAGAGGTTCGATGGCTTGACGTCGCGATGGACGATGCCGAGCGCGTGCGCCTCCGCGAGCGCGGTGCACGCCTGGAGGATGTGATCGATCGCGGTCGCGACCGGGAGCGCGCCGCGCGTCGCCACGAGCTTTCCGAGGTCGTTGCCCACCAGGTGCTCCATCACGATATACGGCGGCTCCCCCGGAGACGATCCCACGTCGAGGACGCGCGCGACGTGCTCGCCGCGTATGCGCGCGGCCGCACGAGCCTCGCGGAGGAAGCGAGCGACGACGACCTCGTCGCGCGCGAGCTCTGCCTTCAGGACCTTGATCGCGACGCGCTCCCCGAGGACGAGGTGGGTGGCCTCGAGCACGATGCCGAAGCCGCCCTCGCCGAGCGTGCGCTCGACGAGGTACTTTCCGGCCAGGATCTGCCCGCGGTCTAGCGTCACCCTCGCGGTATAGCAGCGACCAACGTGTTTTCACGTCGCGGGCGATGCAATTCGGAAGACAATGGTTCCGAAGGGTTGCGGTATCGTCGCGCCAGCCCAGCTCCGGCGGCGCCCGGCGCTCGGGGTCCGACCGCTGTATGCTTCCGCCGATGGTGTATCGTGACGCCGAAGCGGTGACGCGGCTCGCCGTGCTCGTCGTCGCGCTCGCGCTCGGCGGTTGCTCGTCGATCGGCGGGAGCGCGGTGCGGACGGGGCCGGTGCAGCTCGGCGCGTACTCCGGTCCGGTCGCGATCTACGCGACGGGCCGCCCGCCGCCGGACGCGGTCGATCTCGGCGTCGTCGAGGTGCACGCGATGCAGCAGGAGGCGACGGTCGAGACGCTCCTCCCGCAGTTCCTCGCGCGCGTCGCGGCGATCGGCGGCAACGTCGCCGTCATCGAGGGCACGCGCGCGCGCTTCGAGCTCGCGGGGCGCATGCACGTCGAGCAGTACTACTACACGTGCAGCCTCGGCGCGACGTGCTCCGGTACTCGTGTGTATTCTACAAATGACGAGCTGATGACGCTCTCGATGTTCGGGCGCGCGATGACGACGCAGCTCCCCCCCTCGAAGGACGGGCCGCTCCTCCCGCCGGCGCCTTCGCCTCCCCTCGAGCCAGAGGACAGCGAGCTGTGACCCGCCTCTCCGTGCTCCTCCCGCTCTCCGTGCTCCTCGTCGCGTGCGGCCACACCGAGACGCACCAGGCGATGTTCCGCGCGCCGGAGCCCCCGACCGGCCGCCCGGTGGAGCTCTACCTCGCCGATCAGCCGCTCCCGACCCGCCCCTACTACGAGATCGCGCTCGTGCAGGCGATCGGCTTCGGGAGCGAGGCGCATCCGGACGACGTCGCGCAGGCGCTGACGGAGAAGGCGGCCAAGCTCGGGTGCGACGCGGTCGTGCGCACGTTCCTCGATCAAGGTTATTCGCGCGCCAACGCCGCCGGCGTCTGCGTGAAATGGGTCGGTCCCCCGCAGGCGGCCGGCGCGGCCCCGGCCGGCGCGCTCCCCCGAGACAACACCGCGCCGCGGCCTTCGACCCCGCTCGTTCCCGCGCCTTCGCCGCGGATCGAGCCGCTCCCGTCCAACCCGTCGCAAGGGCGGTAGCTCGGTCGGCGGGGCGCGCGACGCATCGTGGCAAGGCGCCTCTTGCGCGCGAGAAGGGGTTCGCGCATCGTTCGCCCATCATGGACGAGCTCGAACGAACCGCGGAGACACCGGCGGTGCAGTCAGTGCGCGGGGCGGCGGTGAAGCTCGAGATGCTCGACGCCGTCGCGGCGTTCACGCTCGCCGAGAAGATGACGGGCAGCCAGCTCCTCGCGCACGGCGACCTCGCGACCGCGCTCGCGGCGGCGGACAAGGGCGAGCGCGCCGCGCTCTTCGGGCCGATCGCCGCCTTCGCGACGATGCGTGACGGCCTCCGCAAGGCCGCCGCCGCGCGCGCCGGCGTCGTCGCGCACGCGATCGCGGGGCACGGCGCGGAGGACCTCGCCGCGCTGGCCGACCTCGGCTGGGGCGTGCTCTCCGCGTCGGGACCGGAGGACTCGTTCGACCTCACGCTCGTCGCGCATCGCGCGGCGGAGGACTCGGGGGTCCCCTTCGTCGTCGTGCACGGCCTCGCGAGCTCCGCGCACGCGGCCGGCCGCGGCGTCGCGATGGTCGGCCTCCCGCACGAGCGCGCGATCCAGGCCTTCGTCGGCGCCGCCGGCGCGCCGCGCGCGCGCGCCACGGCGGGCAGCGATCGCGCCTTCGCCGAGCGCGTGCCCTTCGCGCTCGGGGCCGCGCTGCGCGAGTACGGCTCCGTGTCGGGCCGGCGTCACGACGTGTTCGACAAGATCCCGCTCGGCGAGTCGCCGCTCGTGCTCGTCGGCACCGGCCCCGTCGGCGACGCGCTCTTCTGCGCGACGGCGGAGCTCCGCGCGCGCGGCTACGACGTCGGCGCGGTGCACCTCACGTCGCTCCGTCCGTTCCCGGGGCCGCGCCTCGTGAAGGCGCTCGGTCGCGCGCTCGCGGTCACGGTCCTCGAGCCCGCCGACGAGCCGCTCACGCACGGCGCGCTCCTCGCGCGCGACGTGAAGTCCGCCTTCACCGACGCGCTCACGTGGATGCCGGGCTTCCCCGGCATCGGCCGCATCCCGAAGCTGTTCGTCGGCGCGGCGGGCTCCGCGTTCGACGTCTCGGACCTCGCCGCCGTCTGCGAGAACATGCTCGCGGACGAGCACGGCAAGCGCATCTTCTCGTTCGTCGACGTCGAGCACGCGTTGCCGCGCGCGCCCGAGCCGCACGGAGAAGAGGGCGTCGACGGGCGAGACATCGCGCTCCGCTTCGTCGTCGACGAGATCGGGACCGCCGACGCGGTGCTCGGCGTCCTCGGCCCCGCGCTCGCGAACGGGGTCGGCCTGCGGGTGCACGGCATCGTCGCCGCGAACGCGCACGGCCCCGGCGCGGTGCTCGACGTCCTCGCGTCGCGCGGGCACGCCCGCGGCGGAATGGCGCGCCGCCCGCCGCGGCTCGTCGTCGCGACGGAGCGTGGCGTGTCGAGCGCGGGCGCCGTCGTCGCGCTCTCCGACGGCGCGGTCCTCGCGGTCCTCGGGATGGATCCCACCGGCGTGCTGCCGGAGGCCGCGCGGACGGTGGTGCGCGAGAAGCGCGCGCGTGTCCTCCCGATCGCGCTCGGCGAGGCGGCGCTCTCGGTCACGATCGCGGCGGCTTGCGCCGGCGTCGCGCTCGCGGCGGCGGCGCGGGTGCTCAAGACCCCGCTCGACGGCGCGAGCGTGGCCCGCATCGTCGGCGAGTCGCTCGGCGGCGACGGCGTGGAGTCGGCGGCGGATCGCGCGCGGCGCGCCTTCGAGGCGACGCGCGACGTCCTCGCCGCCGGCGCGTGAGCTGGGGTAAAATCGTGGGCCGGGTCGGATGAGAGCGCCGCTCGTCAGAACGCGTCTCGTCGTCTTCGCGCTCGTCTGCGCGCTGCCGATCCCGTTTGCGCTCGCGGACGACGGCGGCGCGCCGGCGGCGCCTGCGAGCGCGCCGTCGACCCCGCCGGCGAGCTCGGGCGGTCCTGGGCCGGCGACCGTCCCGATGCCGTCGAGCAGCGTCCCGCACGTGGTCGAGGGCGAGGAGGCGGACGAGCATCCGGCGCCGAAGCAACCGCCGCAGCAGGTCGTCCTCGTCCGGCAGAGCGTGGTCGTGAAGGACGGCATGGCCCGCATCCCGGGCGGCAAGTTCACGATGGGTACCGACGACAAGAAGGCGCCGCCGAACGAGCGGCCCTCGCGCGTCGTCGTCGTGCCGCCGTTCTGGCTCGACAAGACGGAGGTAACGGTCGGCGCGTACCGCGCGTGCGTCGACAAGGGCGCGTGCCCGCGTCCGGTGCGCTCGAGCCTCGAGTGCACGTGGGACAAGGGCGAGCCGCAGCTCCCGATCTCGTGCGTGTCGTGGACGAACGCGTCGACGTACTGCGCGTCGGTCGGCAAGCGCCTCCCGCGCGAGGTCGAGTGGGAGATGGCGGCGCGGGGGACGACGCCGATCCGTTATCCGTGGGGCGGCCAGAGCGCGGCCGGCTGCGGCGCGGCGGTCACGCTCGCGAGCGAGGCGACGCAGCGGAGCTGCGGCGGCCGGCGGCCGTCGAAGGTCGGGACCCACATGGCCGGCGCGAGCCCATTCGGAATCCACGATATGAGCGGAAACGTCGAAGAATGGGTCGCCGACTGGTACGCGGAGACGAGCTCGGACCTCTCCCCGCGCGCGGGCGCGAGCCACGTGCTGCGCGGCGGCGGCTGGCTCTCGACGCCGTCCGCGTCGAGGACGACGAGCCGCAACTGGGGCTCGGCGCGCGAGGCAGGCCCGAACGTCGGCTTCCGCTGCGCCAAAGACGCAACCGACTGACCCCCCGGTCGCTCCGCCGCCAGGCGCAGGTGGATCTTCTCCCTGGTCCCCGTCCGCCCCACCTGCAATTACACAGTGACGCTGGAATAACCTCCAACCCATCGAGAACGCGACGCTCGCGCTCACGCTTGCGCGCCCACCTGCGCACTCGCCGCGTGGCACCCGTCCTGCGTCGTGCCCCGACATGAGCGAAGCGACCGCGACGTTCCCGATGTTCGAGCCCGCCCCCCGCCGCAAGTCCGCGGCCCCGGCCTGCCTCGTCGTCCTGCTCGCGATCCTCGCGGTGGAGCTCTGCCGCCTCCTCGCCGCGACCCCAGAGCTCCACCGCGCGACGCCCGAGACCCCCGACGTCGAAGCGATCCCGATCGCCCCCATCGACGCCCCCGCCCACGCCTTCGTGCCCCTCGAGCCCGACACGCCCCTCAAGCGCGCCCCCACCCGCCGCATCGCAAAGAAACAACCCCCGCGCCCCGACGACGTCCCCTCGACCCGCGACATCTTCTAACCCCCACCCCCACCCGCGATCGCACCCCCTCCCACGCAGCCAGCACCGGCTAAAGCTCGAAGCGGCCGCGATCGCAGCCCCCTCCCACGCAGCCAGCACCGGCTGAAGCTCGAAGCGGCCACCGCGAGCGCAGCCCCCTCCCACGCAGCCAGCACCGGGGCCCCAGAAGCGGCCGCGCAAGCGGTTGCGAAGCAACCCGAGCGCGCAGCGCGAGGGCCGTGTCTGGGGTGGGGGTGTCGGGGGCGAAGCCCCCGACGTTGAGTTGAGTACGGGAATGGGAGCCGCCGGCGAGGGTTCTCTCCCCGGCGCGCGGCCTGGGCTTTGGGGCTCGCTGCCCCTGCGGTTGACCCCCCATGGGGATTCGACTAACTCCCCCCGACCTCCCCCGGATCGGCTCGGTTTTGGGCTCTTTTTTCGGGGAATTGCGGAGTATCGCGATCCGATGTCCTTCTCCTTCCAGAACGTCCCGCCCAAGCAGGGCACGCCCGGCGTCGAGGCCCCCGCCCCCGCGGGCGGGCAGCAGGCCGCCCAGCCCCCCGGCGGGAGCATGCTCACCATGCTCCTGCCGATCCTCATCCTCGTTCCGTTCCTCTTCATGAGCTTCCGGCGGAACAAGAAGGAGGCGGAGGCGCGCAAGAACCTGAAGAAGGGCGACAAGATCGTCACCCAGGCCGGCCTCATCGGCGAGCTCGTCGAGCTCGACGAGCGCGTCGCGAAGGTGAAGATCGCGCCGGGCACCACCGTGTCCGTCCTCGCGAGCTCGGTCTCGTCCTACGACGCCGCGCCGGCGTCCGCGAGCAAGACCGACAAGGAGCTCGCCGATCTCAAAGAGGCGAAGGCGACCGCCGACAAGAAATGAACCCAGGCCGAGCCCACATCGATGACCAGCTCTCAGCGTAACTCCTTCATCGTGATGGCCGTGGCCGGCGCCGCGGGCTACGCGTTCTATCGCGCCGACAACTTCTGGGGCCTCGTCCTCATGGGCCTCACCGTGATCTGGGCCATCATCACGGCGCTGCCGATCATGGACAGCACGTGGCGCTTCAAGGTCGGCTTCGTCGCCGCGACCTTCTTCGGCTCGATCGTCTGCCTCTTGCCGACGTTCGAAGACCTCTCGCGCGCCAAGGACGGCACCGCGAGGTTCAAGTGCCCGACCTACGTGCGCGATCGCATCGAGTTCGGCGTCGTGAAGGGGCTCGACCTCCAAGGCGGCCTCCGCCTCGTCTACACGGTCGAGGTCGAAGAGGCGCTCCGCGACAAGCGCGACAAGTTCGCCGACGACATGCGCCAGGACCTGGCGACCTCGTACAAGATCCACACCGGCGAAGGCCTCCTCAAGCTCCCCGAGCTCAAGCAGCTCGAGGAGAAGGTGCACATCTTCACGCCCGAGAGCGCGCTCCTCCGCATCAAGTTCGTCAACCCGGCGGACCTGTCGATGATCGACCAGCGCTTCAAGGAGAAGTTCGCGAAGGAGCTCGCCGAGGTCCGCACGAGCGAGCCGGGCGAGGTCGTGTTCAAGCTCCGCGCCGAGCTCGAGACGCAGACGCGCGAGCGCGCCGTCACGCAGGCGAAGGACACCGTCAACCGCCGCGTCGACGAGCTCGGCCTCCGCGAGGCGAGCGTCACCACGCGCGACGAGGACATCATCGTCGAGGTGCCGGGCTCGAACCGCGCGCAGTTCGAAGAGATCAAGGAGATCATCCGCAAGACGGCGCGCCTCGAGTTCAAGATGCTCGACGACGAGGCCGACTTCTTCTCCAAGGTCGACGAGAAGCTGGTGCCGGAGGGCATCGAGACGCGGATCGAGAACGCGCCGCTCGGCGAGGTGAACGGGCAGAAGCAGAACGCACGCCGCACCTTCTTCTCGACCAAGATCCCGAACGAGTTCGAGGGCAAGAACGTCAAGGAGGACGAGGTCGCGCGCACGAAGGCGATGCAGGCCGCGCTCGACAAGCTCAAGGCGTTCGTGAAGACGATGGACGTCCCCGACGATCACGTCGTCGGCTACGAGAAGACCGAGGACTACGACCCGGACACCGGCAAGGCGACGGAGGACGGCTGGCGTACGTTCTACCTCCGCGCGCGCGCGGACGTGACCGGCGAGTACATCACCGACGCGCAGCGCCAGATCGATCAGCGCAGCGGCGTCCCCGAGGTCTACGTCGCGATCACGTTCAGCCCCGCCGGCGCCGACCGCTTCGAGCAGGTCACCGGCGACAACATCAACCGTCGCTTCGCGATCATCCTCGACGACGTCATCAACTCGGCGCCGGTCATCCGCTCCAAGATCGGCGGCGGCCGCGCGAGCATCACGATGGGCTCGGGCGATCAGGACCAGCAGCTCAAGAACGCGGAGAAGCTCGAGATGGTCCTCCGCTCCGGCGCGCTCCCCGCTCCGATCCAGCTCTCCAACGAGTCGATCATCGGCCCCACCCTCGGCGAGGACGCGATCGCGAAGGGCGCCATCGGCGCGGTCGCGAGCGGCATGCTCGTCCTCGTGTTCATGTTCATCTACTACCGCAAGTCCGGCCTCGTCGCCGACGCGGCGGTGCTCTTCAACCTGCTGTTCCAGCTCGCGATCCTCGCGTCGTTCAGCGGCACGCTCACGCTCCCCGGCATCGCCGGCCTCGCGCTCACGATCGGCGTCGCGATCGACGCGAACGTGCTCATCAACGAGCGCATCCGCGAGGAGCTGCGCCAGGGCAAGAGCGTCCGCGCCGCGGTCGACGCCGGCTACGACAAGGCGTTCACCGCCATCGTCGACGGCCACGTCACCATGTTCATCTCCGGCCTCATCCTCGCCCAGTACGGGACGGGTCCGGTCAAGGGCTTCGCCGTGACGCTCATCATCGGCATCATCGCGAGCCTCTTCACCGGCGTGTTCTGCACGCGCCTCGTCTTCGACTGGTGGGTCCGCGGCGCGAAGGTCAAGCGGCTCAGCGTCGGCGCGGAGTTCTGAGAGGGAGTCATGGAGTTCTTCAAGTCCCACAAAACCTATGACTTCATGTCCCAGCGCAAATGGTGGATTGCGCTGTCGATCTTCCTCACCATCGCCTCGATCGTCTCGCTCTACGTCCCCGGTCCGAACTACGGCACCGACTTCCGCGGCGGCACCGAGATCGAGGTCGCGTTCACGAAGACGACCGACGGCGGGCAGATCCGCGAGGCGGTCGTGCACTCGGGGCAGTTCTCCGAGCCGGACGTGGTGCAGGTCCAGAGCCCGACGTCGGACAGCCAGTTCTTGATCCGCGTCCAGGAGATCAGCACCGTCGACGACACGACGAAGGAGGCGCTCAAGAAGGCGCTCTGCTTCGGCGTCGAGGGCGACGGGGACGCCGCCTGCCCGAAGAACGCGCAGGCGACGGAGGTGAAGTTCAGCGCCGGCGGCGACAAGCTCGGCGTCCGCTACGACACCGAGCCCGACCTCGAGAAGATCAAGCAGCAGGTCCAGACCGTCGCGAACGTGAAGCTCCGCGTATCCGACAAGAACCCGCAGGTCGTGAACAAGCGCGACCACCGCGTCGAGATCCAGCTCCAGTCGAAGGGCGACCAGCTGATGGACGTCCTCCGCGCGCAGCTCGGCGACGCGGTGCCCGACCACGCCCTCCGCGTCGAGTGGGTCGGTCCGAAGGCGGGCAAGCAGCTCCGCGACAGCGCGCGCAACGCGGTCGCGCTCTCGATCGTGTTCATCATGATCTACCTCGCGTTCCGCTTCGACCTGCGGTTCGCGCCCGGCGTCGTCCTCGCGTGCGTCCACGACGCGGTCGTCGTCCTCGGCGCCTTCGTCGTGACGAGACGCGAGGTCACGCTGTCGACGATCGCGGTCGTGCTCACGATCGTCGGCTACTCGATGAACGACACCGTCGTCGTCTACGACCGCATCCGCGAGAACCTCGGCAAGCATCGCGGCAAGAGCTTCGGCGAGATCATCAACATGAGCGTCTCCGAGACCCTCTCGCGCACGATCCTCACGTCGGGCGCGACGATGCTCTCCGTCCTCGCGTTCTTCATCTGGGGCACCGGCGTCCTCAAGGACTTCGCCTTCGGCATGGTCGTCGGCATCGTCGCCGGCACGTACTCCAGCATCTACGTCGCCGCGCCGCTCACGGAGTGGATCGACAAGCGCATCTCCAAGCGCTCGCAGACCGCGAGCATGAAGAAGCGCCTCCGCGCGAAGCCGGCCTAGGCTCCGGCCGTCGGTGAGCTAGCCTAGCGCCAGGTTTCCCGAATGATCTCGACGTCACCGGGAAGCCGCGGATCGGGTGCGCGCGGCGCCTCGCTCGCTGATGCACGCATATCCAGCGACAATCGCTCGGTTTTTTCGAGCGAAATGAGCTCGACTATTTGTTGATGCGAGCGGATGGTCGAGATGGTATGAGCGCGACGCGTCTCGACCGGGGGTGGTCGAGTTCCGCAGCCCCGAGGGGAATTCGCCATGATGAAGCAGCTCGGTCTCGTCGCGATTGCGGTCTCTCTCCTCGGCGCCGCCGAGCCTCTGTCGACGGACCGCAGGGTCCACGGCGTCATCACGGCCATCGCGCCGGACACGCTGACGATCGCGAGCGAGAAGCGCGCGGTCACGGGCCGGATCGATCCCGCGCGGACGAAGGTGACGATCAACGGTCGGCCCGCGAAGGTGAGCGACCTCAAGATCACCGAGCACGCGAAGGGCGAGCTCTGCCTCGACGACGTCTGGCTCGTCATCGACGAGCACTGAGTCGCGGTCGCCACCCGCAGAAGAAAGAGCGGTTCACCTGGAGCCGTTGATCCACTTCCGTGCCCTGCACAAGGCGTTCGGGACGAAGGTCATCTACCGCGGCCTCGAGTTCGCGATCGCGCGCGGCGAGACCGTCACCATCCTCGGCGCGTCCGGCAGCGGCAAGAGCGTGATGCTGAAGATGCTGATCGGGCTCCTCAGGCCCGATCGCGGCGAGATCGTCTTCGACGGCAAGGACGTCGCGGCGATGGACGACGCCGACCTCTATCGCGTGCGCCGGCGCATCGCGTACCTCTTCCAGGGCGCCGCGCTGTTCGACTCGCTGAGCGTCGGCGACAACGTCGCCTACGGGCTGCGGGAGCAGAACTGGAAGACGATGACCGAGCCCGAGATCGCGCAGCGTGTCGCGGACGCGCTCGCGAGCGTCGGCCTGCCGGGGATCGAGGAGATGCGTCCGAGCGATCTCTCCGGCGGCATGAAGAAGCGCGTCGGCCTCGCGCGCACGCTGGCGCTCCAGCCCGAGGTGCTCCTCTACGACGAGCCCACCACCGGCCTCGACCCGATCAACACCGCGCGCATCAACAACCTGATCCGCTCGATCAAGAAGCGCCTCGGCCTCACCAGCATCGTCGTCACCCACGACATGGGGACCGCGTTCTCGGTGTCGGACCGCATCGTGATGATCGGGAAGGGGAGGCTGCTCCTCGAAGGCACGCCGGAGGATTTCCGCCGGAGCGAAGACCCGTACGTCCGCGATTTCATCGACGGGAAGGCGCCCGAGATCGAGGACGTGTCGGTGCTACTCTCGACCTCGTGAAGCGCGAGAAGGCACGAACGTTCCGGGTCGGGCTCTTCGTTTTCTTCGGCATCGTCCTCTCGGCGATCGCGGTGTTCACCATCGGTGAGAACCGCAAGGCGTGGGACCGCAAGGTCACGTACCACGCGGCGTACGACGACGTCGTCGGCCTTCGGACAGGGTCGGTCGTGCGCATGGGCGGCATCGACATCGGCTCCGTCGGCGAGGTCGAGCACGGGAAGGATCCGAACGACAACAAGGTCTACGTCACGCTCTCGATCGCGAAGGCGGAGATGGGGCGCATCCGCGCGGGGACGGTGGCGACGATCGAGGCGAAGGGCCTCCTCGGCGACAAGATGGTCGTCATCGCCTGGGATCAGCCGCGCGCGGAGAAGATGCGCGCGGAGGGCAAGGACCCCAACGCGGCCGTCGCACCGGACGGGTGGCTCGACACCGCGCCGCCGGGCGATCTCTTCGGCGACGCGCAGAAGGCGGCGCAGGAGGCGAAGGCCGCGCTCTCGGACATCAAGCGCGTCACGGAGGGGATCGCGGACGATCGGTTCAAGGAAGACCTCCACGGGACGATGTCCTCGCTCCGCCTCATCCTCGACGGCGTCGCGCTCCGGGACGGTGTCGCGCACAAGATGATCTTCGATCCGGAGGAGGCGAAGAAGGTCGAGCGGATCCTCGGCAACCTCGAGGCGACCAGCGCGAACCTCGCGCGCGTGAGCCGGGACGCGAACGAGCTGACGACGCAGATCAAGAACGGCAACGGGCTCGCGCACGCGGCGATCTACGACGACAAGCTCGCCCAGGCGACGACCGGCTCGATGATCGAGCTCAACAAGTCGCTCGAGGCGGTGCGGACCGGCAATGGCCTCGCCCACGCGATCGTGTACGGCGACGATCAGACGCAGCACCTGATGGGCAACGTCAACGCGATGAGCGACGACCTCCGCGAGATCGTGGCGGGGATGAAGGCGGGGCGCGGCACCGTCGGCGCGCTCCTCGTCGACCCGAGCGTGTACGAGGACATCAAGCTGCTCGTCGGCAACGTCGAACGCAACCAGGTGCTGCGCGCGCTCGTGCGCTACTCGATCAAGCAGAACGAGGAGCGGAGCCCCGAGCCGCCCCCGCCGGCGAAGGCGAAGTGACGAACGTCAGAGCGTCTTGAACCAGGCCACGGAGAGCTCGGCCGACTTCTCGTAGATCGGGTAGTGCGGCACGCCCGGGGCCTCGCAGAAGAGGAGGGGCTTTCCCGCGTCGCACCCGTTGAACTTCTCGCAGATGTCGGGGCTCGCCTTGGTGCGCGCGCCGAAGGGGTTGTCGCAGCCGTGGATGCCGGCGAAGAACTGCGCGTAGTACTCGCTGCCGATGTCCTTGTCGTTCCCGCCGCCGAGGACGAACATCGGGACCTTCACCGGATTCCAGCAGTCGCCGTTCCCGTCGCCGTCCTTGTCTTGCGGCGCGCCGCCCTGGTGGACCGCGACGGCGGTGAAGATGTCCTTCCCGCTGCAGAGGAGCTCGCCGATCTGGAACGCGCCCTTGCTGTAGCCGAAGCCCCAGATCTTCCCGGCGTCGATGTTCCGCTTGCCCTTCACCGCGGCGATGATCGCGGGGACCATCTTCTGGTCCTTGTTGTTGTCGTAGTAGGTCGTGAGGTCGAGCGACTGATCGGTGAACGCCATCACCGCTTCGGTGCCGGCGACGTTGGTGAGCCCGCTGAAGCCGATGAAGCCACCGGCGTCCTGGCCGTCACCGTGCATCGCGACGATGAGCGGGTACGCCCTCGCCTCGTCGTAGTCCTTCGGCGCGACCAGCTTGTAGGCGCGCGGCGTGCCGTCGACGTCGACGCTCTCGTCCGAGATGACGACGTCGTTCGAGGGCGGCGGGTTCCCGCTCGACCCGCTGCTGGTCGTGCTCGTGCTGCCGTTCCCGTTGCTCCCGTTCGAGCTGCCGCCGGACGAGGCGGGCTCGCCGCCGCTGCTCGACGACGTGGAGGTCGCGTCGGGCTCGGTCGAGCCTTTGCACGCGATGAGGGCAAGAACGAAGACGGCCACGCCGGAGAGAAGCGAGTTGCGAAGCATGGCCCACAGCATAGCGTCTCCGCCTTCAGCGGCGGAACACGCGAGCGGTTCGCCGCGCGAGCTCGCGGATCGTGAGCGGGGAGCACCCTTCCGCCGTGTTGCTCACGAGGACGAAGGCTTCCCCACATCCTGCCTCCGACGCGGCGTGCAGGATCGCGACGACGTCCTCGCGCATCTCTTCCTGCGGCTCGACGACGCGATCGAACGGGGCGAGCTCCGCCTTCCGCTGCGCGTAGCGCGTGTACGGCGGCAGCATCAGGCGCACGACGACGAACGACGCGGTCGGGCTGCCGGCGCGGAGCTGAAGGCGCAACGACGGCATCGCCGTCCAGTAGTTGAAGACGTGGGCGACGCCGTTCGCGCGCAGCATGTCGAGCCAGCGCGTCCCGAAGAGCTCGGGGTTGCGCAGCTCGAACGCGAAGCGATGCCCGGCCGGGAGCGTGGCGATGAACGCGTCGACGCGCGCGACGAAGGCGCGCTCGTCGAAGGTGCCGCTCGGCATCGGCGTGAGCTCGAACACGAACGGCCCCGTCGCCCCCGCGCGCCGGTAGGGCGCGAGCACGTCGCGCCGGAACGTCTCCGCGTCGAGGAAGGCGGGGTTTCGCGCACCGGCGCGCGCGCCGTACCGCGGATGGGAGGGGAACACCGCGGTCGTGACCTCGTCCCAGATCTTCGAGACGACGCGGAAGGGCGGGAGCCCCGGCGCGAGCGTCTTCGCTTCGTCGACCTGCGCTTTGTACTCCGCGAGGTCCTCGTCGCGGAGCGGCCGGTAGTGCGTGCGGTCCATGCCGACGGTGCGGAGGAGCGGGTGCTGCGCGTACGCGGCGAGCCCGCGCTGCGCGAGGTCGGTCTCGGAGGGGGTGCCTTTCCAGACGATGCCGGCCCAGCCGGGGAACGACCAGCTGCTCGATCCGAAGCGGATGAACGACGGGACGCGCGCCGCGAGCGCGCGGTCTTCTTCTTCGACGTGAGGCTCGATGAGGGGCGACGTGTCCCCTGCGAAGAGGCCGAGCTGGTCGTCGTCCTTCACCACAACAGGCCGGCGAGCGGCCCGTTCTTCGCGGTCTCCTGCACGCGGCCGCCGGCGGGGGCCGGGTTCGGCCACCATTTCTCGCTCGATCCTTGGCGCATCACGGTGAGGCGGAGGAGATCGAGCTCCAGCACCGCGACGACGCCGCGCGCCTGCGCGTCGTTCCCGGCGACCTTGAGCACGTCGCCGGCGACGGCGAGCTGGAGGCCCCACGGTCCGCCGCCGGTGATGCGCGCGGTGATCGGCCAGCGCCCGTATTCGCCGCGGCCGAACGATCGCCACGCTGCGCCGGCGTCGAACGCGAGCCCCCAGTCGCCGCGCGCGAAGCCGCCGGTGGCGATGCGGATGGAGAGCCCGAGGTCGGTTCCGAGGCCGAAGAAGGTGGTGCTCCGGAGCATGCCGCCGAGCACGGCGCGCCGGAGCGGATCGGTCCCCACGCCGAGCCCGAAGCTCGCCGCGCCGGTCTGCCGGAAGCGATTCGTCGCGTCGTTGTACTGCGCGCCGTACCCCCCGCCGCCGGAGAGGAACGAGCTCACGTCGGCGCGCGCCGGCGCCGCGTGTAGGATACACGCACCCCCAAGGATCCCGGCAAAAACACGCGCACGGACGCCCATGACGACGAAGACTCGTACTTCGCCAAAGCACCGACCGCAAGCTGCTACGCTCCCACGATGCCCCGACCCCAAGGCAACCGCAGCCGCGCAGGGGCAGCGTCGCGCGCAGGGGCGTCGCCGCGCGTTGGGGCGGCGTCGCCGCTGGAGTCGAAGCCGCGGGTTGGGGCGGTGTTGTCGTTGGAGCTTGGGTTGGTTGCGGGGGCGTTGACGTCGGTGCGCGGTGGGGCGGAGCGGGCTTCGGCGGAGGCGCTGGCGTGTGGTGGGCGCGCCGTCGTCTCGCTTGCGGATGCAGCCGTTGCGGGGGTGCGCGAGCGGCGCAGGCTCTTGCTGCGCGGCGCTGGTGTCGCGCTCGCGGTGGTGCTCTTCGCAGGAATGGGCGACGCCGCGCCCGCGCGCGACGCCGCGTCCGCGCGCGATGACGCGTCCGCGCGCGATGACGCGTCCGCGCGCGATGACGCGCCGTCGTCGTCTGCCTCGATCGACGCGCCGACTTCCACCAATGCGCCCGCGAGCGAGGCGGTCGCCGAAGTCCCGGCGCCGTCACTGCCCGCGAGCGAGCGTGCCGACGTCGACGTCGCAGCGGAGCCGCCACCTGTCGACGTCGCGGAGGAGGTGCCCACGACCGCGGAGCCCGCCGAGCCGAGGCCGTGGGGTGAGGCGCTCTCGACGGTGAGCGTCACGAACCAGAACACGGAGGCCCACGCCGATCTCCGGCTCTACAGCGATCACGGCTCGCTGGAGCTCACGGCGTTGAAGGAGCTCATGCGCGTGGCCGCCAGCGTCGCCGACGCGCCGGATCAGGAGAATGGCGAGGTCGCCGAGCCGCTCGACGCGCGGCTCGTGCAGCTCGTGTTCCGCGCCTCGTATCACTTCGGCGGCGCGCCGATCGTCGTCGTGAGCGCGCGGCGCAGGGGCGCGCACGGCAAACACGGATCCGGCGAGGCGCTCGACTTCAAGCTCGAAGGCGTCACCGCGTCCGCGCTCGCGAGGTACGTGCGGACGTACCCGCGCGCGGGCATTGGAATCTACACGCATCCGAAGACGCAATACGTGCACGTCGACGTCCGCGAGCGGAGCTACCACTGGGTCGACGGCTCGCCGCCGGGCGTCACATGGCGCGAGCGGCTGCTCGCCGACCCGACGCAAGAGGCACGCGACGCCTCATACGTCGGCACGATGGACCTGCCGGAGACAGCGAGCGAACGCTGATCGTTCGCCGTCCGCACCGACGCGGCCGAGCGCGGGGTGATCGGCTCGAGCACGCGCGGCGCGCGCCGGCGACGGCTCGAGCGTCAGCCTTCGCGGAGGCGGCGGGCCTGCTCTTGCACCGCGCGCACGCGGTCGACGACCTGCGCGATCGACTCGCGATGGAAGAGGAGCGTGTTGTGCCCGCACTTGGGGAGCACGACGACGTCGCCGCGCGGGAAGACCGCGCTCTCGGCGGGGACGACCATGATGTCGCCGTCGCCGACGAAGGACGTGTGCGGGACGTCGTGCACGTGCGCGCGCTCGCGGAGGCGCGCGAGCAGCGGCGAGCGATGCGAGAGATCGCGGCCGACGAGGAAGGGGAAGGGATGGGCCCGCGTGGTGCCGCCGAACGGCGAGCCGAGCGAGATCGTCTGCGCGACGCGCGTGTGGCCGCCGAGCTCCTGCACGTAGTGGCGCGCGACGAGGCCGCCGAGGCTGTGCCCGATGAGATGCACGCGGCACCCCGCCGGCACGCGCTCGACGAGGCGCGCGAGGCTCCGCGCGATGCGGTCGACGCCGACGCCGGGCGCGTGCGAGAAGCTCGCGACCTGCGCGCCGGTGCCGTACGCGAGCGCGCGCTTCATCGGACGCCACACGCCCGCGCTCGCGAAGAAGCCGTGCACCATCACGATGACGTCGTCCTCGTGCTTGAGACCCGCCGGCACCGACGGCGCGATGTCGCGCGGCATGAGGACCACTTCGCGGAACGTCGAGATGGTCTCCGTCACGTGCTGGCGCAGGGTGGCGGGTGTCATCATGCGGCAGTCCCTCAAGAAGAAGCATGATCCGTGCGGACGGTGCAACTATAGGGTGCGTCTCGATGCCGCTTACGCCCACCCACACGATCGCGGTGACCGTCGCCGACGGCGACATCGACGAGCTCGAGCACGCGAACAACGTGGCCTACGTGCGCTGGCTGCAAGACGTCGCCGTCGCGCACTCCGCCGCGGTGGGCCTCGACTTCGAGGCGTACCGGCGCATCGGCGGCGTGTTCGTCGTGCGGCGCCAGGAGATCGACTACCTGCGTCCCGTCGTTCGCGGCGCGCGTCTCGAGGTGCGCACCTGGATCGACAGCGCGATGGCGGCGAAGTGCGTCCGCGCGACCGAGATCGTCGACGAGCACGGCACGACCGTCCTTCGCGCCAAGACGACGTGGGGCTACGTCGACCTCGCGACCGCACGTCCCGCCCGCATCCCGCAAGCGATCCGCGACGCCTTCATGTTCGGACGCGGCCCCGAATCACGCGACGCCGAACCGCGCGACGCCGAAGCGCGCGCCGCCGAAGCGTGCGACGACGCGTGACCGTCAGGAGCCGCAGTTCTCGAAGCGGAAGCGCGCCGAGAGGGTGCATGTCTGCGCGGGATCGCCTGCGTCGAGCTCGCCGCGCAGCGCGAGCGGGCACGTCACCGTCGCCCACGCGCGGCCGCCGGCGGCGCCCTCGAGGTCGCTGAGGTACGCGAGCCGGCAGCCGCCGTTCTGCGCGTACGTCGCGGCGCCGGGCGGACCGGCGCCGAAGAGCGCGACGCGGAGGTCCGGGAGCGCGACCCCGTCCGGGTTCGCCTGCTTGTCGTACGCCGCGGGGAACCTGCCGTCGACGAGGAACCAGCGCTCGCCGTTCACGTACGTCTCGCCGTGGATCGTGAACGTCGCGTCGCCGTTGTCGCGCACCGTGCAGACGACGCCCGTGCCCCCCGTTCCGTCGGTGACCGGCGCCGGCGCGTCGCCGTCCACGCCGAAGCTCCCGACGTTGCGGAGCGAGCCGGGCAGCGCGCACGTGTTGTCCGGCCCCTGGTCGAGCCGCGCGTCGAGGATCGCCTGCGCGTCCGCCTTGCCCGTCACGCCGCCCGCCGAGCACGCGATCGCCGCGACGCTCACGAACAGGACGCTCGATCGACTCATCGCGCGAGCTTATCGCGCTCGATCGTCGCCGGCGATGCGGCGCGGGGCCGTTCGAGCCAGACATGGTAGTCGCGGTACTCGCCGTCGTGCGCCTCGAGCGTGATGCGCTCGCCCGCGGTCACGCCGTCGAGCGTCGCGGTCGCGCTGCGCCACGCGCCGTCCGCCGGCGGCTCGAGCTCGAGCTCCTTCGTCGCGCGCGCCGACCGCAGCGTGATGCCGCGCGCGGCGGCGTCGATCCGCACGCGGAGCAGGAGCGCACCGGGTTCGCTCGCCCGAACGACGAACGACTCGCGCGCGCCGTTCGGGATCGTGCGCCCGCCGTCGAAGCGGCCCGCGCGGACGTCGAGCGTCGTCCATCCTCCGTGCGGGAGCGGCGGCGTGTAGTCGTGCGCGGCCTCGTCGACGACGTCGGCCACGTCGAGCTCGTCGACGACGTCCGCCGCGCGCGGCCCCGGCACGTCGAGCGCGCTCCAGTCCGCGCGGTAGATGCCCTTCGTCGTGCCCCCGCAGATGACGTTGTCGTCGATCGTGACGCGATCGATCTCCACCCCGAACCGCGAGGTGAGGTTCGAGAACCAGTTCGGGTAGAGCGCGAGGTGGGTGGGGCGCGCGGAGGGATCGAGCCGCTCGATCAGCTCGATCACCGCCGCCTCGCCGTGGACCGCCGCGCGCACGAACGGCACGCCGCGGTAGCCGCCGAGCCCGAGCGCGTCGATCGCCCCGCGCTCCGACACGTACGGGATCGCGCCAGCGTCGCCGAGGAGCACGCGCGCGCCGGCGGGGAACGCCGCGACGCGCGCCCCGACCTCGACGTGTTGATCGCGGATGTTCGCGCTCGCGGAGCGGAAGTGCTTCACCTGCCCCGGCACCTTCGGCGCCGCGACGCCGATCGCGGCGAGCGCGATCGCGGCGGCGAGGGCGCGCCTTCGCACGCTCGCGATCGCGAACGACGCGGCGATCCCCACGAGGAGCAGCGCCGGCGCGTAGTAGCGGAAGTTGTGGTACGGCGCGTTGCCGTTCCAGGTCACGAGCGCCGTCCACGCGATCGCCGACGTCACGCACGCCGCCGCGAGCGCGCGCCGCTCGCGACGGACGAGCGCGAGCACGGCGAGGAGCGGCAGCACGAAGAGGAGCTTCGGCGTGACCGCGAGCTCGCCGCGCACGACCTTGACCCAGAACGTGATCAGGTTCTCGACGAAGGCGCGCGCGCGCTCCTCGTCGGAGAGGAACGGGTTCGACGAGAGCAGCTTCAACGCCGCGCCGGCCGAGCGCGCGTCGCCGGTCGCGAGCCGGTTCGCGGCGAGCACGCCGCCGATCGCGATCGCCCCCGGCGCGGCCGCGCGCGCGAGCGCGACGAGACCGCTCCGCGCGCCCGCCCCTCGCGCGGCGATCACGGCGAAGACCGCGACAAGGACGACCGCCTCCGGACGGAGCAGCACGAGCGCCGCGCCCCAGAGCCCGAGCGTCCATTGCCGCCGTTCGCGCGTCGGTCCGCCGCGCGTGCTCGCGCGCGTCGCGGCGAGCGCCTCGAGCGCGCGGCCGATCGCCGCCGCGAAGAGCGCGACCTCCATCCCGCTGAAGAGCGCCCAGTCGACGACGCCGATCGAGAGCGGCACGAGCGCGAGGAGCCAGGCGAGCCACGGCGGGCACGGACGCACGAGCCGCCGCACCGATCCGAGGAGCGAGGCGACCGACGCCACCGCGACGATCGCCGCCCACACCCCGAGCGCGCGCCCGCGGAAGCCGGCCAGCCATCCGAGCGCGAGCGCGAGCGCGTAGAGCGGCGACGTCTCGCCCGACGAGTACCCTTGTCCCGCGATCCACTCGAACGGATGCCCCTGCCCGAGCGAGCGCGCGTAGTCGAAGTGGATGTACACGTCGTCGAGCGGGGCAGGGAACCAGCCGCGACCGGCGGGGAGCGCGGGCACCCAGAAGGCGGCGCCGAGCGCGAGCGCGAGGACGACGCCCCACGGCTCGATTCGTGTGGTCTGCCCGCGGCCGGCCGCCATCTCGCGCTACACTAGTCGCCTACGTCATGGAGCGCGACGCCGCGAAGTGGGCCGCAGTCGAAGAAGCCACCGAGCTCCTCCACGAGGAGCGTTACAAGGAGGCGCTCGAGGAGCTCCGCGCCGTCCTCGCGAAGGATCCGGAGAACCACTACGCGTATTTCTACCTCGGCCAGACCTTCTACGAGATCGGCGAGATGCCGCCGGCGCGCGACGCGTACCAAGCGGCGCTCAAGCTCGCGCCGCAGCACCTCGGCGCGCGCGTCGCGCTCACGCACGTGCTGCGGAAGCTCGGCGAGTCGCGCGGGGCGGTCGCGGAGGGCCTCGTCGCGCTCGAGCAAGCGCCGACCGACGGCGAGGTGCTCTACGCGCTCGGCCTCGCGTACCTCGCGCGCGGCGACGACGTCTCCGCGCGTCGCCACCTCGAGGCGTTCCTCCGATCGAAGCCGGAGCTCGAGACGCGGATGGAGGTCGAGGGCCTCCTGATGAGCATGGACGGCGGGCCGGGGCGGCAGCCGAATTGACGCTCCGTCCGGCGATCGTCGGCGGAGCTCCGTCGGACGCGTCGCAGGACGCCGTCGTCTTCCTCTTCCACTACGACGCCGCCGCCGATCGCGCGACCCCGTGCACCGGCACGCTCGTCGCGCCGCGGCTCGTGCTCACCGCGCGTCACTGCGTCTCGGCCGGCGGCGGCGGCGCGATCGCGTGCACGAGCGACGGCACGCAGCTCGGGGGCGGCGCGATCGGCGCCGACTTCGCCGCGCCCGACATCCACGTCTACGCTGGCCGCGAGCGCCCGCCCTTCACGCGCCAGGCGCCGCGCGACATCGATCCGGCGCGCTGGACGCCGGCGGCGCGGGGCGCGGCGCTGTTCCACGACGGCGCGCGCACGCTCTGCGATCACGACCTCGCGCTCGTCCTCCTCGACGCGCCGATCGCGGACGTCCCGCTCGCGCCGCTCCGCCTCGATCGCGACGCGCGCGCCGGCGAGCTCGTCGTCGCGATCGGGTACGGCAAGGCGTCCGCCGAGTACGAGCCCGCGCGGCAAGAGCGGCGCGACGTGCCGGTGAAGAAGGTCGGACCCGACGACGCGCACCCGGTCCTCGGCCGGAGCGAGCTCGCGTTCCCGGAGTCGATCTGCGAGGGCGACAGCGGCGGTCCGCTCCTCGCGCAGGACTCCGGCGCGATCGTCGGGATCGTGTCGCGCGGCGTCACCGGCGATCCGGTCCCCGATCGCCCGGGCGATCACTGCCTCGACGTCGACAACATCGCGACGAAGCTCCCGCCCTTCCGCGGCGTGATCGATCGCGCGTTCCAGGCCGCGGGCGCGACCCCGCTCGAGGAGCCGGAGCCGCCGGGAGGGTGCTTCGAATGTGCGGCCGCGCGCGGGCACGCCGCGCCGGATCTCGCGCTCGTGCTCGCGACGGTGATCGTCCTCTACGTCGTTACTGCGCGCAGTTCTCGAAGCGGAACTGCGCGGTGACGCGGCACGCGCGGTTGTCGTCCGACGTGTTGATCGCGTTCGGGCAGTCGATCTCCGCCCAGACGCGCCCCGCCGCGACGCCCATGCCGTCCGTGTAGCGCGCGATGCAGCCGCGATCGCGCTGGTCGTAGCCGTTGGCGGAGCGCTTGGCGCTCGCGATGACGCGGAGGTCCGTCTGCTCGCCCGTCGTCTTGAACTTGCCTTCGAGCTTGAAGAGGCCGCCCGTCGCGCCGGAGAGGTTCACCGTGGCGTCGACCGCGAACTCGTCGGTGCCGGACGGGACGACGGAGCACGCGATGCTGACGGTGCCCTGCCCCGCGGCCTCGCCGTCCTTGACCGGCTTCGAGGGCAGGTTCGCGCCCGGGTTTCCGAACTCGCCGACCTCGAAGAGCGGCCCGCTGTCGCGACAGTCCTTGCCGGTGGCCTGCTGAACGTCGCCCGAGAACACGACCTGCGGCGTCGCCTTCTCGTCTTCGCCACACCCGGCGCCGAGGATGACGATGGCGGAGCAACAGAGGAAGCTGACAATCGCGTGGGTGGCACGGAACATCGGAGACTCCGGAAGTAAGAGAGGATCGAACGTTAGCACGAAGCCGTCTCAGAGGGCCGCTTCCATGGCGCGGAATCCCCGGTCGAGGTCCTCCTTCAGGTCCTCCACGTCCTCGAGGCCGACGCTCAGCCGGATGAGCCCGTCCCCGATTCCCAGGTCTTTCCGGGCCTCCGGCGTCAGGCTCGCGTGGGTCATGATGGCGGGGAGCTCGGCGAGGGACTCGACCCCACCGAGGCTCTCGGCGCACGTGAAGACCTGGAGCGCCTTCAGGAACGCGGCCGAGGGGGCGGTGCCTTTGCTCCCGACGCGGAGGTCGAACGTGATCATCCCGCCGGGGCCCTTCATCTGCTTCGCCGCGACGGCGTGGCCGCCGTGCTCCTTCAGGCCGGGGTAGAACACCTTCGCGACGAGCTTCTGCTTGCCGAGGTGCTCCACCAGCGTCTGCGCGCTCTGGACGTGCTGGCGCATGCGCACGCCGAGCGTCTTCAGCCCGCGGAGGACCATGTAGCAATCGAACGGGGAGGGGACGCCGCCGGTCGACTTTTGGAGGAAGCGGACCTTGTCCGCGAGCGCGTCGTCGCTCGTGAGGACGGCGCCGCCGACGACGTCGGAGTGGCCGTTCAGGTACTTCGTGGTGGAGTGGACCGCTACCGCCGCGCCGAGGTCGAGCGGGCGCTGCAGCATCGGCGTCGCGAACGTGTTGTCGACGACGAGCACGGCGCCCGCCTTCTTCGCGACGTCGGCGACGGCGGCGATGTCGATGATCTTCAGCATCGGGTTCGAGGGCGTCTCGAGCCAGATCATCTTCGTGTTGGGGCGCACCGCCTCGCGGACCTTCGCCGGATCGCTCATGTCGATGAACGACGCGTCGAGGCCCCACTGCTTCATGACCTTGTCGAAGATGCGGAACGTGCCGCCGTAGACGTCGTCGCTGCACAGCACGTGGTCGCCGGTCTTCAGCGTCATCAGGAGCGCGGTCGTCGCGGCGCACCCGCTCCCGAACGCGAGCCCGTGCTTCGCGCCTTCGAGGCCGGCGAGGCAGCCCTCGAGCGCGGTGCGGGTCGGGTTACCCGCGCGCGAGTAGTCGTACGGTCCGCGGAACACGGCGGGCCCGTCCTGCGCGAACGTGCTCGCGAGGACGATCGGCGTCATCACCGCGCCGTGGTTCGGATCGGGCTCCTGCCCGGCGTGGATGCAAAGCGTGTCGGGCCTCAGCGTGCTACCGGCGGACATGCCGCCTCATTAGCACAGGAGCATCCGCGCGGATGCGGGACGCGCGGCCGGATCGAAGGCCAAGAGACGCGCGATCTGTGCCGGTGCGCCGGCGGGGACGACGAGCGGCTCCTCCGCCGCGACGGCGAGCAGCGCGGGAAAAGAGTCGCCCGCGCGCGGCCGCTCGCCCGTCAGCGCGTGGAGCAACGACGCGCCCAAGGAGTACAGATCGCTCTCTACGGTGGGCCGCTCTCCGCGCGCGACCTCGGGCGCCGCGTACTGCACGGTCCCGCGGAACGCGCCGTCGTTCGGCGGGTGGCTGTCCCGCCACCACGCGAGGTCGAAGTCGAGGAGCACCGCGCGATCGCCGGCGTCGTCGATCGCGAGGTTCGCGGGGCTCGGGTCGGCGTGGACGACGAGGAGGGGCCCCGCATCGTCGGCGGCTTCGTGGAGCGCGGCGAAGGCGCGGAGGAGCGCGTCGGTCGCGCGCTCGACCCAGGCGCGCGGGAGGGCTCCGTCGCGCGCGATGCGCTGGGCGAGCGTCGGCATCGCGATCCGCTCGACGCGGTGCCAGGGCCCGCGCGCGTCTCTTCCGCGGGCGAGGAGGCGGGGCGCGACGCCGAGCGGCCCGAGGCGCTCGAGCAGCGAAGCCTCCGAAATCAGGCGGTTTGCTGCCTCCGGGACGTCCCGTTCGCGGGGCGAGAGTCTCTTTTCGAAGAAGGACGCCGATTCCTCGATCATCGGGGTTGCCGATCCGGCCTGCTGCGCCAAGGTAGGGCCGTGCCGAAGCTCGCATCGTACTCCTTCGCGCTGGCGTTGCTCCTCGCCGCGTGCAGCGCAGCCGAGCTGAGCACGCCGCGCGGCGGCGGCGGCGCGCCGACGGGCACGTCGACGAACCCGGCCGAGGACGAGGATCCCGACGCGCCGGCGTCCGGCAAGGACAAGAAGAAGACGCCGTCCGCGGGCGACGACGACGACGACGACACGGGCGAGGCGCCGCCCGATCCGCAGCCGGTCACGCTGCGCATGACGAGCGCGGTCACGATCCAGGTGCAGCCGGTCGACTCCGGCGCCGCGATCCTCGCCGCGATCAAGGGCGCGAAGAAGAGCGTCCACATGACGATGTACCTCCTCACCGACACCAAGGTCATCGCGGCGCTCGGCGACGCGAAGGACGGGGGCCGCGACGTGAAGGTCGTCCTCAACAAGTCGTTCCCGACCAACGGCGGGAGCAACACCGCCGCGTTCGACGCGCTGACGGCGCGCGGCGTCGACGTCGTGTGGTCCTCCGCGACGTACCGCTACACGCACGCGAAGACGATCCTCATCGACGGCGAGAAGGCGATCGTCATGACGATGAACCTCACGCCCTCGAGCCCGAAGACGAACCGCGAGTACATCGCGACCGACGTGGACCCCGCCGACGTCGCCGATCTCGAGAAGGTCTTCGCCGCCGATCGCGCGGGCGAGGCGGTCTCGCTCGGGTCGAAGCTCGTGCTCTCTCCCGACGGCACGAACACGAACGGCGCGCCGCGGGACTTCCTTCGTGCGTTCATCGACTCGGCGCAGACGTCGCTCGACGTCGAGGTCCAGACGCTGAGCGATCGCTCGCTCGTCGACGGCATCCTCGCCGCGCACAAGGCGGGCAAGGACGTGCACGTGGTCATCGACGGCGACGTGAGCACGACGAACGCGCAGCTCACGGTCATCTCGAAGCTCAAGCAGGCAGGGGTGCCGCTCAAGTCGCTCAAGACGCCGGACCTCCACGCGAAGGTCATCGTCGTCGACGGCGCGAAGCTCTTCGTCGGCTCCCAGAACTTCACCGCCACCGCCCTCGACGACAACCGCGAGGTCGGCATCTTCACCGACGCCGCAGCCGAGGCCGCGAAGGTAAAGACCCAGATCGCCTCCGACTTCACGAAGGGCGTTGAGCTCTGAGTTTCACGATGGGTCCGCACGGGGCCCCAGAAGCGGCCGCCCCAGCGGGCGCGAAGCGCCCCGAGCGCGAAGCGCGAGGGCCGTGTCTGGGGTGGGGGTGTCGGGGGCGAAGCCCCCGACGTTGAGAGACCTCTTTCCGAATGGCGCGGAGAAGGGTATGGTCCCCGGTCGACACCACGGTGGGTGTAGCTCAGTCGGTAGAGCGCTGGATTGTGGTTCCGGTTGTCGCGGGTTCGATCCCCGTCACTCACCCCGCAACGAAAGCCTCGCGAGAAATCGCGGGGCTTTCGCGCACTTGACGATCGCGGTGGAGCGGCTCCGTGCGCGTTAGCGATTGTGTAGGCAGGAATCTCCGGGGTGGCTCCTGTGCTGAGCAGGCGAAGGAGACGTGATGAGAGCAGCGGAGAACGTGACCCTGATGGTGCCGGTGATCGACGAGGTGTTCGAGGTGGAGGAGCCGTCCCCCGACTCGGCGCTCCCGCGCGCGCTTCGCGAGTCGATCCGCCGCGCGCCGGCGCGGGCGCGGCGCGGCTGGGTTCACCGCGAGATCCGCCGCTCGATCCGGCGCGTCGCCGAGTAGCTCGCCGCGATCTACGCCGCCGTGGCGCGGCGCCGCCGGAGTCGTAAGCTGGAGGCGTGAGACTCGCCGTCACCGCCCTCGCGTTCCTCGCGCTCGCGCTCGCGAGCGACACCGCGCGCGCGGACGCGCCGAAGGCGAAGGCGGACGCGATCGTGGGCGAGTGGCTCACCGCGAACGGCGAGGCGCGCATCCGCTTCGCCTTCGAGAACGGCGCCTACGTCGGGCGCATCTCGTGGCTCAAGACCGCGACGAAAGACGGCAAGCCCATCGTCGACGAGAACAACCCCGACCCCGCGCTCCGCTCACGCACGATGATGGGCGCCGCGATCGTCTGGAACCTGCACTTCGACGGCTCGGGCTACGTCGACGGCTACCTCTACGATCCCGAGCACGGCAAGACGTACAAGGGCAAGGCGACGGTCGAGAGCCCGACCCGCCTCGCGCTCCGCGGCTACGTCGGCATCCCGCTCTTCGGCCGCTCCGAGACGTGGACGCGCGTGAGCTGACGCGCCACCTCCAAGCTCAATCCACCTTCCAGGCCTGCTTCGCCGTCTTCGCCGCGCGCTCGATGTCCTCGTGATCGACCTCGCGCGCGATCTCCATCGCGACGCCCTCGGTGATCCCGCGCGTCGCGGCGAGGAGGCCCGACTCGAGCGCGACGAGGTCGTAGCCGCCCTCGAGCGCGAGCAAGAGTCGACCGTCCGCCGACGTGTCGGCGACGCGACGCAGCGCGCGCGCCATCCAGCCGAACGCGTCGGCCGAGAGCGCCATCTCCGCGAGCGGATCGCGCGCGGACGCGTCGAAGCCCGCGCTGATGATCACGAGCTCCGGCGCGTACTGCTCGAGCGCGGGGAGGATCACGCGCTCGAAGACGCCGCGGTAGACGCCGTCGCCGCCGCCGGCGGTGAGCGGCACGTTCACGGTGAAGCCCTCGCCTTCGCCCTCGCCGGTCTCGCGCACCGCGCCGGTGCCCGGGTAAAACGGGAACTGGTGCGTCGACACGTAGAGGACGTTCGGATCGCGGTAGAACATCTCCTGCGTCCCGTTGCCGTGATGGACGTCCCAGTCGATCACGGCGACGCGTGAGAGCCCGCGCGCGCGGGCGTGCGCCGCCGCGACGGCGACGTTGTTGAAGAGGCAGAAGCCCATCGCCTGATCGGGCCGCGCGTGGTGGCCGGGCGGCCGCACGAGCGCGATCCCGCGCTTCACCGGTCCGTCGAGGAGCGCGTCGACCAGCGCGACCGTGCCGCCGGCCGCGAGCTCTGCGACCGCGATGCTCTCGGGTCCGAGGTACGTATCCGCGTCGATATAGCCTTCCTCGCCGCGGAG
Source organism: Labilithrix sp. (assembly GCA_019637155.1). NCBI lineage: Bacteria > Pseudomonadati > Myxococcota > Polyangiales > Labilitrichaceae > Labilithrix > Labilithrix sp. The sequence goes on along the minus strand of JAHBWE010000008.1, from coordinate 179,815 downwards.
GCCGCCGAGCCACTCGACGAACTTCGGGGTGTGCACGCGCGCGAGCTCGGCGGGGGTCGCCGGTCGCGGCGCCACCGGCGCGAACACGAGGCCGCCGTCGCGCGCGCGCTCGATCGCGGCCTGGGCGGCGTCGAGCCGCTCGGGGCGTTCGGGGTGGTAGGCAGCGGAGCGGTGCTGGAAAAACCGCGGATCCGAAAGGAGAAGCGCGTCAGTCATGGGTTGCCGCAGAAGGACGCCGAATGATAGCGTCGAGTCGCTTCGAAGCCTCGCGTCTGCGTGGGGTGGACGGAGAAAACAGGCCGGTACCGAATGCGGAACAAGATCATTGCAGTCAACGCCGTGATCGTCCTCATCGTAGGGCTGCTCGCCTTCGCGATCGTGAAGACGCAGCTCTCGCTCGCGACGGGCAGCACGGACGCGCTGAAGAAGAGCGCGCAGCAGGACGCGGTCGGCGTCGCGGCGAAGCTCCAGCTCGACGGGCTGCGCGCCGAGCGCTGGCTCGCGGCGAAGAGCGCCGAAAAAGCGACGGGCCAGTCGCTCAGCAAGGCGACGCAGGACGCGCGCGCCGGCGCGGCGCGGCAGCTCTCCGATCAGATCGCGAACGCGGCCACCGCCGCCCTCGGCGCGAAGCCGTCGTTCGCGGCGGTCGTCGACACGAACGGCAAGATCCTCGGCCGCAACGGCTCCGACCTCACCTCCGGCGACGACGTCGCCGCGAACTACCCCGCCTTCAAGGAGGCGCTCGCGAAGACGTCGCCGGGCTCGGACATCTGGGTCGACGCGAAGCGCGCCGACCAGTACCTCGCCTCCTACGTCCCCGTTCGCGACGACAACGGACGCACGATGATGCTCGTCATCGGCGTCGGCCTGAACGACGCGCTCGCGCGATCGATCGCGGGCACGAGCGGCCGCGGCGTGCTCCTCGTCAACGACAAGGGCGAGATCATCTCGAGCACGCAGACGACCGACGAGGTGAAGGCGGCGGTCAAGGACGGCGCCGGCGACGTGAAGAACGCGCTGACGACCGGCACGGTCGTGGGCGGCGGCAACGGCAACGTCTACTTCGCGGCCGCGCCGCTCGACGGCCTCGGCCTCAAGCAGACCGCGGTCGTCGCGGTCGCGCCGACGACGCTGCTCGAGGGCACCGGCGCGGTGCCGTATTCGATCCTCGGCGCGATGGCGCTCGGCCTCGTCCTCGTCGTCGCGGGCGGCTGGTTCCTCGGCAACTACATCTCGCAGCCGCTCGCGAAGCTCGAAGAGGGCCTCCTCGCGATCCTCAACGGTCAGAGCGACAAGCGGTTCGACATGGACCACGCCGAGCTCGGCGGCCTCGCGTTCCGGATCGATCAGCTCCTCAACCAGCTCATGGGCGTCGAGGAGGACAACACCGACGAAGAGGGTCGCGTCTCGAAGGCGCCGGTCCCGGCCGGCGCGGCGCAGAACGCGTACGGCATCGACCCGAGCTTCGCCGGCGTCGTCCCGAGCTCGAACCCGGGCGTCGGCGAGCCGGCGGACCAGTACTACGCGCGACTCTACAACGAGTACATCACGGCGAAGCGCGGCCTCGGTGAGGCGGTCGACCAGATCACGCCGGACGTGTTCAAGAACCGCATTCAGAGCATGGAGCAGGAGGCGCTCGCGAAGCACGGCAAGCCCGTCCGCTACCAGGTCCAGGTGAACGGCCGCGAGGTGCAGCTCCTCGCCGTCGCGATCTGAGACCGAAACATTCGGCGCCGGCTCGGGGTTTCAGGACGAAATGGGTCTCTTCGATATCTTCAAAAAGAACAGCGGCAAGGGCGACGGCGAGAAGAAGAAGCCGAGTTCGATCGCGAAATGGGCCGAGTACGCGGGCAGCAAGCGAGCGCAGGCATACGATCGCCAGGAGGCGATCCAGGAGCTCTCGAAGCAGGGGACCGCCGAGGCGGTGGAGGCGCTGCTCAAGCGCTTCACCTTCCAGATCGATCCGTCGATCACCGACCAGGAAGAGAAGGAGGCCGCGTTCGAGGGGATCCTGAAGGCGGGGCGCGAGGCGATCGAGCCGGTCCGCGCGTTCGCGATGAAGGCGGAGAGCATCAACTCGCCGCTCCGCGTGATGAAGTCGATCCTGGAGGAGGAGGAGCTCGTCGACGAGCTGCTCGTCTGGCTCTCGCGCTGGGACACCGAGTACGCGAAGTTCATCGATCCGAAGCTCCAGCTCCTCGAGGAGCTCGGCGAGCGCAAGCACCCGAAGATCCGCGAGGCGGTGGAGCCCTTCCTCGAGGACGCGAGCGATCCGGCGCGCTTCAACGCCGTCGTCGCGGTGCTCGCGCAGCAAGACGAGCGCTCGCTCGAGCCGATCCTCAAGCTGCTCCTCGACGAAGAGAGCACCCGCATCCGCGCGAAGATCGCGAACGGCCTCGCCGAGCTGGGCTGGGAGATCCCGGACGACCAGCGCGATCCGGTGCGCAAGGTCCTCCCGCCCGAGTTCGGCATCGACGGCGAAGGCAAGATCAAGAAGCGCTAGCCGTCAGCGCACGACCTTCATCCCGAAGAGCGGCGTCTTCAGCGCGCCGTAGAGGCGGACCCAGAGCGGCAGCCACATCTCGGTGCCGCGCGCGTTCGTGATGTCGCCGAGGTCGATGACGTCCTTCCAGCCGAACCACTCCTTCAGGATGCGGGTGACCTCCGCCTTCGCGGCGGCGTCGTCCCCGCAGACGATCATCGTGTGCTCGCCGCCGGCGAGCTGCCGCGGATCGACCATCAGCGGCGCGGCCACGGTGTTGAGCGCCTTCACGACCTTCGTCTTCGGGAGCGCCTTCTGGATCCGTTCGCCGAGCGAGTCGGTGTTCGACACCGTGAGCGACGGCGGGAAGCCCTTCGAGAAATCGAGCGGGTTCGAGATGTCGATCAGGATCTTGTCGGCGAGGGCGTCGGCGCCGGCGCTCTCCAGCCCTTCGAGCGCGCCCGTGCCCGACAGCGCGTTGACGACGAGCGCGCCGTGTTTCGCCGCCTCCGCGTGCGTGCCGACCGAGACGCGCGTGTTCGTCTCGAGCCACGTGCGCAGCGGCGGGAGGCCCGCCATGTCCGGCTCGTTGCGCGCGAGCGTCGCCTTCACATCGCGGGTCCCGATCTTCACGTCGTGACCGTCTGCGCCGAGCTTGCCGGCGACGATCTTCGCGACGCTGCCCGTGCCGAGGACTCCAATCTTCATGTTCGTCTCTCCTTCCGGACGAAGAAGCTACGACCGCGACCCACGGTTGACCATGGCGACATCGTCAACATATCGTCAACTATAGGTTGACGATCCGGGCCGATCTCTTCGCGGGCATCCTCCCTTTCGTCCGCACGGCGGAGGAGAAGAGCTTCGGCCGCGCCGCGGTCAGCCTCGGCGTCACCACCGCCGCGGTGAGCAAGGCGGTCCGGAAGCTCGAAGAGGACCTCGGCGTGAAGCTCCTCGATCGCACCTCACGCGCGGTCACGCTCACGAAGGACGGCGCGGTCTTCCTCGAGCGCTGCCGCGAGGCGGTCCTCGGCGTCCAGGGCGCGCGCGACGCGATGAGCAGCGCCCGCCGCGAGCCGCACGGCGAGCTCGGCGTCACGTTGCCCTTCATCCTCGCCCCATTCGTGATCCCGAACCTGCCGCGGCTCGCCGCGCAGTACCCGCGCCTCTCCTTCCGGCTCCAGATCACGGACCGCGTCGCGCGGCTCCCCGATCCGCACCACGACGTCGCGATCCGGATGGGCGCGCTCGCCTCCTCGAGCCTCGTCGCGCGCCTCCTTCGCAAGACGCGCTGGACCACGGTCGGCGCCCCGGCGTACCTCACGCGCCGCCCCGCGCCGCGATCGCTCGCCGATCTCGCGGCGCACAACTGCCTGCGCTTCGTGAGCCCGGACGGGAAGCCGCGCGACTGGTCGTTCGTCGACGGCGCCGCGCCGCGCACCGTCCCCGTCCGCGGCAACGTCCTCGTCGACCACGGCGCCCACCTCCTCGCCGCGGCGGAGGCGGGGATGGGGCTCTGCCAGGTCCTCGACTTCATGACCGAGCGTTCGCTGAAGGAGGGCGCGCTCGTCGAGGTGCTCGCGCCGTTCGCGGCGGAGGGGCCGAGCATCCACGCCGTCGCGACGCCGGCGCGCGCGAGCTCCGTGAACGTCCGCGCGTTCCTGCGTTTCCTCGTCGACGTCTTCCGGAAGACGTAGGCGCGCGCGCGTCAGCCGCCGCGGAACGACTCGGGGTCGAGGCCGAAGCGCTTCATCCAGCGGTGGATCTGCATCCGGGTCTTGCCCATCGTGCGGGAGATCTCGCTGATGTTGCCCTTCGTCTTCGTCAGCGCGGCGACGAGGTCGTCCTTCAGCTTCAGGTCGTCCTCGGAGAGCTCCTTCGGGACCGCCGAGCGCGCGTGTTTGCCGGTGTCCTTGAGGCTCGTCCCGCCGCTGCGCGACGAGGGGCGGTCGCGCTCCGGCTCCTCCGGCGCGCGCGACTTCTTCATCGCCTCGCCGACGCTCTCGAGGCGGAGCAGGTCCTCCGTCGACGTGACGAGGCCGACCGAGAGGATGTGCTCGAGCTCGCGGAAGTTGAGCGGGAAGTGGTGCTGCACGAGGGCGGTCCCGAGATCGGGCGCGAGGCGGATCTTCTCCGCGCGCTCGCCGGCGATGCGGGGGAGGATGTCCGCGGTGACGAGCCCGATGTCGGCCTTGCGCTCGCGGAGCGGCACGAGGCGATGCACGAACGCGGCGATGCGGGCGTAGAGATCGGCGCGGAAGCCGGGGTGCGTGTCGATCGGCTTGAGCGTCGCGGCGACGACGCGGAGATCGACCGGCACCGGCTTCGTCCCCCCGACGGGGAGGACCTCCTTCTCCTGCAACACGCGGAGGAGCGTGGCCTGCGCGCTCGCGGGGAGCTCGCCGATCTCGTCGAGGAACAACGTGCCGCCGGACGACGCGCGGACGAGGCCGGGCTCGTCCTTCAGCGCGCCGGAGAAGGCGCCCTTCAGGTGACCGAAGAGCTGGCTCTCCACCAGCGTCGGCGCGAGCGCGCCGCAGTTGATCGCGACGAACGGCCCGCTCCGCCCCGACAGCTTGTGGATCGTCTGCGCGAGGACCTCCTTCCCGGAGCCGCTCTCGCCGAGGAGGAGGATGGAGAGCTTCGACATCGCGACGCGCACGAGGCGCGGCATCGCCTGCTCCACCGCCGGGACGAGCGTGGCGGTGCCGCGCGGTCGCGACTTCAACGAAGGCGCGTCGACGGCCGCGGTCTTGATGTTGTCCGGCACCCGCTCCGCCGGATCGAAGAGCACGACCGTCGCGCCGAACGTGATGACGGTGACCTCCTCGAGCAGCGCCGACGGCGCGCGTTTGCCCTCGACGAACGTGCCGTTGGTGGAGCCCGAGTCCTCGAGCAGCCACGCGCCGTCCTCGCGGAAGATGCGCGCGTGTTTGCCGGACATGCGCGGGTCCGGGATCTCGAGCACCGCCTTCTTGCCGTCCTCGGCGCGCAGCGAGCGCGTCGCGCCGCGGCCGATGCGCAGCTCGTCGACGTTCGCGAGCGGGACGCGCATGCCGCTGGAGAGGACGCGCTCGCCCTCCAGAACGACGTAGAGGGCGGGCTCCTCGATGAAGCCGCCCTCGTTCGTCGAGAGATCCTCGCGCCGGGTCTGCGAGAGCGTATCGGACATCTCGCTCGGCCGACCTCCTCGGAGGAGAGACTAGCCTATTCGCTGACCTTCGGGCTCGTCGGCAGATGGATGCCGACGCCGACGAAGATCATCTGGTTGAACTTGAAGGTCTGATCCTCGGAGTCGATCTTCAAGTCCGGGAACGACGCGTCCGGGCCCGCGCCACGCGAGTCGAAGCCGCCGCGGTTGTACGAGAACGGGAACGCGCGGTACTCGACGTTGATGCTGAGGAAGCCCGACGGGTAGAGCGTGAGGCCGAGGCCGAACGACGGCGCGATCGCGACGCGGTCGTTCGTGGCGAAGCTCGCCTGCGCGGTGCACGCCGTCTGGCCCGTACCGCCGCAGTTCGCGCGCTCCTTCACGCCGACGAACGCGACGCCGCCGTGGAGGTAGAGGTCGGTGTCGACGAACAGCTTCTGGAAGAGGGCGAGCTTGCCGCGGAACGGGCTGAACGAGATCTGGGGCGTCGCCATCCAGCTCATCTTCCCGGCCTGGTCGCCGAACGCGGGGCTGCCGGCGTTGGCGGGGAGGTTCACCGCCGTGCGCGAGTTACGCGGCGCCGGCGTGTCGTCGATCCTGTCGGCGAGGTCGGTGTTGAGGCTGAGCGCGTCGGGCGAGAAACCGCCGAAGACGCCGATACCGAGCCAGTCGAAGAGGTTGTACTGGAGCCGCCCCGAGAGGAAGATCGTGCGCTTGTACTCGTCGAGGAGCGTGAAGCCGCCGCCGAGCGCGATCTCCGCGCGACCTTCGCGGTAGAGACGGAGCTTGCGGACGGCGGGGGCACCGGCGAGCGGACCGGTGAGCTGGATCTCCTGCGCTTGCGCCTCGGAGGGAGCGGCCGCGACGCCGAGCGCGACGGCGAGCGCGCCGACGACGCAACGTGCGGTGAAGCTGCGCTTCCGGCTGTTCATCTTGCGCGCTTTCATTTCGGCAACCTGTATTCCCAGCTGAACGGCAAGAAGACGCTGATGCCAACCTGAGCCTGGACGTTCACCGTCAGCGGCTTCTCACCCAACCACGTGCCGGGGTCGGTCTGCTGCGCCTGCGTCGTCCCGACGTTCACGTTCTCGAGCTGCTCGATGTAGACGTAGTTGCGGACTTCGCCGATGACCGAGAACCAGCGGTTCAAGAAGACGCGGAGACCGAAGCCGAGGTTGAAGGCGATGCGGTGCTCGTAGTCGAACTTGCGGTTGTCGGGATCGATGACCGCGATCGGACGGGTGAAGAGGCCGCCGACGCCTCCGACGAGGTAGCCGTCGTAGTGGAAGATGAAGTTCCCGAAGCCGCTGAATTTCCCGTACATCGGGACGTACGTGAAGTTCACCGCGTAGCCCGCGAGGTACTCGTTCAGCGGGACCGCGAGGCGCGTCGCGCGGCGGTTCTCGAAGTTGAAGTCGGCGTCCCCGTTGAAGGGTTGGTAGTACGTGCCGTTGATGCCGACCGCGAGCACGTTCGTCAGGTAGTAGTTCACCGCGAGGCCGGGGCCCGGGTGGGTGACGAACTGGTCGTTGAGGCTGAAGCTCCAGTACGGGTTCACCTCGAAGCGACCGCGGCGGAGCGCGTAGATCTGCTGCACCGCGTAGACGTCGGCCTTGACGTCACGACCCGCGAGCTTCGCCACGTCCGCCTGCTTGGGGCAGGCGGTGGGGTCGATCTCGCAGATGCCGCCGCCGGTGTTCGTGTCGCCACCGGTGGTGGGGGGCGGCTCGGGCGGTGGTACGGCGGGCTGGTCGGGCGGCGGCGTGTTCGGATCGTCGATCTCGATGTCACCGCCCGCCGGCTGCGTGGGCTGGGTGGGCTTTGCTGCCGGTTTCGTCGTTCCCGGTTTGGCGCCGGGCTTCTTCTGCTGCGCGAACGCAGCCGAGGGCAGCAGCAACAACGCCACCACCAGAAGGAGCCAGCTTCGAGCGTGCTTCATCAAGAACCCCTTCTACGGAACGGCTTGCAAAGCTTCAAAAACATTGAGAAAATCAGGGGTACTGCAGAGTTGCAGGCCACGATAACACGGATGTTTTTGGCCGAGCAATCCAATTCTCTTTCACGCCGCAGCCGCGTCGTCGTCATCCTTGCCAAACAAGGCCTCGACGAAGTCCGCCGCGACGAATTCCCTGAGATCCTCGGCGCGTTCGCCCAGGCCGATGTAGCGGACGGGGACCTTCAGCTCGTCGCAGACCCCCAGGACGACCCCGCCTTTGGCGGTTCCATCGAGCTTCGTGAGGATGATGCCGGTGAGCTCGAGGGCCTCCTTGAAGAGCGCCGCCTGCGTGAGCGCGTTCTGTCCCGTGGTCGCGTCGATGACCAGGAGCGTCTCGTGGGGCGCCCCTTCCATCGCCTTCGCGATGGTGCGCTTCACCTTCTTGATCTCGTCCATCAGGTTCACCTTCGTGTGAAGACGACCTGCAGTGTCCACGAGAAGAATTTCGGCTCCACTTTCTGTGGCCTTCTTCGTCGCCTCGAAGGCGACCGCGCCCGGATCGGCGCCTTCCTTGCCCTTCACGACGTCGGCGCCGACGCGTTTGCCCCAGACCTCGAGCTGCTGCACCGCCGCGGCGCGGAACGTGTCGCCGGCGCCGAGGATCACCTTCTTGCCCTCGGCGTTCCACTTCGTCGCGAGCTTCCCGATCGACGTGGTCTTGCCGACGCCGTTGACGCCGACCATCAAGACGACGAGCGGCTTCGCGCCCTTCGGGGGCGCCTGCACCGGGAGCGAGAGGATGCGCGTCGCCTCGGCGCGCAACGCGGCCCACACCGCGTCGCTGTCCGCGAGCTCGTTCTTCTTCAGCTGATCGCGGAGCCGCTCGAGGATCGCCTGCGTGGTCTTCACGCCGACGTCGCTCGTGATCATCACCTCCTCGATCTGGTCGAGGATCGCGGGGTCGATCTCCTTCTTCCCCGTGATGAGCGCCTTCAGCTTCGCCATGAAGCCGCCGCGCGTCGCGGCGAGGCCCTTCCGCAGGCCGGCGACGTCCTTCTTCGAGACGACGGGCGGGGCCTCCGCGGTCGGCGCGGCCGAGGGCGGCGGCGCGGGCGCTTCTTCTTCCGCTGGGACCTTCGCCGACGGGGCCTTCGTGGACGGGGCCTTCGTCGACTCCGGCACCTCCGTCTTCGTCGACGGCACCTTCGTGGACGGGACGCTCTCCGCCTTCTTGGCGGGCGGCGGCGCCGCCTCGGGGCGCTTCGCGGCCGGTTCGGGGAGCGCCGGCTTCTTCCGGAAGAAGAGGAGGTACGCCAGGACCGCCGCCACGATGACGACGCCGATGATGAGGGGCAGCTTGTCCATCGAGGTGTGCTCCTTATATGGAGAGCGGCCTTACCCCGTCAACGTTGCGTCGGATCGGCGGGTTTGTCGGGCTCGAGCCGCGCGACCTCGGCCTCGGTCCGGGCGTCGACGTCCCCCGGGCCGAACACCGCATTCTCCATCGCGGCCGCCCATTTGGCGGCGCCGGCCTCGCGCGGATCGCCCTGCGCGGCGCGGCGGACGTGGCCGGGGGTCGGCTCGGGGCGGACGTCGAAGGGGGCGCCGCGCTTCTTCGCGAACGCGACGAGCTGCGCGAGGAGCGCGCGCCGTCGCGCCGCGAGCGCGATCGTGAGCTCGCCGGGGGCGGGGAGGGTCTGCGAGAGCCGCGCGTGGAGGTGGCCCTCCGCGATGATGCTCTCGTCGCCGGCGATGGGCCCGATGCCCTTCAGCGTGAAGCGGCCGTCCGGTCCGGTCTCGAAGCCGACGAGGCTCGCGCGGCCGTCGAAGGTGCCACGCTCGATCCACACGCGCGCGCCGGCGATCGGCGTGCCTTCGTGGGCGTCGACGATCTTGCCGGTCCATCCTTCCTGACCGCGCTCGGCGGGGCGCACGACCTCGATGCGCGGCGTCGGATCGGGGAGCGGATCCGGTTTCCCCGGCGCGGGCTCCGGCTTGATCTTCGGTCCCGACACGCGGCCGACGAGGAAGAACGCGATCACGGCGAGCCCGGCGAGGAGGAGCGGCGCCTTCGAGAGCAGCGACGGCCCGCGGATCGGCACCCGGATCACCGGCTCGCCGATCGGCTCGTACCAAGGCGCGGACGGGACGTAGCGGAGGCGCACGAACGCTTCGCTCGACGTCGTCGCGAACGTGAGCGTGAGCCGCGCGATGCCTCGCTCGACCGGCGCCGCGCCGACGACGACCTCGCCGACGCGCGCCTCGATCGATCCTTCGCCGACGGGGCCGAGGCTCGACGTGACGTCGGCGACGATCGGGATCCCTTCCTCCGGGACCTTCGGCTCGAGCTCGCCGCGCTCGGCGGCGGGCACCTTCACGTTGACCTTCACGTGACGCTCGATCTCGTGCGTCGTCGTCGTCGCCGCGATGTCGGTGTTGCCGGCGAACGACGCGCGCAGCTCGCCGACGCCGGGCGGCCCCGCCTTCGCGCCGGAGAACGCGAAGCGCGCGCGTCCGGAGCCGTCCGACGTCGCGCGCGCGATCTCCTCCTTCTCGTTCGACAGCACGACGACGAGGCCGGGCGCGACGTGCGGCGAGTCCTCGTCGTCGTGCAGCGCGACGGCCTCGACCGTCACGCGCGGCGTGTCGAGCTCGAGCACCTTCGGCTCGGGATCGAATTTCAAGGCGAGCCCGCGGCGCGAGAGGTCGAAGCCGATCTCGCGCTCGGCGCCGTCGACGAGGCCGCGGCCCCCGGGCGGCGCGAACACGACCGTCGCTTTGTAGCGATCGGGCTCGAGCGGCGCGCGGAAGCAGAAGCGGCCGGCCTCGTCGGTGGTGATCGCCACCTCCGGCGCCTCGCGCGGCCCCTGCACCTTCACGACCTGCGCGTGGCCTCTGTCGCACGATCTCGCAGCTCGGATCCCCTCCGCCACCATGGCGTCGTGCGGGTCCGTCTCGCGCGCGACGCGGACGATCACCGGCTGCCCCGGCATCGCGAGCGAGGCGTCGTCGGTCAATGTGCCGCTGAGGACGAGCTCGGTACGCGCCGCGTCACCGCCGACCTGCTCCCGCCACCCACGCGCGGAGATCTTCGCCGCTCCACGCACCCGCACTTTCAGCGGCGCGGCGTGCGCGGCCTCGATCATCGCGAAGAACGCGATGATGAAGAGGCACGCTTGCGAGAGTCTCCACATGGGTGACATCATCGTTGATCGCCCGGAGGTCCAAGCCAATGGACTGCATCGTCGCGTTGAAGTTTTGGCCGGCGCGGCCGTCGATCTTCCCGCTGAACTATGTGGAGCCAGCGAAAAGCTGTTCCGGAGGCGTGGCGGATGCGTAGACTTGGCTTCGTGAGACGGCTGCGGGGAAGCGTCATGGCTGCGTCGCTATGTGCGGGCGCGTTGTTCGCGTTCACGCCCGGCGACGCGCATGCGGACAGCGAGCGGATCAGATACCTCTCCGAGAAGATGAGGGACAGCGACGCGCGTGTTCGCACGTCCGCCGCGCTCTCGCTCGGCGGAACCAACGACGAAGGCGCGGTCGATCCGCTCTGCGGCGGGCTCGGCGATCGAGAAGAAGGCGTACGCCAGGCGGCGACGGCGGGCTTGAAGCTCCTCAACAAGCGCAGCGCCTTGCCTTGCCTCGAGGCGCACCTGCGCACGGAGTCGAGCGCGGCGGTGAGGGACGCGATCTCGCTCGCGATCAACACGATCAACAAGTCGGGCGGCGGCGGGGACGTGATCAAGGACAACCCCAACGCCAAGTACTACATCTCTCTCTCGTCGGTCGCGAACGCGACGAGCCGCGCGAACGCGGAGGTCGAGAAGATCGTCCTCAATTCGGTGAAGGCGAAGCTCGACGCTGCGGGCACGGTGCAGCTCGCGCCGTCGGCGGGGGAGACGCCGGAGAAGGCGCGGCAGGTGATCAAGGACAAGAAGCTGAAGGGCGGCTTCTACCTCGCGATCGCGATCGACAACTTCCAGTACGACGGCGGCAACCTTCGCGTGAAGGTGAAGATCGGCGTCTTCAATTACCCGAACAAGTCACTGCTCGGTAACGTCGACAAGTCGCTCACGGCCCAAGGCGTGTCGAGCGGCGACAAGGCGTCCGAGGACCGTCTCTTGGAGCTCGCGGCGGGTCTCGCCAGCGAGCAGTTCGCGAACAACGCGTCGCAGTTCTTGTGATCTTGAGAGGAACGTCATGACCACGTCCGCCGAGCCCCGGCCCGCAGCTCCCGTCAAATACAAGCGGAGCATCAAGAACTACCTGCTAGACGCGAGGTTCCAGCTCAAATGGACCGGGCGCATCATCTTCGTCGCGCTCTTCATCAGCGCGCTGATGGGGTTCCTCCTCTTCCGCACGAGCGACAAGCTGACGGAGCAGAGCCAGCAGGTCATCGCGCAGGGTGAGAAGCAGATCGCCGAGAGCGAGACGAGCGCGAAGATCGTCGCGATGCAGATGGCGGAGAAGTACGCGGACGAGCCGGCGCTCGCCAAGAACTTCAAGGACGAGGAGGACAAGCGCATGGCGGCGCTGCAGCAGCAGCGTGACGACCTCAAGGCGCAGGCGCTCAAGACGGCGGAGCAGCAGACGACGATGAAGGTCACGCTCGTCGCAGGCCTCCTTCTCCTCGTCGTGCTCATCGGCATCCTCGGCATCTTCTTCACGCACAAGGTCGTCGGCCCGATTCACATGATGAAGATCCTCCTTCGTCAGGTCGGCGACGGAAAGCTCAACTTCCACCGCAAGCCCCGCAAGGGCGACGAGCTCCAGGACTTCTTCCAGGTATTCGCCGAAATGGTCGAAAAGCTGAAGGCCCGCCAAGCCGAAGAGGTAAAGACCCTCGAAGCCGCGATGGCCGAAGCCAAGGCAACCGGCGCCAGCGACGCCGCAATCGCGAAGATCGCCCTCGTCCGCGACGAGATGCAAGCCGCCCTCGGCAAGTAGTCTTTCACGGTCAGGGGCTTCGCCCCCGACACCCCCACCCCGCGAACACGGCCCTCGCGCTGCGCGCTCGGGTTGCTTCGCAACCGCTGTCGCGGCCGCTTTCGCGGGGCCCCGGTCCCGCTCGCAAAGCCGCTCGCGCACGGCCCTCGCGCTGCGCGCTCGCGCACGGCCCTCGCGCTTCGCTCGGGTTGCTTCGCACCCGCTTTCGCGGGCCCGGTCGCAAGCCGCTCGCGCAGCGCGCTCGCGCACGGTCCTCGCGCAGCGCGCTCGTGTTGCTTCGCGCCCGCTGTCGCGGCCGCTTCGCGGGGCCCCGCTCGCAAGCCGCTAGCGCTCGGCGTGCACGCCGTGCGCGCTCGGTGGTGGGCGCAAGCCGCTCGCGCACGGTCCTCGCGCAGCGCGCTCGTGTTGCTTCGCGGCCGCTTTCGCGGGGCCCCGGTCGCAGGCCGGCCGCGCTCGGCGTGCACGCCGCGCGCGTTCGGTGGTGGGCGCAAGCCGTTCGCGCTCGGTGGCGGCTGCGACCGGTCGTGGGGCGCAAAGCCGCTCGCGCTCGGTGGTGGGCTCGGCGCGCCCGCTGTTCGCGCTCCGTAGCGCTCGGGCGTCCGCCGTTCGTGCTCGGTCGTGGTCGTCGGTCGCCAGCCGTTCTCGCTCGGTGGGGGCTCCGGCACAGCCGGTCGCCTCGGTCATGGGCGCGTTCGCGTTCGCGCTCGTGGGGTCGCCCAGCCGTTCGCCTCGGTCGTGGGGTCCGCCGGCGGTCGTGAGCCGTTCGCGCTCGGTCGTGGGGGCGCCGGTCGCCAGCCGTTCGCCTCGGTCGTGGGTGCGCCGGCGGTCGTGAGCCGTTCGCGCTCGGTCGTGGGGGCGCCACCGATCGCCAGCCGTTCGCGCTCGGTCGTGGGGGCGCCACCGATCGCCAGCCGTTCGCGCTCGGTCGTAGGGTCGCCACCGATCGCCAGCCGTTCGCCTTGGTCATGGGGGCCGCCGGTCGTGAGCCGTTCGCCTCGGTCGTGGGGTCGCTGCTGGTCGTGAGCCGTTCGCGCTCGGTCGTGGGGCGCGCGGCACGGACAGGCGGGCCACGGGCGCAGACGCGGCGCCGCGGGAGGGACGCCGCATCTACGTGCGCTTTCTTTAGGCGCGCACGACTCTCCAGTTCGCTGCGACGCCTTCGGTATGCGGCGTCGCGAGGATCTGCCTTTCGCTCCGCATCGCGCCTGCATCCCAGCCACCGATCCATTCCCGAGTCCACCACCCAGCCCCCAGCATCCGAGTCGCCGCACGCTCCACCGCAAAGCACCCGCACGACGGCCGCTCGGCCCTCTTCGCGGGCGTCCGACTTCCGCGTTCGGTCGCGAGCGCAGATGCGGAGCGCGCCGCTGGAGCGGGCCTCTGCACGTCGGGTGTCGGGTTCGTGCGTGTGGGTTTCACGCAACTTCGCGGTGCGGCGACCGAGCAGCGCGCGATGACGCATGCATCGAAGCCGTCCGGCGACGCAGCGGCCTATGAGCGCGCCGAACATCCCGCGGCGCGCGAACCTCCCGTTGCGCGTGGCGAACGCTCCGCTGCGCGTGGCGAACGGTCTGCGGTGAGGAGCACCGTGTCGGTTGGGCGTGAGTACGAGGATGCTGCGGTCGAGGTCCTGCGGGGGGCGGGCTTCGAGGTTCTCTGGCGGAACCTGCGTATCGGGCACCTCGAGGTCGACCTCGTCGCGCGGCGCGATGACCTCGTGGTCATCGTGGAGGTCCGCTACCGCGGCGGAAGTGCGCTCGACACGGCGCTCGCGAGCGTCACACGACAAAAGCGCGCGCGGCTACTCCGCGCCGCTCGCGGCCTCTGGCGCGGGCGCCTGAGCAAGATGCAAGGCATCTCCCGAGTCCGCCTCGACGTGATCGCGATCAACCCCTCCGGCACGAAGTGGATTGAAGGCGCCTTCACGGAGTAGCGCGCGGGCTCCTAGTTGCAGGGGCGCTGCTTGTTGTTCGGGTCGCAGTCGCCCTGGGTGCAGGCCGTCGTCGGGTCGTAGCCCGTGTTCGTCTTGATGCAGTAGGAGCCCGTGAGGCCCTCGTTGCCTTGGCCGATCGACGTGACGAGGCGCTGGCACTGGAAGCCGTCGGGGCAGTCGCAGAAGGTCTGGTCGCTCGGCTTCTGGCCGTTGATGTCGGCGCAGCGGCACGAGCAGTAGACCGCCTTGTCGGACGCGCGATCGACGCACTGCGCGGGGACCGCGTTCTGCTTGCGCGGGTCGACGAACTCGCCCGTCGTCGGGTCCTTCGCGCCCTCGATCTTCGTGTCCGTGCCAGGGATCGTGCACGACCGGTCGCCGCCGACCGGCGCCTCGCCGCTCGGCTGCTGGCCGTACGGGCAGGACACGCGGCCGCGGAAGTGGTTCACGAGACAGAGGCGCGTGCGGCACTGGAAGGACTTCGACTCGACGTTGACTTCCTTCTCGTCGAAGCCGAGGAAGTCCTTGTTGTACTCCTGCTCGGGAGTGCAGGGATCGCCGATGCCCTCCTCGCAGCTCGCGCCCGCGATGAGCGTGATGCCCGCGACCAAACCGCCCAGCTTGGCCAGCGCCTTCGCCGCGCGCCCCAGGCGCGAGGAAATCCGCGAGGTTTGCGCCACCGCGGGTGCGGCTGCCGACACGGTGGGACGGGGCAAGGCCTCGAGCGTCATCGACGCGAACGGTACTGGTTTGCGGCAAGGAGCGTCAATCTCATTCAACATCATCGCGGCACCCCATCGTCCTGAAGGAGTGGCGGAGGCCCACACCGACGGCTCACCCAAGACGACACGCAGGGGGCGGGTCTGTGAGCCGTCGGCCGACCTTCGGACGACTCGTGAGAGAAGAACCGGCAGCCCCGGTTCCGTGCTTGACAACCTCGCTGCGGCCTCCGTACCATCACGCCGCCCGCGGGGATTATCTTGTCAAAAACGTTCGGGAATTCCCCGGACGAGCTAGGCTCCGCACCTCACGACCCAGAGGAACCACCAGGATGCGTCTCTCTACACTCCGCAAGCTCATGATGGCGTCTGCAACCGCGCTGCTGACGCTCTCGCTCGCGACGAATTCGATGGCGCAAGGCAAGAAGCCGAAGGGTGGGAAGCCCGCGCCTGGTGGCTCGAACACCGTGGAGCTCGACGAGCCGGGTGCGGGCGCGCCCGCGCCGGGCCCCGCGCCGAGGGCGGCCGCCGAGAGCGGACCGCCGCCCGTCGCGGGTCAGATGACGGAGCAGGCCGCGCAGGCGAAGCGCCTCTTCGACGGCGAGAAATGGGGCGACGCCGCCGCCGCGCTCTACCGCGTCTACAAGGGCGAGACCGGCGACGACGAGGGCAACAAGCAGCTCGCGCAGTACCACCTCGCGATCGCGCTCTACCGCCTCAAGTTCTATCAAGGCGCCTACGCGTACTTCTCCGAGATCGCGGACAAGCCGAACCACCTCAAGTTCAACGAGACGCTCCTCTGGCTCGCCAAGCTCGCGACCGACCTCCCCGAGCCCGCCGACATCGTCGAGCGCGTCGGCAAGTACAACGACTCGCAGATCGACAAGTTCAACAACTCGAACCAGCGCGAGCTGTACTGGCAGCTGAACTACCTGCTCGGCCGCTACAAGTACCGCAACCGCCAGTACGACGACGCGCTGCGCCTGTTCTCGAAGGTGTCGCGCGAGTCGAAGTACTACGTCCGCGGCCAGTTCTTCAGCGGCATCTCGAACGTCCAGCTCCGCCGCTCCGTCCCCGCGGTCCAGAGCTTCCAGCGCATCGTCGGCGCGATCGACGAGGGCGAGCAGGCGATCGAGGACGAGGACCGCATGCGCGACCTCGCCTACCTCTCGATGGCGCGCACGTACTACTCGGCGTCGGTCCGCCTCGACGAGTCGAACTCGCCGACGATCGACAGCGCGAAGCTGTCCGCCGCGGTGAAGTACTGGAACAAGGTCGACGTCGCGAGCGAGTACTGGCTCGACGCCCTCTTCGAGGAGTCGTGGGCGTACTTCATGGCCGGCGACTACGCGCACGCGCTCGGCAACATCCACACGATCCAGTCGCCGTACTTCCCGAACTCGTACTACCCGGAGGCGGACATCCTCCGCGCCGTCATCTACTTCGCGAACTGCCAGTACGACGACGCCGAGACGATCGTCGCCAAGTTTCAGCAGAAGTACCAGCCGCTCTACGACGACCTCGCCAAGGTCCTGAAGCGCTTCCAGGGCGAGGAGCAGGACGAGCCGTTCTACAAGTTTCTCCGCGAGGTCCGCGACGGCAAGGCGGACCTCCCGCCGCGCATCAAGACCGTCGTCACCAACGCGCTCGGCGATCGCCAGCTCCTCCGCCACCTCCAGTACGTGCAGGTGCTCGACGACGAGCAGAAGCGCTACGGCAAGGCGCCGGCGGCGTTCCGCGACTCCGCCCTCGGCATGGACGTCAAGGACGCGATGCAGCTCGCGCGCGACATCGCCGTTCGTAACGCCGGCCAGCTCGCCCGCGAGCGCTACCAGCGCAACCTCGACGAGCTCAACGAGCACCTGCGCGACGCGGCGAAGATCCTCATCGACATCACGTCCGCGAAGAGGAACCAGCTCGACGCGGCGCTCGCCGGCTCCCAGGTCACGGTCCAGGAGTCGGAGCGAAACATCGTGAAGCCGGACGAGGAGCACGTCATCTGGCCGTTCGACGGCGAGTACTGGCGCGACGAGCTCGGGTTCTACCGGCAGACCATCACCTCGAAGTGCGGGAGGTAGTTGTTCCCATGAAGCGTGTCTTTCAATCTCTCGCGTTCGGCGGCGTGTTTGCGCTCGCGGCGCACGCGGCGGCGGCGGAAGTCTGTATCGACGAGAAGGCGAAGAGCACCCTCTCCGCGTGCGGAGGTGGCATCGCGCCGAAGGAGTTCAAAGGGTCGAAGACTCCGACCACGAACTTCCACTCCGCGCCGCAGCCCGCCGACCTGAAGAAGAAGGGCGACATCAAGCCCGGCAAGCCGAACATCGAGGAGGCCCCGCGCGACGAGCGCAAAAGCCGCCTCCAGGCTCGCCAGCGCGCGCTCCTCGTCACGGAGATCCAGGGCCTCGAGCGCCTCTTCGAGACGACGGCGAAGAACAAGCCCGATCGCCCGCAGCTCGCGCGGCGCCTCGCCGAGGCGTACGTCGAGCTCGAGTCGGCCGCCTTCCGCGACAAGACGCAGGCCGAGATCAAGCGCGACGACATGAAGAAGTCGAACCCCGCCGGCGCGGGCCAGCAGCAGACCCAGGCCAACCAGGCCGATCAGGTCATGAAGGCGGCGCGCAAGAAGGCGATCGACAACTACACGATCATCGTCAACGAGTACCCGACCTACGGCCAGCTCGACGAGGTCCTCTACTACCTCGCCTACGAGTACGAGCAGGCGAACGACCTCGCCAACGCGCGCCGCGTCTACTTCGATCTCATCAAGAAGGCGCCGCAGTCGAAGTACATCCCGAACGCCTACCTCGCGTTCGGCGAGCTCTTCTTCAACGAGGCGCAGGGCGATCCCTCCAAGTGGGACCTCGCCGCGCAGGCGTACCAGGAGGTGACGAAGTACCCGGCGCCGGCGAACAAGGTCTACGGCTACGCCTGGTACAAGCTCGGCTACGTCTTCTGGAACAAGGGCGAGCTCGAGAAGTCGCTCAACGCCTTCAAGAAGACGATCGAGTTCGGCGTCGTCAACTCGCAGCTCCCGGGCGCGAGCAAGCTCGCCGACTCCGCGCGCCGCGACGTCATCCCGGTCTACGCGCTGAAGGGCGACCCCGCGCAGGCGTACAACTTCTTCCACAACATCTCGGGCGACTCCTCGGGCAACGAGAAGACGTTCAAGATGATGGACGACCTCGGCGTCAACTACCTCGACACCGGCCACTACCAGGAGGCGATCGTCCTCTACAAGGACCTCCTCACCCGCGATCGCGGCGGTCGTCAGTGCGTGTACCAGGCGCACATCACCGAAGCGACGATGGCGATGAAGTCGTCGAACAAGGACGCGATCGTCAAAGAGATCGATCAGCAGGTAAAGCTGCACAACGAGGTCCGCGCCGGCAGCTTCACCGCCGAGCAGAAGACGGAGTGCGCGAACAAGACCGCGGCCCTCACGACCGAGACCGCGATGGCGTGGCACCTCGAGGCGGTCGGCTCGCAGGGCCAGCGCGGCACCGGCGACACCAAGTCGATGGCGCTCGCGGCGCAGCTCTACAAGAAGGTCGTCGATACCTGGAAGACCGACGAATACGCGAAATTCGAGTTTCCGCGCATCGTCAAGGAAGACTGGCCGACGATCTACAAGATCAAGTACGCGATGGCGGACTTGCTCTACTTCCAGAAGGACTGGGCGAAGTGCGGCCCCGCCTTCGACGCGGTCGTCGAGGAGAACCCGCAGGCGCCGGAGGCGGCCGAGTCCGCGTACGCGGCGGTGCTCTGCTACCAGAACATCTACGAAGAGACGCACAAGGGCGACGCCGCGAAGAAGGGCTCGGGCAACCTCCCGGGTCAGGGCGACACGAAGAAGGGCGACAAGAAGGCCCAGGCCGCGGCCGAGGCGGCGGCGCTCAAGCCGAAGGAGATGACCGACAGCCAGAAGGGCATGGTCTCCGCCTTCAACAAGTACATCTGCTACATCAAGCCGGCCGCGGGCGACGCGCAGGGGCAGGAGCAGCTCGTCGAGGTCAAGTACGCGCGCTCGCGTACGTACTTCGAGGCGCAGCACTGGGACGAGGCCGCGGTCGGGTTCCGCGACATCGCGATGAACCACGCCGACCGTGACGTCGGCATCTACGCCGCGCAGCTCTACCTCGAGAGCGTCAACGTCCTCGGCTCCCACTTCTCGAAGACGTCGTGCTTCGACGACATGGAGAACGACGTGCCGAAGTTCATCGAGCTCTACTGCTCGGCGGACAAGCTCGCGAAGAACCAGGAGCAGTGCACGACGCTCAACAAGATCCAGGTCGACATCCTCCGCCTCAAGAGCCAGAAGCTCGTCGAGCGCGCGGACAAGGAAGGCGGCAAGGAGGCGATCAGCCTCTACGAGAAGGGCGGCACCGCCTACTTCGAGATGTTCCGGCGCTACTGCCAGGACCCGGTCAACAACAACCAGCCGCCGCAAGCCGAGAAATGCGACGAAATCGCGTACAACGCGGCGCGCTCGTTCCAGGCCGCGCGCCTCGTCGCGAAGGCGATCACGGTCCGCCGCGCGCTGCTCGCCTACGACGAGAAGACGAAGGGCAACTCGCCGCTCGCCAAGAAGGCGACCTACGAGATCGGCGGTAACTACCAGGCGATCGCGGTCTACGACCTCGCCGCCGAGTGGTACGAGAAGTACGCGAAGACCGACCCGAACGCGCCCGACGCCGACAAGGCGCTCGCCGACGCCGTCGTCCTCCGCCTCGGCCTCGGCCAGGAGGACCTCGCGATCCAGGACGCGCAGCTCTTCACGAAGAACTACGGCGGCAAGAAGCCGGCGCAGACGGCCTCGATCGCGTTCGCGGTCGGCGCGCACTACGCCGACAACGAGCAGTGGGACAAGGCGAAGGGCGCGCTGACGGGCTCGATGAGCACGATCGACAAGGCCGCCCCCGACATCCAGGTCCAGGCGCACGCGACGCTCGCGCGCGCGTACGAGAAGCTGAAGCAGAACGCCTCGGCGAAGACCGAATACGCGAAGGTCCGCGGCTACTGGTCGAACCCCGGCGCGGCCGAGGAGAAGATCAAGGCGGCGTACCCGGACGAGGACGCCAACCAGAAGGAGCGCCGCCTCGCGAAGGCGCTCAACGCCGTCGGCGAAGCGTTCTTCTACGCCGCCGAGGAGAAGCGCAAGGCCGACGTCGAGCCGGTGAAGTTCCCGGCGTACACCGGGCCCGGCGACAAGGCGACGGTGCTCAAGCACATCAACACGAAGGTCAAGGACTGGTACCTGAAGAAGCAGGCCGCCATCGTCAAGACCGAGCCCGAGTACGTGAAGATCCTCGAGCTCAAGCCGGTGCCGCCGCCGAAGTGGGTCATCGCGGCCGGTTCGCGCGCCGGCCTCATGTGGGGCGACCTCGTCGACGACTTCCGCCGCGCGCCGATCCCGGCGGCGTGGAAGACGGACGCGGAGCTCCGCGGCGCGTACTTCGACGCGCTCGACAACGCGAGCGAGCCCTACAAGGTCCAGCACGCGAAGCCGGCGCTCAAGAAGTGCCTCGACCTCTCCGTGAAGTACCAGTACTTCGACGAGTACAGCCGCGCGTGCGAGGTCTGGCTCGCGAAGAACTACAAGGCCGAGTACCACGTCGTCGACGAGCTCCGCGGCGCCCCGACGCTCGCGAACTCGGGCCTCGACGAGAAGGCGCCGCCGGTCCTCCCCGACGGCACGTTCTGGCACCCGCAGGCCCCGGCCCCCGAGAAGAACGCGGCGGGCACGGCGTCGAGCGACGACGACAACAAGGGCGGCAAGCCCGCGGCGAAGCCCACGAAGCCGGCCGCGAAGCCGAAGAAGAAGTGAGGGATCCCATGAAGCGCATCACCACGATCCTCGGAGCCTCCCTCCTCCTCCTCTCCGCCGCGTGCGGAGGGGGAGACAAACAGGACGCGAAGTCGCCGGGCGCCGGCGGCGGCAAGGGAGGCGGCGGCGGCGCGGCCACCGTGCTCTCGAAGGACGAGCAGGCGAGGTTCAACGCCGCGGTCGACCTCATGGTCGAGCACGACAAGAAGAACGACTGGAACAACGAGACCTGCGCCGAGGTCGCGAAGGCGTTCGACGCCGTCGGCCGCAGCGCGCCGGCGCTCTTCAACTCCGGCCTCGCGTACCAGCGCTGCAACGACGACAAGAACGCGAAGGCGAAGTTCGAGGCCGCCCTCCAGGCGGACGCGAAGTTCCACCACGCGCGCGCGCAGCTCGCGCTCTACCAGTACAAGGCGGACTCGAACGAGAACGCGGCGATCGACGCGCTCCAGCAGGCCGTCACCGACGCGCAGTTCCAGAACGTCCCCGCGCTCGTCAACCTCGCGATGGTCCAGATGGCCCGCGACAGCGCGCAGGGCGGCCAGGGCTGCAAGGACGACATGGACTGCGCGAAGCTGAACCTGCAGCGCGCGCTCGCGATCGACGACGCGTTCATGCCGGCGTTCAACCAGCTCGCGCTCTACTACTTCCAGCTCGCGAAGAAGCGCGCCGGCGCGGTGAAGGGCTCGAGCAAGTCGGCGAAGGGCCGTCAGGTCGTCACCAACGCGTCGGTCGCGAAGAAGGCGGACGTGCAGCAGCTCGAGCTCGCGGCGCTGGTCTGCTCGCAGGCGATCCGCAAGAACGCGAACTACGCCCCGATCCACAACACGGCCGGCCTCATCCAGAACGAGCTCGGTCAGATCAACGGCGCGGTCGCGGAGTTCAAGCAGGCGGCCCAGCTCGATCCGAAGTTCTTCGAGGCGCAGATGAACTACGCCGCGGTCAACCTCGGCTTCCGCGGCTTCGAGCAGGCCGCGGGCGCGTACAAGCGCGCGCTCGAGATGCGCCCGAACGACTACGACGCGCACCTCGGCCTCGCCCTCGCGATCCGCGGTCCGATCACCGGCAGCGAAGCCGACTACGACCAGCGCCTCGCCGCGGTGCAGGCGGAGCTCGACGCGGCGAAGAAGATCGATCCGAACCGGCCCGACGCCTACTACAACGAGGGCATCTTCACCCAGGAGTTCAAGGCGAAGTCCGGCGGCGCGCCGGCGAAGACGATCGCGACGCTCGAGGAGGCGAAGAAGATCTTCCAGACCTTCCTCGAGAAGGCGAGCGGCAAGCCGGAGTACGACGGCGCGGTCAAGCGCGTGAAGGGCGACGGGACGCCGAAGGACGCCGGCCGCATCGGCGACATCGACGACACGATCGCCTTCCTCAAGCTCGACGCGAACGCGCAGAAGGACGCCGCGAACCAGGGCGACACGAAGTAGTCCCTGATCCGTCAGGGCTTGACGAACTCGGCGTCGCGGAAGCGCATGCAGCGCGCGCCCATGCTCGCGGTCTTCATCCGCGGCGTGGACTGCTGGGTGCGGTGCGCCTGCGTGCTCGCGTAGCCGATGCCGAGACCGCGGAAGTGGTAGCGGCCGTCGGCGCGGAAGACGCCCTCGCTGAGGTTGCCCTTCAGGTCCATCCACGGCTCTCCGCCGGCGAGCGAGATCGCGTCCGCGGCGACGCGGCCGGGCGCGGCGATGCGGCTCGAGCCGTCGAAGGTGCCGCCGAGGCCGGGGTTCGGGAACCCGTAGACGCCGAAGCAGGTCTGCGTGCTGTCGGGCGTGATGTTGAGGCCCTGCGGGCAGAGCCCGGCGTTGAGGCCGGCGAGCTGCGGCGGCATCTGCGGGTTCAGCCCCGTGTCCTGGTGCGGGACCGGGTTCAGCGGCCACGGCCCGCCGGCGACGAAGTCGAACACCTCGTCGGTCATGAGCTGGCCGCCGTCCCACGCGCAGAACGCGGCGAAGAGGCCCATCGGCGCGCAGTTGAGCGCCTTCTCGTCCATCTGCTCCTTCGTGTACGCCTTGCCGCGCTGCCCCGCGCCGGCCATCGCCTGGAAGGTCGCGGCGTCGAACCAGAACGTCGAGAAGCCGAAGCTGTTGTCCTCGGTCGTGCAGTTCAGGTTGTGGCTTCCGCCGTAGTCGGGGTCTGCGCCTTGCGCGATGTATTCGGGGAAGAAATGGAAGGGCCCGAGCTCGAAATTCGCGCCGGTCGAGATCGTCCAGCTGCCGTCGCGGATCGTGAACTGCGGCGTCCGCGGGAGCTGCTGGGCCATCTGGTCCTGCGCCGGGTAGGCCTGGTTCTGCGTCGGCGTCGTCGTCGTGTACGTGAGCTGACCTTGCTGCCAGCCCTCCGGGAGCATCTCCGTCCAGCTCG
Source organism: Labilithrix sp. (assembly GCA_019637155.1). Lineage (NCBI taxonomy): Bacteria > Pseudomonadati > Myxococcota > Polyangiales > Labilitrichaceae > Labilithrix > Labilithrix sp. The sequence goes on along the minus strand of JAHBWE010000008.1, from coordinate 156,459 downwards.
CGCTCCAGCGCGCGGGGGTGTTCTTCGTGATCCACGCCTTCACGTTCGGGACGCCGTCGGGGTCCTTCTTCGCGAGCTCTTCGAGGAACACGCGCATGCGTCCGGCGGTGATCTCGTACTTGTCGAGGTAGACCTTCTTGTTCGGCTGGCGCGCGTCGGTGAACCCCGGGACGAGCAGCGTCTTGCAGCAGCTCTCGTGCTTCTTGGTCGCGTCGTCGAGCTCGCCGGTCCCGCAGGTCGTGCCGCCGTGCGCGGTCGCGCAGCTCGGGCCGACGAGGCATTTTTGGTCCGGCCCGCAGACGCCGCCCGCGCAGTCGCGATCGAACTGGCAGCTCCGCTCCCAGTCGCACGGCGGGGAGTGGACGCCGCCGCAGTCGACGTCGGTCTGATCGCCGTCCTTCACTCCCGGCTTGTCGCCGCTGCACTTGCCGCCGTCGCACGAGCCCCAGAGGCAGTCTTCGGCGGCCTTGCACGCCTTGTCGGCGAGGCACTTCGGCGCGTTCGTCGGCACGCCGCCGCCGCAGTCCACGTCCGTCTCGCTCCCGTTCTTCACCCCGTCGAGGCTCGTTGCCTCCGTGCACGTGCCGTTCGGCTCGCAGATCGTGCTCGCGCAGTCCGCGCCCGTCGTGCACTCTGCACCTTTTCCGCCCCCGAGCTGCTCGCCGTTCGGTCCGACGACGCAGGGAGGGTTCTTGCACGTGCCGTTGCCGCCGCTGCTCGTGCCGTTGCCTTCCCCGATGAGCTGGGGATCGGCGTGCAGATCGTCGAACGTCGTGCAGCTCGCGGCCGCGCCGACGACGGCGGCGAACGAGACCCCCAGGAGCACGCGCGACCGCATCGTCCTCATCGTACGGAATCCAAGGAGAGCGGCAATCGCCACCCGCACGCGATACGCTATCGAGATGCGCCGCCTGGCAGCGCTCTTCTTCGCAGCTTCGACCTGGATCGTCGTCGCACCGGCCGCGGCGGCAGGGCAGGGAGATCCCGTCGCGCTCGAAGAGGAATACAAGAAGACGAAGAACGCGAAGCTGCTCCTCAACGCGGCGCGAGCGCATCAGAAGAGGAAGGCGCCGGCGAAGGCCGCGAACGACTACGCGGCGTACCTCTCCGTCGCACCGGAGAAGGAGCGGAAGGACCGCGCCGCGGCGCAGAAGGCGCTCAACGCGCTCGGCGCGAAGCTCGGTCGGTTCGCGATCCGCGCGACGGGATCGAGCAAGCTCGCGGTCGACGGCGAGACGGTCGATCCCGCGTTCGCGGAGTCCTGGTACGTGACGCCGGGCGCGCACAAGGTCGAGGCCACGTTCGGCGCGCGCGTCGCGACGGAGCAGGCGACCGCGGTGAAGGGGGAGCTCGTCGCGGTGGTGCTCGCGGAGCCGCCGGAGGAGGCGGCCCCGCTGCCCGTGCCGCCGCCGTCGTCGTCGTCGTCGTCGCGAGGCTCGCCTCCGACCGTAAAGAAATCGACCGACAAGTTTTCGCTGCCGCCGCTCGCGGCGTACATCGGCGGCGGCGTCACGGTGCTCTTCGGCGGGCTCACCGTCCTCTCGGCGATCGACGTGCAGAACCAGAAGGCGAAGTTCGACGAGGATCGGTCGCAGCAGAACCTCGACGACGGCAAGAGCAAGCAGCTCCGCACGAACGTCCTCCTCGGGTTCACGGCCGGGTTCGCGGTCCTCACCGGCGTGGTGGCGGTCGTGCTCGTCGACTGGAAGCGCACCGACACGAAGCTCGGCCTTGGCCCGGGCACGGTCTTCCTGGAAGGCAGGTTCTGAGAGTCTCCTACCCAAGATCGTGAGCCGGCGAGGTTTCGGGGAACTACGGTCCCAGGGCGCTGTCAGTCTTCGAGCGAACCCGGTCCCGTCTGACCGTTCCCACTGGAATTGGCGCACCAATCCTCAAAAGCATTGAGGTTTGGAGAATTTACCCAGGTGCGACCGAAACCGGCTATCGTGATCGAAGCGCACGAATAGGAGTCGAAGATGAAGAAGCGGGTTCTGATCGGTCTTGTCGCTGCATTCGTTCTCTCGACCGCGTCCGCGGCCTTCGCCCAACAGCCGGGCGGCGGTGCGGCGGCGGCGAAGGCGACCGGCGGTGGCGGCAAAGACGAGGGCTACGGCTACGAGTTCTCCGACGATCCCCTCGCGGCAGGCGGCTTCGGCCCGAATGACGCGACGATCCGTGTGCGCCCCGGCCCGGTGCGCACGACCCTGATTCGTCCGCGCACGTCTTTCGTGCCCGAGATGTTGAAGAGCGTCGAGAACCTCTGATCTCATAGGCACCAGACACCCGATCCAGCATCACCGCACCCGCGACCCCCTGGGCGCGGGGCAAAACCGAACCCGCGACCCCCTGACCGAGGGCGCGGGGCAAAAGACCGAAGGTCTTTTGCTAACCGCCCGAGAAAGACCAGGAAAGATGGAAGGCAAGGCGAAGGTTGCTCTGACGTTCGCGCTCTACCAGGGCGATCAGCTCGTGCGCCGCGACACGATCGCCCAGGACATCGTGAAGGTCGGCAAGGACCCGCGCAGTCACCTGCGCGTCGATGACGATCTCGCGTCGCGCATGCACGCGGTCATCGAGGTCGCGGGCCCGAACGACATCACCCTGATCGATCTCGGCAACGAGCCGGGCACGATGGTGAACGGCCAGCGCGTCAACAAGTGCAAGGTGCGTCCGGGCGACCAGATCCAGATCGGGTCGACGATGATTCACCTCGAGAGCGCCGAGCTCGCCGCCGGCGCGCCCGCGCCTGCGCCCACCGCGGGCGGCACCGCCGCGATGCCGGCGCAGTCGGGGATCTCGGCGCCGCCGCCGCCGCCCACCCCGCAGATGGGCCTCGGCGCTCCGCCGCGCAACACGCCGACGGAGGCGATCCAGCAGCAGCAGCACTCGACGCAGCTCGGCGGTCACGGCGCTCCGCCGCCCCCGCCGGCCGTCGCCGCCGCGGCCGCGAACCCGTTCGGCGCGCCCTCGGCCTCGCAGCCGCCGCCGAACCCGTTCGCCGCGCCGGCGGGACATGCCAGCGCGCCGCCTCCGCCGCCGCCGCCGAACCCGTTCGCGCAGGCGAACCCGTTCGCCGCGGTCGCGAGCCCGTTCGCCGCGGTCGCGAACCCGTTCGTCGCGTCCGCCGCGGAGCAGGGCAACTACGGCATCAACGCGCCGGGCGGTTCGGACTTCGATCCGAACCAGCCGTACACGTTCTCGCTCGTGAAGAGCGGCCCCGAGGTCCATCCCGACGAGGTCGAGACGCACGCGGCGGCGATCGAAGTCCTCGTGAAGTGGGACCAGAACACGCTCCACGTCCAGCACAGCTCGCCGCCGAAGAGCTTCTTCGTCGGTGAGGAAGCGAGCGACTACTTCATCCCGAGCGAGACGCTCGGCACGACGCGCGCGCCGGTCGTCGTCGCGCGCGGCGTCAGCGCGACGCTCATCATGCTCCCGCGCTCGAGCGGCACGGTGGAGATCCCGGGGCAGGGGACGTTCTCGTTCCAGGACCTCATCGCGTCCGGCCGCGCGCGCTCCTCCTCCGAGATGAGCGGCGCGCACGAGCTCGATCTCCCGAACAACGCGAAGGCGAGGATGGAGCTCGAGGGCTCGGGTCTCGTCTTCGAGGTCAGCGCCGTCAACGCGGGCAAGTCGCCGCCGGTCGGCGTGTTCTCGAGCCTCGAGCCGGCCGCGTACATGTTCATCGGCCTCTCGTTCCTCCTCCACATCGGCATCGTCGCCTCGATGGCGTTCTTCATGCCGAAGATGGGCGGCGACGACGCCGAGGCGATCGACCGCGATCAGCTCCTGCTCATGCAGAAGATGCTGAACGCCGCGGCCGAGCGCGAGCAGGAGGAGAAGGAGACCGAGCAGCAGCCGGACGCGAACGCCGATCAGAAGGAAGGCGGCACCGGCACGCGCGCGAAGGGGGAAGAGGGGTCGATGGGCAACCCCAACACCCAGGACACGAACAAACGCTACGGCGTGCAAGGACCCGCCGACAACGCGGACCCGCACATCGCGCGTCAGGCTGCGCTCAAGGAGGCGCAGGAGTTCGGCATGATCGGCCTCATCAACGTCGGCGCGGGCGGCGATCCCAACGCCCCGACCGCGCCGTGGGGTCGCGACGACTCGCTCGGCAACGACCCGCTCTCCGCGCGCGGCAACATGTGGGGTGACGCGATCGGCGACGCGTTCGGCGCCGGCGGTCTCGGCCTCTCCGGCGTCGGCGAAGGCGGCGGCGGTCGCGGCGAGGGCATCGGCCTCGGCAACGTCGGTACGCTCGGCCACGGCGCGGGCACCGGCACCGGCCAGGGCTTCGGCAACGGCCACGGCCGCCTCGGCGGCTCGCACGCGACCAAGGCCCCGTCGCTCCGTCAGGGCACGACGCAGGTCAACGGTCGTCTCCCGCCGGAGGTCATCCAGCGCATCGTCCGCCAGAACTTCGGTCGCTTCCGTCTCTGTTACGAGAACGGCCTCCGCAACAACCCGACCCTCTCCGGTCGTGTCAGCGTGAAGTTCGTCATCGACCGCTCCGGCGCCGTCTCGACCGCGCAGGACGGCGGCTCGGAGCTCCCGGACCAGGGCGTCATCAGCTGCGTCGTCCGCGGCTTCGGCAACCTCTCCTTCCCGCAACCGGAAGGCGGCATCGTCACCGTCGTCTACCCGATCATCTTCAACCCCGGCGACTGACGCACAGGGCCTCGCGCCCGCCGCCACGGACGGAAGCCGCGCTCGCAAGAGTCGCGGCTTTCTCGTTTTTGTAACTTTTGCCGTTCGAGGCGCACCGCCTGCTTCGTGCTACGGTCGAGACGAGATGTCCGCGAACCCGTCGTCCTCCCAGGTCGCTCCGCCGCGGCGCCTCTCCGACGAGGAGTGGGCCGCGCTGCCGGAGGACGTCGACGGCGAGCTCGTGGACGGCGTCTTGGTGGAGGAAGAGGCGCCGGATTATGCGCACGAGGCCGTCGTCGTTTGGCTGATCTACGTGCTCGCCGGCTGGACGCGCTCCCACGGTGGGATCGTCGGTGGCTCCGAAGCGAAGTTCGTCTTGCAGCGCGGTCGTGGGCGGAAGCCGGACCTCTCGATGTTTCTTCCCGGGGGAGCGAAGCCGCCGCGTCGCGGCGCGGTTCGAGCTGCACCCGACCTGATGGTGGAGGTCATCAGCCGCGCCTCGCGTGACGTTCGACGCGACCGCATCGAGAAGATGGACGAGTACGCCGCCTTCGGTGTGCGCTGGTACTGGCTCGTCGACCCGGAGGCGCGGACGTTCGAGATCTACGAGCGGACCGAGGCCGGCATCTACGCGCGCGTCGTCGGCGCCGCGGAAGGCCGCATCGATACCGTCCCCGGACTCGCCGGCCTCACCCTCGACCTCGACGACCTCTGGTCCAAGGTCGACGAGCTCCCGGAAGAAGCCCCACCCTAGACCCGCTCGCGCGAGCTCATGTCAGAGATGGCCCACGCGAACGGGGCTGGGGTGTCGGGCCGAAGCCCCGACGTTGAGAACGGGGCCCCAGAAGCGGCCGCGAAAGCGGGCGCGAAGCGCCCCGAGCGCAAAGCGCGAGGGCCGTGTCTGGGGTGGGGGTGTCGGGGGCGAAGCCCCCGACCATGAAGAGACTTGGTAGAACGCGCGCGAGTTTCGTATGCTCGCGTCGCGATGAAGAGGCTTCTGGCAGCGGGTCTGGCGATTGCGGCGCTCTCGGTCACGGGGTGCAGCCGTAACAACATCGAAGCCGTCAACCTCGCGAACGAGGGGGACCAGGACCGGAAGGCGAACAACATCGACGGCGCGATCTCGAAGTACGAGCAGGCCGCGAACCTCGACCCCACCAACCACAAGATCCTCGGGAAGCTCGCGAACGCGTACCAGAAGAAAGAGGCGTGGGACAAAGTCGTCTCCACGTGCGTCCGCGCGGAGAAGGCGGCGCCGAAGTTCGCCAACTACTACGCGCAGCATGGGCACGCGCTGATCAAGCAGGCCGAGAAGGGCCCCACCGGCTGGGGCGACGCGAAGCAGCCGCTCGAAGAGGCGATCAAGCTCGACCCCAACATCGCCGACGCGCACTTCGACCTCGCCGAGGTCTTCTTCCACCTCGACGACGAGGCGAGCGCCATTCAGTCGTACTCGAAGGCGATCATGACGAAGCCCGACGAGCTCTCGTTCTACGGGTACCTCGCGGACCTCTACAAGAACCTGAACTACATCGACCTCGCCGAGCAGGTCCTCGTCCAGGGCCTCCCGTTCGCGAAGGAAGGCGACAAGGCCCTCTTCAACATCCACTCCCTCCTCGGCGACATCTACGATCGCAAGAAGGACCCGCAGAAGGCGCTCACCGAGTACGAGGCGGCGAAGAAGGCATGCGGCCAATGCAACGAGCCGGGGCAGCCGATCGCGTATTTCAACCTCGGCGCGGCGTACGCCACGCTCCCGACACCTCGCAAGAGCGAGGCGATGTCGAACCTCCAGAGCTTCCAGAAGGTCGTGTGCAAGGGGGCGGCGGCGCAGCGGTACGCCGACCAGTGCACGCAGGCCCAGCAGCTCGCGACGAAGCTCGGCGGCACACTTCAGTAAGCTGCGCGACCGAAGCGCTCACAAGCGACGACATCTCGCAATACAAAAGCTCGAGGGCGCCGAACGTGCCGGAAGCCAAAAGAACCGTTCCCAAATCTCGGACGGTTCTTGTTAGCCTTCCTCACCGGCCGGCGCGCCTTGCGTCCTGCCTTTTTCGGTTTGGATAACCGAGGGAATCCATGGAACTTCAGGAACGTCTGAAGCAGCTCGAAACCGTTCGTGACTGGCAGGGGCTCGTCGAGGAGCTCGAAAAAGGCATCCAGTCGACGACTGCGAACGAGTCGAAGGCGAGCTTCCATCTGCGTCTCGGCAAGGTGCTGGAGTCGAAGTTTCTCTCCGGCGTCAAAGCGCTGAAGCACTTCCAGGACGCGTACAAGCTCAATCCGGCGCTCGGCGAGAGCCTCGAAGCCGCGCGCGCGGTGTACTGGAGCCTCGGCAAGCTGAACATGGTGCAGAAGCTCCTCGAGCTGGAGCTGCGCACGCACAAAGAAGGGGAGGTCGCGAGCGCGCTCCTCCTCGAGCTCGCCGACGTCCTTTGCGACATGGGCGACTACGACAAGGCGACGAGCACGTACGCGCGCTCGCTCGCGACGAGCGGCGGCAGCAACGCCGACGCGCGCGCGTGCCTCGAGGACGTGCAGGCCGAGAGCGGCTCCTGGGAGCAGCACGTCGCTGCGCTCCAGAGCGCCGCCGCCTCCGCGGAGCCCGCTGCGCGCTGCCGCCTCTACCTGCGCGCCGCGCGCATCACGCGCCGCTTCCAGCCGGACGGCGTGCTCGCGCTGCTGCAGGAGGCCTACGCCGCGGACCCGAGCGACAAGCAGGCCGCCGCGCTCTTCGAGGGCGCGCTCGCGGAGGCGGGGCAGCTCGATCAACTCGATCAGTTCCAGACGCGCCTCCTCCAGGCGGAGCCGGATCGCGTCCGCCGCGCGCACCTCGCGCTCGTCTTCGGCACGCGCTGGGTCTCGCGTCATCAGAACGTCGACAGCGGCTCGAAGTACCTCGAGGAGTCGATCAAGCTCGATCCCGAGAACGAGGGCGCCTTCCACTACCTCCGCGACGCGTACGGCCGGAAGGGCGGCGACTGGGATCGCGTGCTCACGCTCGCCGAAGAGGCCGTCACCGGCGCCGGCGAGAACGGCAACGCGACCTTCCTCCTCGCGCAGGCGGGCACGATCGCGTGGCGTCAGCTCGGCAACTTGATCCGCGCGCGCACGGTGTTCGAGCGGCTCAACCAGATCTCGCCCGAGCACCCGATCCTCCGTGCCTTCGAGGCGCAGATCGGCGAGCCGCTCGGGCAGCAGCAGAAGACACCGTCGATCCCGCCGCCGGTCCGCCAGAGCGTGCCGCCGCCCGCGCCGACGCCCTCCCCGCGCGACACGGTTCCCCCGGTTCGCCAGAGCGTGCCGCCGCCCGCGGCGGTGGTCAGCGAGCCGCCGAAGCCGCTCGTCTCCGAGCCGCCGCCCGCGCCCGTCGTCGTCAGCGAGCAGCCCCCGCAGCAAGTGAGCGCGCCGCCCGCGCAGGTGAGCGCGCCGCCCGCGCAGGTGAGCGCACCGCCCGCCGCCAGCGTCCCCCCCGCCGGCGATCCCGGCAAGATCGCGGAGCTCCGCGCGCTCGCCGACAAGCAAGAGGCGAACAAGCGCTACAACGAGTACGTCAAGACGCTCCTCCAGCTCGCGCAGCTCGTGCCCGAGCCCGACGAGAAGGTCGCCCTCTACACGAAGGCAGCCGAGCTCTACACCGGCAAGTTCGCCAACCAGGCGGAGGCGGTGAAGGCCTACGAGGCGGTCATCGCGATCGATCCGGAGAACCGGAGCGCGATCGACTACCTCCGTGGAATGTACGAAAAGCGTCGAGACTGGGAGAAGCTCCTCGGTCTCGAGCGGAGGGAGGCGGAGCGCCTCTACGGCGACGAGCGCGCGCGGAAGTTCCTCGAGATCGCGAAGCTCGCGACCGAGCGCGTCAAGAAGCCGGACGTCTGCATCGAGCTCTGGGGCCAGGTCCTCGAGAGCGATCCGTCGAACGCCGAGGCGCTCGGCGCGCTCGCCGGCCTTTACGAGCGCAACAAGGACTACGACACGCTCGCGCAGGTCCTCGAGAAGCAGGCCGAGGTCACCTTCGACAACGCGGCGAAGGTCCAGATCCTCACGAAGCTCGGCACGATCTACGGCGATCGCCTGAGCAACGACGAGGGCGCGGTCAGCGCCTGGCGCGCGCTCCTCGCGATCGAGCCGAACGACCGCAAGGCGCAGGAGGCCCTCAAGAAGAAGTACCTCGCGCTCGGTCGCTGGGACGACCTCGAGGTCTTCTACGCCGAGAGCGGCAAGTGGGACGAGTTCATCCGCGTCCTCGAGCAGCAAGAAGGCAAGGAGACCAACCCCGAAGCCAAGATCGGGATGCTCTTCAAGATCGCCGAGCTCTGGGCGGACAAGAAGCAGAAGAACGACCGCGCCGCGCGCGCCTACGAGAAGGCGCTCGAGCTCGATCCGCAGAACCTCCGCGCGGCGGAGGCCCTCATCCCGATCTACTCGCAGGCCGGCAACAGCAAGGCGCTCGCGAACGCGATCGAGGTGAAGCTCGGTCACGAGGAGGACCCGTACTCGAAGCTCGCGCTCCTGCGCGAGGTCGCCTCCCTCTACGAGGGCAAGGTCCGCGATCCGGGCAAGGCGTTCGCGCGCTACCTGTCCGCGTTCGTGCTCGCTCCGTCGGACGAGCAGACGACGGTGGACGTCGAGCGCGCCGCGAAGGCGACCGGGCAGTGGGAGGAGGTCCAGCAGGCCTACCGCCAAGCGATCGACGACGCGATGAACGCCGGCGACGCCCAGCTCGCGATCACGCTCCGCCTCAAGCTCGGTCGCGTCCTCGTCGAGGAGATGAACCAGGTCGACGAGGCGCTCGACGCGTTCCGCGCGGTGTACGACGCCGACAGCGAGAACGCGGAGGCGCTCGCCGCGCTCGAGCGCCTCTACCGCACGACGTCGCGCTACGCCGACCTCCTCGGCATCTACGAGAAGCGCCGCGACCTCTCGACCGAGCACGACGAGAAGAAGCAGATCAGCTACGAGATCGCGAAGCTGTACGAGACCGAGGTGAAGGACCTCGATCGCGCGATCGACACTTACAACGCCGTCCTCGAGGACGAGCCGACCGACGCGCACGCGCTCCGCGCGCTCGACATCCTCTACGGTCAGCTCGAGCGCTGGGACCCGTACGTCGACACGCTGCGCCGCCGCATCGAGCTCGACGTGAACGAAGGCGAGATGGTGGACCTCAAGTTCCGCCTCGGCCAGACGCTCGAGCGGTACACCGGCGACCCCGCCGGCGCGCTCGAGAACTACCGCGAGATCCTCTTCCTCGACTCGCAGCACCAGGGCGCGCGCGAGGCGCTCGAGGCGCTGCTGCAGAACGAGCAGCTCCGCGGCGAGGCGGCCGCGATCCTCGAGAACATCTACGAGGAGCGGAGCGACTGGCCGAAGCTCCTCGTCGCGCTCGAGATCCTCGCCCAGAGCGAGGGCGACTCCGACAAGCGCGTCCAGCTCCTGCGCAAGGTCGCGCGCGTCTCCTCCGAGATGCTGAACGACCACGCGCGCGCGTTCAACGCGCTCGCCGCCGCGCTCCGCGAGCAGCCGCACCACGGCGAGACGCGGGCGGAGATCCAGCACATCGCCGAGGTCTCGAACGCGTGGAAGGCGCTGACCGACCTCTACGAGTCGATCGCGGAGGGCCTCACCGACGCGCAGCTCGCGCGGAGCTACTGGATGCTCAGCGCGCGGATCGAGGACGAAGCCCTCGGCCTCGTCGACGACGCGGCGAAGGGCTACCTCCACGTGCTGTCGCTCGACCCCGCCGACGCGGAGGCGCTCGACGCGCTCGAGGCGCTCTTCACGCGCACCGAGCGGTGGACCGATCTCATCAGCGTCACCGAGCGCCGCATCGAGCAGACCGCGGAGCCGGAGCTCCGCGAGCAGCTCTACGTCCGCATGGCGCGCATCTACGACGAGCAGCTCTCGCGTCCCGACGACGCGGTGTCCTGCTACAAGCGCGTCCTCGAGCTCGACCCTGCGTCGCAGACCGCGCTCGCCGCGCTCGACGCGCTCTTCACGCGCCAACACATGTGGAGCGACCTCGCCGAGAACCTCGAGGCGCAGCTCGCCCTCGCGGCCGACGAGGAGCAGCAGATCGCGCTCATGCTCCGCCTCGCGGCGCTGCGCGAGACGCAGATGGGCCAGATCGAGCAGGCGATCGACGGCTACCGCTCCGTCCTCGAGCGGGACATCCAGAACGCGGAGGCGCTCGGCGCGCTCGAGCGGCTAGGGCAGGATCCGGCCCACGAGCTCGTCATCGCCGACCTCCTCGAGCCGCTGTACCGCCAGATCGGCGACTACGCGAAGCTCATCGGCGCGCACGAGGTGCAGGTGCGGCGCTCGGACGATCCGAACCGCCGCGTCGAGCTCCTCCACCAGATCGCGCAGCTCTACGAAGACGCCGCCGCCGATCTGAACAACGCGTTCTCGACCCTCGCGCGCGCCCTGCGCGAGGACCCCGCGAACGAGCAGACCCAGACCGCGATCGACCGCGTCGCCCGCGCGACCGGCCGCTTCGAAGACCTCGCCTCGGTGTACCGCCAGCTCGGCGAGGAGGTCGTCGCGAACGATCCCGCGCTCGGCGCGGCGCTCACGATGATGAGCGCGCGCGTCTACGAGGCCGACATCGGCAACGTCGACACCGCGATCGCGCTCTACACCCGCGTCCTCGAGATCGACCCCGGCCACCTCGCGGCGGCGGAGTCGCTCGAGCGCCTCTACCGCGTGACGGAGCGCTACGCGGAGCTGTCGCAGATCCTCCAGCGCAAGGCGCTCATCCTCGTCGAGCCGAACGACCAGAAGGACGCGCTCTTCCAGGCGGCGGCGATCGAGGAGGACGTCCTCGAGAAGCCGGAGGACGCGATCGCGGTCTACCAGAAGGTCCTCGCGATCGACGAAGACGACGTCCGCGCGCTCGACGCGCTCATCAAGCGGTACCTCGGCCTCTCGCGCTGGCAGGACCTCCTCCAGGTCTACGAGCGGAAGGCGGACCTCGTCGGCGATCCCGACGAGAAGAAGCGCATCTACTACCAGGTCGGCGCGGTCTACGAGCGCGAGCTCGGCTCCGTCGAGCAGGCGATCGAGACGTACACGAAGATCCTCGAGCTCGATCCCGACGACCTCCAGGCCCTCTCGCGCCTCGACGTCCTTTACGAGCAAGCGCAGAACTGGCAGGAGCTCCTCGGCATCCTGACGCGCGAGTCGGAGATGTGCGACGACCCGAGCGAGGCGATCAGCTTCCAGTACCGGATCGCCGAGCTCTACGAGAAGCGGCTCGAGGACGTGGTGCGCTCGGTGGAGCTCTACCGCGAGATCCTCCAGCGCCAGGTCGATCACGAGCCGACGCTCCAGGCGCTCGAGGGCCTCAAGGCCGGGACGCAAGATCCGCTCGGCGCGGCCGCCGTCCTCGAGCCGGTCTACGAGGCGTCGCAGGACTGGCCGAAGCTCATCTCCGTCCACGAGGTGCAGGTCGCGCACGCGGACGATCAGTTCCAGAAGGTGGACCTCCTCCACCGCATCGCGCGCCTCTACGAGGACGCGCTCGAGAACCACGGCCAGGCGTTCGACACGTACGCGCGCGCGCTCACGCTCGACAACGGCAACGAGGCGACGCTCCAGAACCTCGAGCGCCTCGCGATGGTGGTGAACCGCTGGCCGCAGGTCGCGCAGCTCTACGACGTCGAGCTCGACAAGCTCGCGGAGGAGCAGCCCGATCGCTTCGTCGAGCTGGGCCTTCGCTTGGCCCAGATCTACGAGGTGCAGCTCGAGGACGTCGACAACGCGATCGGCCGCTACCGCCGCGTCGTCGAGGTCGAGCCCGAGAACCAGAACGCGGTCCGCTCGCTCGATCGCCTCTACGTCTTCACCGAGCGCTGGGCCGACCTCGCGGCGATCCTCGAGCGCGAGGCCGAGATCGGGCAGACGCCCGACGAGATCCTCGAGTTCAAGTTCCGCCTCGGCCAGGTCCAGCAGGCGAACCTCGGCAACGTCGACGCGGCGATCGCGGCCTACCGCGACGTCCTCTCCGCCGCGCCCGAGCACGAGAACGCCGCCGGCGCGCTCGAGGGCCTCTTCTCGAACGGCATCAAGCAGGTCGAGATCGCCGAGATCCTCGAGCCGCTCTACCGCGCCGCCGGGGAGTGGGAGAAGCTCGTCGCGGTTCACGAGGCGCAGCTCAACCACACGCCGCCGAACCCGGAGACGAACAACGAGGAGCGCCTCGCCGCGTACTACCGCATCGCGGAGCTCCTCGAAGACAAGCTGATGGATCCGGTGCGCACGCTCGACGTGTACATCCGCGCGCTGAAGGAGTTCCCGCTCGACGAGAAGTCGAGCGAGGAGGCGCCGCGCCTCGCCGGGTCGATCGACAACGGCTGGGAGACGCTCGCGAACGCGTACGCCGACATCCTCGGCTTGCACAACGACAAGACGGTGCAGTGCTCGATCGGCCGCCGCCTCGCGAAGACGTTCGAGGACGATCTCGGCGACGTCGAGAAGGCGGTCGAGACGTACCGCTACGTCCTCAGCGTCGAGGAGCTCGACCTCGAGGCGCTCGCCAACCTCGATCGCATCTACCTCTCGCTCGAGCAGTGGCCGGACCTCGCCGGCATCCTCGAGATGCGCGTCCGCGCGCCGGCCGACGAGCTGGACCTCACCGAGCTCTACGCCCGCCTCGGCGAGGTGTACGAGTCGCGGATCGGGGACATCCCGAACGCGACGCGCGCCTTCCGCCAGATCTTCGACGGCCTCGACAAGACGCACGACCCCGCCATCCAGGCGCTCGCGCGCATCTACGCGGGGCAGGAGAACTGGGTCGAGCTGAACGGCGTCTACGAGCGCGAGCTCGAGAACGCCTCCGGCGACGTGGCCGAGGCCGAGATCCGCGCGCGGCTCGCGCACCTCGCGTCGGACCGCCTCAACGATCCGCACCGCGCGATCGACACGTGGAAGGTCGTCCTCGACCTCCGCGGCGAAGACCCCGAGGCCCTCACCGCGCTCTCGAACCTCTTCGAGGGCCAGCAGATGTGGCGCGAGCTCGTGGACATCCTCGAGCGCCAATACGACATCGCCGACAGCGACGATGACCGCGTGAACATCCTCACGCGGAAGGCGCGCACGTTCGAGGGCAAGCTCGAGCGCGACGACCTCGCGCTCGAGGACTGGAACCGCGTCCTCGACATCGACTACGCGAACCTCGCCGCGCTCCGCGCGATCGCCGCGATCCGGCGGCGCCAGGGCGACGCGCAGGAGCTCGTGACCGCGCTCCACCAGCAGGTGGACCGCGCGGCGCAGATGTTCGATCCCGAGGAGCTGAAGGAGATCTTCCGCGAGCTCGGGAAGGTCTACGGCGAGCAGCTCTCGCAGCCGTACGACGCGGCCGACGCGTGGCGGAAGCTCCTCGAGGTCGGCCCCGACTTCGAGGCGATGGACGCGCTCGAGGCGATCTACCGCGGCCAGGAGCAGTGGCCGGACGTCATCGACGTCAAGATGCAGCGCGCGGCGGCGCTCGAAGACCCCGCGCAGAAGATCGAGGAGTACCGTCAGGTCGCCGAGCTGTGGCGCGAGACGGTGGACGAGCCGGACAAGGCGACCACCGCCTGGCAGAAGATCCTCGAGATCGACAACACCCACGACGAGGCGTTCCTCCAGCTCGAGAAGTTGCACACCAACGCGTCGCGGTGGGAGCCGCTCATCGAGCTCTACCTCGGACGCCTCGACACACGCGCGGAGGTCGCCGACCAGACCGACCTCCTCCGCCGCATCGCGAAGGTCTTCGAGGAGAAGCTCGACGACAAGAACCAAGCCCTCGACGCGCTCATCAACGCGCTCGGCCTCGACTTCCACGATCGTGAGACGTCGAAGTACCTCGAGCGCATGGCGCAGGCGACCGGGCGCTGGGGCGAGGTGATCCAGACCGCGAACAACTGGCTCCAGGCGCAGACGGAGCCGACGCAGAAGATCCGCCTCTGCCTCCACCTCGCGAAGTGGTACGGCGACGACCTCGGCCACCCCGAGTACGCGCAGCCCTACTACGCGCAGATCGTCGCGCTCGACCCGAACAACGTCGGCGCGCTGCGCCAGATGGGCCAGCTCTATCGCAAGAACGGCAACTGGCAGCAGCTCGGCGCGACGCTCACGCGCGCGCTCGACGTCGCGGTCAGCGACGTGGACCGGAAGGAGATCCTCACCGAGCTCGGTGAGCTCCTCGACTCGCAGATGGGCCAGACCGATCAGGCGGTCACCCACTTCAACCGCGCGCTCGAGGTCGACGGGCTCTTCATCCCGGCGATCGAGAACCTGGAGCGCATCTACGCGTCACGCGGCGAGAAGAAGCAGCTCGTCGACATCCTGACGCGCAAGGTCCGCGCGCTCGAAGACGCGGCGGAGATCGCGGCGACGAAGCTGCGGATCGGCGGCCTCAACGAGGAGATGAACGATCCGCAGAAGGCGGCGCAGACCTTCCGCGAGGTCATCGAGATCGAGCCGCAGAACCTGCAGGGCCTCCGCGGCCTCGCCCGCGTCTACGAGATCCTGAACCAGTGGCCCGAGCTCGTGCGCGTGCTCGAGTCGCAGCTCGACGTCGTCACGACCGAGCGTGAGCGCATCGACATCCTGATGCAGCTCGCCAACATCCACGAGGAGCACTTCCTCAAGGCCGACATCGCGGCGCAGCGGCTCGAGCAGGTCCTCGAGATCGACCCGAACCACGAGGAGGCCTACTTCGCGCTCGAGCGCTGCTACCGGAAGCTCCGGCAGTGGGTGGAGCTCATCAACGTCTACGAGCGCCACATCTCGGCGACGCTCGACCGCAAGACGAAGATCGACCTCTACGCCTCGATCGCGCAGGTCTACGCCGACGAGATCGAGGACACCGAGCGCGCGATCGACGCGTACCGGAACATCGTCGACCTCGACGACGTGAACCTCCCCGCGCTCGAGGCCCTCTCGAAGCTCTACGACAAGCAGGGCGACGCCTCGCAGGCGATCGACTACATGACGCGCGTCGCCGAGCTGACGCAGGACACGAAGCAGCGCGTCGAGAGCTACTACAAGATCGGCAAGGCCCTCGACGAGAAGCTCGGAGACCGCGTCTCCGCGCAGGACCGCTTCGAGATGGCGCTCGATCTCGATCCCTCGCACATCGCGACCCTCGGCGCGCTGCGCCAGATCGCGATGGACAACGCGGACTACGACAAGGCCGCGCGCTACATCGATCAGGAGCAGAGCTACACGCCGGCCCCGCGCCAGCGTGCGCGCCTGCTCTGCGAGCTCGGTCGTCTCCGCGAGGAGATGCTCGGCGATCACGACAGCGCCGTCCTCGCCTGGGAGGCCGCCTTCGAGGCGGACCCCGAGAACGAGGAGGCGGCGATGCCTCTCGTCGACGAGTACATCGTCAAGGAGGAGTGGGAGAAGGCGGAGCCGCTCCTCGACATGCTGACCCGCAAGGCGGGCAAGCGTGACCGCGGCGAGCAGCACTCGCTCTACAACAAGCTCGGTCAGGTCACCGCCGCGCTCGGTCGCGACGAGAAGGCGCACAAGGCCTACCAGGCCGCGCACCAGCTCGATCTGACCGATCAGGTCACGATCCGCGGGCTCGCGGAGGTCGCGTTCCGGCTCAAGGACTGGGGCGCGTCGCTCACGAACTTCCAGAAGGTGCTGACCGCGCTCTCGGAGGACCAGACCGAGGAGCGGGCGGACGTCTACTCGAAGCTCGGCGCGATCAAGCGTGAGCAGGGGCAGGCGAAGCAGGCGATCAACAACTTCGAGAAGGCGCTCGGCGTCGACGCGTCGCACCGCCCCACCCTCGAGGCGATGGTCGGCATCTACACCGACCTGAAGGACTGGAAGCAGGTCGTCCACTACAAGCGCCAGATCCTCGACTCGATCGTCGACGGCGACGAGCGCTTCAAGGTCCTCCAGGACATCGCCGACATCTGGCAGGACAACGACAAGAACCCGGCGAAGGCGATCGAGGCCCTCGAGGACGCGAAGGATCTCCAGCCGGACAACCGGCCGCTCCTCAACAAGATGCTGCCGCTCTACGAGGCGACGCAGAACTGGGCCAAGATGATCGACACGATCCAGGCCATCGCCGACATGGAGAAGGACAACGCCCGCAAGGCGAAGTTCATCTTCACGATCGCGCAGCTCTACCGCGACAAGATGCAGGACCAGGATCGCGCGGTCGAGCAGTTCAACGAGGCGCTCGATCTGAACCCGAGCTACCTCGAGGCCTTCGAGCGCATCAACAAGATCCTGACCGCGCAGAAGGACTGGAAGCAGCTCGAGCGGGCGTTCCGCAAGATGCTGCGCCGCCTCTCGACCTCGAACGCCGGCAACCCCGACCTCGAGTTCAACCTCTGGCACAACCTCGGCCTCATCTACCGAGACCGCCTCTCCGACATCAACAGCGCCATCGAGGCGTTCAAGATGGCGACGCGGTTCAAGGACGAGCCGGTCGAGCGCCAGATCCTCGCCGAGCTCTACGAGTCGACCGACCAGCTCGAAGCGGCCGTCGGCGAGCACTCGCAGGTCCTCCAGAAGGACCCGCTCCGCGTCGACCCGTACCGCGCGCTCTACAAGCTCGCCTTGAAGATGCACGACTACGATCGCGCGTGGTGCATGTGCTCCGCGCTCGCGTTCCTCCACAAGGCGGACGAGGAGGAGCAGCGCTTCTTCGAGGACTATCGCCCGCGCGCGATGATCCAGGTGAAGAGCCGGCTCGACAACGAGCAGTGGGTGAAGAACCTCTTCCACAAGGACGAGAACATCTTCATCGGCAAGATCTTCGAGATGGTCACGCCCGCGGCGATCGTCGCGAAGACGCAGGCCCTCGCGAAGGCGAAGCAGCTGCCGGTGCTCGATCGCCGCTTCAAGCAGGACCCTGCCACGAGCACGGTCACGTTCGCGAAGACGTTCGGCTGGGCGGCGCAGGTCCTCGGCATCCAGCTCCCGGACCTCTACGTCCGCAACGACGTGGCGGGCGCGCTCCTGGCCGTTCCGTCGCGCCCCCCGGCGTCGGTCGCGGGTCAGAACGTGCTGACGGGGTACACGCCGCAGGAGCTGACGTTCATCGTCGGCAAGCACCTCAGCTACTACCGCGGCGAGCACTACATCAAGAACCTGTTCCCCACGCTCGGTGAGCTCAAGGTCGTCTTCTTCTCGGCGATCAAGATCATCCAGCCGGAGTTCAACGTCCCCGCCGAGATGGCGCAGGCGGTGAACATGACGGCGGCCGAGTTCGTGAAGTACATGCAGCCGGTCGAGCGCGACTCGCTCCGCCTCGTCGTCCACAAGTTCATCGAGGACGGCGCGAAGGCGGACCTGAAGCGCTGGATGCAAGCGGTCGACGTCACGGGCGCGCGGGCGGGCCTCCTGCTCTGCGCGGACCTCGAGATCGCGAAGAAGATCATCGCCGCGGAGCCCCAACTCCCCGGCGACCTCCCGCCGCCGGACAAGCTGAAGGAGCTCATCATGTTCTCGGTGAGCGAGCAGTACCTGGCGCTGCGGAAGGCGCTGGGCATCGCGGTGGGCTGAGGGGCTCGCTCGGCCTCCGTCGCTCTCTTCCATGTGAGCCGC
Source organism: Labilithrix sp. (assembly GCA_019637155.1). NCBI lineage: Bacteria > Pseudomonadati > Myxococcota > Polyangiales > Labilitrichaceae > Labilithrix > Labilithrix sp. Next base: position 138,246 of record JAHBWE010000008.1, on the reverse strand, counting down.
GGGGGCGCGGGCGGCGGGGGCGGCGCCCTCTCGCCCGAGAGTCGCTGTCCTCTTGACTGGTGGGTTTCGCTTCGGGCTCGCGTTGTCGCTCGCTTCGACGGTGGTCGTGCGGCGCCGACGAGCTGCGCGCGCTCAGGAGGCCGTGAAGATGTCGTCGATGCTCGTCGCGGTGATGACGCGATCGGTCCAGCGCGTCAGGTCGTCGACCGTGCCGTCGCGGAGTCGTTGGGCGACGGTGGGCGGGAGGTCGCCGAAGCGGAGGTGCATCTGTCGTAGGAGCACCTCGCGCATGGCCTCCTCGCGCCCCTCTTCGCGCCCCTCCTCTCGACCGTCCTCGCGGCTCTCTTCGCGAAGAGAGTCCAGGAACGGATGGCCTTTGGCCGCGAGGGCGCGGAGGACGGCTTCGTCGGCGTCGATCGCGCTGAACACCGCGCGGGCGTCGAGGGGGCGGACGAAACATGGGTCGTCGATGGACTCGAGCGGCGTCGCGGCCCAGGCGTTGGTGCTGGGCGCCCACTCGAGGATCTTTCGCTTCTTCACGATGAGCACGAAGATGCGTCGCACGCCGCGGGTGGAGAGCTGGCGCGCCTTCGTCGTCTGCGTGGCCAGCGACTGCTCGTTCACGACCTCGAAGGCGAGCTGTTCGAGGCGGCGGCCGCCCGTCACCTCGTCGCGCTCGCTCTCGAAGACGCTCGCGTCGGGCGCGAAGTCGTTCGGCACGCTCGTCCGCGTGAGCATGTCGACGGCGACGCTGAACCCAGGCTTCACGTGCGCACGCAGCAGGTAGGCGAGGTCGGCGTGAGGAACGGCATGGTTCTCGTCCGACGGCGGCGCGAACACGAGCTGCCCCTCGAGGATCTCGGCACGCGAGCCCGGCGCGACGATCCGTTCATCGACGGGAGGCGCTCCACGACCGGGGAACCGCTGCATGACGATCATCGTAGCACTCGTCGCTCGTCCGCCGTCGTTTCGGGCTCCGCCCGAGCCCTGAAAGGGGTATCACTCGCCCATGCGTCGACTCGTTGCCGTCTCCGCTCTTCTCCTCCTCGCCGCCTGTGGTGGCAGTCCTCCGCCGGCTGCGCCGGTCGCTTCGCCGCCGGGCGCGAAGGCGGCGCAGGCGGCCGAGCAGAGCGATCCGCCGCTCGCGATGGATGCGCGCGTCACGAAGGGGAAGCTCGAGAACGGGCTGACCTATTACATCCTCCCGCACAAGAAGCCCGAGGCGCGCGCGCAGGTGTGGCTCGCGGTGAACGCCGGGTCGGTGCTGGAAGACGACGACCAGCGCGGGCTCGCGCACTTCGTCGAGCACATGGCTTTCAACGGGACGAAGCGGTTCCCGAAGAGCGAGATCGTCGACTTCCTCGAGAAGAGCGGCGTGCGGTTCGGCGCCGACCTCAACGCGTACACGAGCTTCGACGAGACCGTCTACACGCTGCAGGTCCCGACCGACAAACCGGAGATCCTCGCGAAGGCCTTCAACGTGCTGCGCGACTGGGCCGGCGACGTGACCTTCGACCCGGTCGAGGTCGACAAGGAGCGCGGCGTCGTCCTCGAGGAGTGGCGGCTCGGCCGCGGCGCCGGGATGCGCCTCTTCGACAAGCGCGCGCCGGTCCTCTTCCACGGATCGAAGTACGCCGAGCGCATCACGATCGGGAAGCCGGAGATCCTGAAGACCGCGTCGCGCGACACGCTCTATCGCTACTACAAAGACTGGTATCGCCCCGACAACATGGCGGTGATCGCGGTCGGCGACTTCACCGCCGCGGACATCGAGAAGCAGATCAAGGCGGAGTTCTCGAACCTGCCGCCGGCGGCGAAGAACGCGAAGCCGCGCGCGCTCGCGGAGGTGCCGGCGCACGCGCAGGACCTCTACAGCATCGAGACCGATCCCGAGATGACGGCGACGTCGATCAGCGTGATGACGAAGCTGCCGAAGCGGCCGCACAAGAGCGCGAAGGACTACCGCCGCGTCCTCACCGAGCAGCTCTACAACAGCATGCTCAACGCGCGCTTCGACGAGATCCGCCGCGCGCCGAACGCGCCGTTCTTGAGCGCGATGTCGTACGCGGGCGGGGGAGTCCGCTCGCTCGACGTCTTCAGCCAGAACGCGACGGTGAAGGAGGACGGCATCCCCGCCGGCTACGCGGCGCTCCGGGAGGAGCTCCTCCGCGTCGAGAAGCACGGCTTCGTGAAGAGCGAGCTCGAGCGCGCGAAGGCGTCGACCCTCCGCAACTTCCAGCAGCACGTGAAGGAGTACGACAAGCGCGACTCGCGCGTCTTCTCCGCCGAGATCGTCCGCAACTTCCTCACCGAAGAGGCGATGCCGGGCCCCGAGAAGGAGCTCGCGCTCGCGGAGGAGATGCTCCCCACCATCACGCTCGAGGAGCTGAACGTCCTCGGGAAGACGCTCGGGAAGGGGAGCCACGTGCTCGCGGTCGCGGGCGGGCCCAAGATGGTGAAGCCGACGCCGGAGACGTTCTCCGCGCTCGACAAGGAGCTCGCGGCGAAGGACGTGAAGCCGTACGACGACGGCGGCGAGGGCGTGCCGCTCATGGCGAAGGCGCCGGCGCCGGGGAAGGTCACCGCGACGAAGTCGATCGCCGAGATCGGCGTCACGGAGTGGACGCTGTCGAACGGCGTGCGGGTCGTCGTGAAGCCGACGACCTTCGCCAACGACGAGGTGAAGCTCTCCGCGTTCTCGCCGGGCGGCACCTCCCTCGTGAAGGACGCCGACTTCGACACCGCGCGCGCCGCCGACACGATCGTGAGCCAGGGCGGCATCGGGCCCGTCGACGCGGTCCAGCTCCGGAAGTCGCTCGCGGGGAAGATCGCGTCCCTCAATCCGCGCATCAACGAGCTCGAGGAGGGCTTGACCGGCAACGCGTCGCCGAACGACCTCGAGACGCTGATGCAGATGGTGCACCTCACCTTCACCGCCCCGCGCAAGGACGAGAGCGCGTTCGCGAGCTGGCGCGCGCGTGAGACCGAGCGCGTGAAGAACCGCCGCCTCTCGCCCGAGAGCACGTTCCTGGAGGACATGTCGCTCTTCTCGACGCAGAACCACCTCCGCCGTCAGCCGACGACGCCGGAGAGCCTGCTGAAGGTCGACCTCGACAAGGCGCTCGCGATCTACAAGGACCGCTTCGGCGACGCCGGCGACTTCACGTTCCTCTTCGTCGGGAACGTCGAGCTCGAGAAGCTGAAGCCGCTCGTGGAGACCTACCTTGGAAGCCTGCCGTCGAGCGGACGCAAGGAGACGTGGAAGGACCCCAAGGTCGCGCGCCCGTCCGGCGTCGCGAAGAAGGTCATCACCAAGGGGAGCGAGCCGAAGAGCAGGGTGATGCTCACGTTCCACGGCAACGAGAAGTTCACGCGCGACACCGAGAACGACATGAAGATGCTCGGCGAGGCGCTGCGGATCCGCCTCCGCGAGGTCCTGCGCGAGGACATGGGCGGCGTCTACGGCGTCGGCGCGAACGGCGGCATCGCGCGCCGGCCGCGCGCGGAGTACTCGTTCAACGTCAGCTTCGGCTGTTCGCCCGAAAACGTCGATAAGCTCGAAAAAGCCGTGTTCGACGAGATCCAGTCGGTCCAGGCCCAGGGCGTCAGCGACCTCTACGTCACGAAGATCAAGGAGATGCGCAAGCGCGCGCACGAGACCGACCTGAAGGAGAACTCCTTCTGGCTCCGCGAGCTCGAGCGCGCGTACGTCTACGGCGACGATCCGAAGCAGATCCAGGACATCTCCGCGATGACGGAGAAGGTCACGTCCGATCGGATCAAGGCGGCGGCGAAGAAGTACCTCTCGAAGACGCAGTACATCCTCGGCGAGCTGAAGCCGGAGACGACGGCCGCCGCGAAGTAGTCGCCGACCGTCGATCTTCCGCTAGAACGGGCCCGCGTGCGTGCCTTCGCCTTCGCGGTTCTCGTGTTCGGCGCCGCCCTCGGCGCGTGCCGCGTCGAAGAGGTCGCGACGGGATCGCCGCGGAGCGTCGCGGGCACGGGCGCGATCCCGCTCGCGACCGCGCGATCGTACCTCGACGAATACGCCGGGCTCGCCGCGGCCGACGGCGGCAAGCTCTGGGGCCGCTCGCTCGCGGGTCCGTTCCTCTTCGTCGATCCCGGCACGCGGCAGGTCGTCGCGAACGAGCGCGACGCGCAGGGCAAGCTCGCCGCGCGTGACGGCGTGTTCGTCGGGCGCCTCGGCGACGACGACATGATCGCGAACACCTCCGTCGAGTGGAGCGGGACGCGGTGGACGATGGTGATGTGGGACGACGACTTCGCCGAAGACGCCGCGCGTCGGCGCCGCCTCATGTTGCACGAGGCCTTTCACCGCGTGCAGCCGGCGCTCGGGCTCGTCGCGGCGGGGGAGCCGAACGAGCACCTCGACACCCGCGACGGACGCTACTGGCTGCAGCTCGAATGGAACGCGCTCGAGACCGCGATCGCGTCGCCGCCCGTCGCCGCCGCCGCGATCGCGGACGCGCTCGCCTTCCGCGCCGCGCGTCGCCGCGCGTTCCCGGAGGCGGCGGCGCGCGAGAACGCGCTCGAGATCCACGAAGGGCTCGCGGAGTACACCGGCGCGCGCGCGAGCGGGACGAGCGAGGCCGACGCCGTCGCGGCGGTGCGCGCGCGGCGCCAGGCGACCTCGGGCTTCGTCCGCAGCTTCGCGTACGTGAGCGGCCCGCTCTATGGATACCTGCTCGATCGCACCGGCGACGACTGGCGCCGCGGCCTCGGGAAGGACTCCGATCTCGGGGCCCTCCTCGCGCGTCGCGCGCGCGTCGACGTCCCCGCGTCCGGCGACGCGGAGCGCTGGGGCGGCATCGCGCTCGGCACCGCCGAGGACACGCGCGAGGCCGAGCGCCAGGTGCGGCTCCGTGCGTGGCGGGTCGCGCTCGTGGAGGGCCCGGTCCTCGCGATCGACCTCACCACCGTGACCTCGGGGAGCTTCGATCCGCGGAAGGTGCACGCCTTCGCGTCGAACCAGGTCGTCTACACGAGCCGCACGCTCGTCGCGCCGTGGGGCAAGCTGACGATGGAGGACGGCGCGATGCTCGAGGACCGCGCGAGCGCCCGCGCGTTCGTGTCGCTCTCGCGTCGCGACTGGACGCTCCGCCTCGAGCCGGGATGGACGCTCGCGCCGGGCGAGCGCAGCGGCGATCGACGAATCGTCCGGCGTTGATCCCGGCGCGGCTCTCCGGCGCTCGCGATCAGCGGACCGTCGGCGGGAGGCGGCGGCGCGGCGGCTCCTCGCGGCCGGGTGTGGGGGTGGGGACCGGCGCGGGCGCGGGCGTGGGGGCTGGCGCGGACTCGAGCTGCGCGACGCGGGCGCGGAGCTTGTCGCGCTCGTCTTCGACGCGCTTGATGTCGCGGCGGTAGCTCTCGTCGGTCTGCTTCATCGCCGTCGCGTGGTCGGCGTTGAGGCGCGCGATCTCCTTCGCGTGCTCGCCCTCGATGCGCTGCTTCTCCTTCGCGTGCTCGTCGCGGAGCTGCTGGATCGACTGCGCCTGCTCGGTGTGGAGCTTCGTCGTCTCCTGCTGGTGCTTCAGCTTCTGCTCGTTGAGCGCCATCTCCCGCTCGAACCGGAGCTGCGCGACCTCGGTCTCGTGCTGCGCGACGAGCTCCTTGCCGTGCTCCTTCTCCGCCTGGAGGCTCGCCTCCTTCGCGCGGAGGAGGAGCTTCTGGCGCTCCGCCTCCGAGCCCGCCGTCTCGGCCTTCTTCCGCAGGCTGTCGGCGAGCGACTGCGCGCTCTCTGCCGCCGCTTGCGCCTGCTGGCGCGCGGTCTCCTGGTTCTCGACGATCCGCTTCTGGAGGTCCGTGATCTCCTGCTGCTTGCGCGTCGTCTCCGCTTCGAGCGCGGCGAGGCGGCGGTCGCCGTCGTCGAGCTCGGCGTCGAGCGCGCGGAGGCGCCAGGTCGACAGCCCGATCGTGAGCGCGAGGAAGAGCATCGACGCGACGACGGACGCGACGAGGCCGGGGTGGCGGCGGCCGGCGAGGTAGAGCGCGCCGAAGAGGCCGCGTTCTCCGGGGAAGGGGCGATCGTCGAGGAAGGCGCGGAGCGCCGCCGCCATGTCCTTCGCCGTCGCGAAGCGCTTCGTCGGATCGGTGTCGAGCGCGCGCCGCACGATCGCGCGGAGGCGACGCGGGACGCGCCGGCGCGCGAGCGCGTCGAACGGGACCTGGTTCGCGGCCGCCTTCGCGACGACGGTCATGACGTCCGCGTCCGGCCCCGCGTCGTGCGGCGCGTGCCCGGCGAGGAGCTCGAAGAGCACGGCGCCGAGGCCGTACACGTCGATGCCCTGGAGCAGCGCGCGATGCTGCGGGTTGCCGTCGGGATCGAGGCGCGGCACGCCGCGGGCTTGCTCCGGCGCCATGTACTCCGGCGTTCCGGCGAGGAAGCGACCGGCCGACATGTCGACCGCGACGGTGCGCGCCTTCGCGGGTCCGGCCTCGTCCGGCCGTGAGATCTCGTACGCCGCGAGCCCGAAGTCGGCGACCTGCGCGCGGCGAGCGGCGTGCGAGACGAGGACGTTGGCCGGCTTGAGGTCGCGATGGAAGACGTTGCGCGTGTGCGCGGAGTGGACGCCGAGCGCGGCTTCCATCACCCAGCGCGCGGCCTCCCGCACCTCGGCGTGGGTCGGCCTCGCGCGCGGCACGAGCGCGCCGAGCTCGGTCGCGAAGTGCTCCGCGCCGTCGTCGCCGAACTCGGCGCAGAGCTCCATGTCGATCGCGACGATCCCGAGCTTCGCGTCGACGCACGCGTTGTGGATGCGGACGACGTGGTCGCTCCGGATCCAGCTCGACGCTTGCGCCTCGGAGCTGACCTCGTTCGCCTTCCGGCCGTGGACGTCGTCGACGAAGAAGACCTTGAGCGCGACGTCGCGCCGGAGCTGTCGATCGTGGACGCGCCACACCACCGCCGTCGCGCCGGACCCGATCTCGCGCTCGAGCACGTAGCGATCGGCGACGACGACGCCCGGCGCGAGCACCGACGAGACCGTCTGCGCGGCGGGCCCTTGCGCGATCGTGGCGCCGAGCGGCGCGGCCGCGATCGTCGCCGGCGGCGCGGGCGTCAGCGCCTGTGCGGCGTACGGCGCGACGGGCGGCGCGGGCGAGGTCTGCTCGTGCGAGTCCGTCACCGTCTGCGCGACGCCGGACCGCCGCATCGTTCCGCCCATGGTCTTCCATCATACGAAGACCGCGGCGCGGCGTTGCCTCGCTTTGCATGAGTTTACGAACGTTGCAGAGTGCACTCGTGTGCGACAGCGCCCGAGATCAGAGCCCGTCCTTGCGGATGCGCGCCACGACGTCGCGGAAGAACGCGACCTGATCGAAGCCGCCCTGGCCGATGACGAACGCGTTGTGATCGGCCGGCACGCAGCGCTGGAACTTCCCCCACTTCGCGTTCTCGACCGTCACGAGGCCGTCGTTCGCCTTGCCCTGGCCGTCTTCGAGGATCTTCACCGTCGCGAGGAGGTTGGGGCTCACGCGCCGCACGTCGTTCGGATCGTTCGGCTGCTCGCCGTCGTCGCAGACGCCGGCGCCGGTCTGCTTGTTCGTGCGCCCCGCCCAGCTGAAGTACTTCACGCCGGGATCGTCGGTGTACTTCGGGTTGAACACGTCGCGCATGTGCGGGGTGGAGAGCTCGGTCACCTGCGCGCGGAGCGCGGGATCGTCGTCGAGATCGGACATCCGCTTCTGCGCGATGCCGAGGAGCACGTCGCTGCCCTTGTCGATGACGCCGTCCGGCACGCGGGCGGTGATGCCGAGCGCGAAGTCGGCGACGCCGCTCCCGAGGTGCGGCGTCGCGACGGTGGAGATGGAGGCGATCTTCTTTCCGAGGCCGAGGCCGCCCGGGCTCGCGATGACGCGCGCGTCGAGGCCGCCCTGCGAGTGGCCGATCAGGTTCACCTTCTTCGCGCCGGTGTTCTTCATGATCGTCTCGAGTTGCTCGACGATCATCTTCGCGCGCTGCTCGCTCGTGTCGTACGGCTGCGAGAGGGTCTGGAAGACCTGGTTGCCGTTCTTGGTGAGGTCCTCGGGCACGCCCTGGAACATCTTCACCTTGATGAGCCCCTCGGTCTCGACGAACCCACCCATCCCGTGGAGGAGGACGATCGGGAAGGGCCCCTTCGGCTCCTCCTCCGCCGGCGCGGCGGGATCGTTCGCCGCCGCCGCGGCCTCTTCCGCGTCGTCGCTCCCTTCGACGAGGACACGGGCGGGAGGGCCATCGCCTGCTCCATCGCAGGCGGCGAGGGAACCGACGAGGAACGCGAGGAGGAGGACCGGACGGACCATGCGTCCCCTCCAAGCGAAGAGGATGCCGACCCGATCTTCGATGATTCCGCACTTTTACGCCCCTTCCCCCGTCACTCCACCGTTACAGTCCCCCACGCCCGATCCATCGGGTAGCATGTAAACATCTGTGTTTTATTGCTAAGACCGCGGCGCCGCAGGCAGCTCGCGAAGCGGCCACGCCAACGGTTGCGAGCGCGAACCGGACCGCGCCCCAGGGGCCCCAGAGCCGGCCGCGCCCGCGGTTGCGAGCGCGCCCCGGGGCCCCAGAAGCGGCCGCTCCAGCGGTTGCGAAGCAACCCTCGCGCTCCGCGCGAGGGCCGTGTCTGGGGTGGGGGTGTCGGGGGCGAAGCCCCCGACGTTGAAAGAGTGTCTGGGGTGGGGGTGTCGGGGGCGAAGCCCCCGACGTTGAAAGCCTAGCGAAGCGCTTTGGGAGCACGCCGTGGCGTGGCGACGAGCGTGCGGATGCGGGCGGCGAGGTCGGAGCCGGTGACGCTCTTCGAGATGTAGCCGTCGGCTTCGACCTCCTTCGCGAGGTTCCTGAGGATCGTCTCGTCCGAGGAGCTGTGGAGGACGAAGCGCGTCATCGGGGGCGCGCTCTTCCGCGCGATGAAGAGGATGCGATCGCCGGAGAGGGCAGGGATGTCGACGTCCATCAGGACGACGTGCGGCACGAACGAGCGGACGATGTTCGTGACGCCGATCGGGCTCTCGCAGGTCATCACGTCGAACCCCTCGCCCTTGAGGGTGCGTTCGAGGAGCTCGAGCTGCATGGCGTCGTCGTCGACGACGAGGACGCGGAGGGAGTCTTCAGCCATGGGAATCCTTCGCCCCCTTCGAGTCGCCGATCGCCTGTCGGAGCGCGGCGAGGAGGAGCTCCCGCTCGACCGGCTTCGTGAGGTACTCGACGCAGCCCGCGCGCCGCGCGCGGTCGCGGTCTTCCTTCGAGACGTGCGCCGTCAGCGCGATCACGGGGACGTGCTCGATCTGCGGCGTCGCCTTGATCTTGGCGGTCGTCTCGCAGCCGTCCATGCGCGGCAGCGACAGGTCCATCAAGATGACGTCGGGCATCTCGCGCTTGGCGCGCTCGTAGCCGTGCTCGCCGTCTTCGGCCTCGAGCACCTCGTAGTCGCCTTGGAGGTAGCGCCGCACGATGTCGCGGTTCTGCGGCGAGTCCTCGACGTACAGGACGCGCGGCAGCTTCCGCGCGTTCTTGTGCGACTCGCGGAGGAGGAGCTTCGCTTGCGTGACGACCGAGTCCATCGCGAGCCCTCCTTTCCGGATGACGTGCGCGAGGCCGGCGCGGAGGCTCGCCTCGTCGTTCGCGTCGAGCGTCCGCCCGGTGAGGACGATGACGGGCACCGACGATCCTTCGTTCCGCAGGTGGGCGAGGACCTCGAAGCCGTCCATCCGCGGCATCGTCAGGTCGAGGACGAGCAGCGCCGGGCTCATCACGCGTGTCTTCAGGAGCGCGTCTTCTCCGTCGCGCGCCTCCTGACAGCTGAAGCCGGCCGCGCGGAGGTTGCGGACCACGAGCTCGCGCGCGTGCGCTTCGTCGTCGACGACGAGGACGGTGCCGCCCGTGTCGCGGATGTTCCGCTTCACGACGTCGACGAGGCGCTCGGGATCGAACGGCTTCACGAGGAAGTCGCACGCGCCGAACGAGAAGCCGCGTCCGCGCGCCTCTTCGACGGAGATGATGAGGACCGGGATGTGGCTCGTCGCGGGGTCGTTCTTCATCTCCGAGAGCGCGGACCAGCCGTCGAGGCGCGGGAGATGGATGTCGAGGACGACGGCGGCGGGGCGATGCCGGCGCACGGCCTGGAGCCCGGCGACGCCGTCGGCCTCGGACATGACGCGGAAGCCCTCTTTTTCGAGCTCGCCCTCGAGCAGCGCGACGATCATCGGGTCGTCGTCGATGATGATGATGAGCGGCGCCTCGCCCGCGGGCGCGCTGTGGCCGCGGGCCTCGGCGCGGTGGACGACCGGCGTCCCGAGGCCCTCCGCGTCGAAGGCGTTCGGCAGCACGACGGTGAACTTCGAGCCGCGGCCGAGCGTGCTCACCACGTCGACGCGGCCGCCGAGGATGCGGCTCACCTCGCGGACGATCGCGAGGCCGAGGCCGGTGCCGCCGATCTTGCGCGTGGAGGTGCCGTCGACCTGGCGGAACTTCTCGAAGATGTGATCGAGCTGGTTCGGCGGGATGCCGGCGCCGGTGTCCTCGACCGCGAGGACGAGCGTGCTGCCCTGCGCGGTCGCCTCGACGATGATCTCGCCCGAGTCCGTGAACTTCGCCGCGTTCGAGAGCAGGTTGAGGAGGACCTGCCGGATCTTGAGCGAGTCGGTGAAGATCGTCCGCGCGGCGGGGTCGATGTTGCAGCCGACGGTGACGTCCTTGCCCTTCAGGAGCTCGCGCACCGTCGCGACGCACTCGTCCGCGACGGCGGCGAGATCGACCTCCTCGCGCACGATGTCGACGCGCCCGGCCTCGATCTTCGACAGGTCGAGGATGTCGTTGATGAGGGCGAGGAGCGTCTTCGCGTTCGACTTGATGACGTTCAGATCGCGGCGGCCGTGCGGGGTGAGGCGCGCGCCCTCTTCGCGGAGGACGAGGTCGCAGTAGCCGAGGATGCCGTTCAGCGGCGTGCGGATCTCGTGCGAGAAGTTGGCGAGGAACTCGCTCTTCAGGCGCGCCGCCTCTTCGAGCTGTCGCGCGCGCTCCTCTTCGACGCGCTTCGAGCGCGCGAGGTCGTTCGCGAGGCGATCGAGGTCCTCGTTCTGCTGGCGGATGACCTCCATCTGGAGGGCGCGCTGCTGGTAGCTCGCGATGGCGCGGGCGGCGAGCGACTTCTGGGCTGCCGCTTCCTGCTTCAGCCGCGCGTTCTCGGCTTCGAGCTGCGCGACCCGTTCTTCGAGGCTGAGGCTCATGGCTCGTCCCTGTTCACGTGCGGCTGGCGCCGAACGCGAGCCCCGTCATCGTGCTGTTGATCTGGAACCCGTTGCAGAGCTCGAAGCACGCCGCCATGCCGACCACGGTGGGCGCCTTCTTGAACGCCGCGCCCATCCGCGCGTTGAGCCCCATCATGTGCGAGACGAGCCCGCGCATTCCGCACTCGAAGGCGATGAGGCCGGTCGGCGTCTGGAGCTTGAGCGGGAGCTCGTCGACGAGGAAGTGATCGAGCATCTCCGGCATGTCGCCGAGCTTCATGACGTGGAGCTCGGTGTTCTCCGTCAGCATGTTCGCGAACATGATCGAGCCGTCGGGGAGCGGCTTCCACGGCGACCGCATGAAGTACTCGCGGCCGACCTTGATCGCGGTGCTCATCGTCACGAGCGCCGCCTTGCTCTCCAGCTCGTCGACGGGGACGCCGGCGAGCTCGGACCAGCGATCGACCGCGCGCTTGCCGTCGAGCTCCACCGCGCACTTCGCGCTGGGATCGACCTTGGTGATGACGACGCGCTCGTTCGTCGGCACGTAGGCGTGATGGCGGATCGCCGCCCACGGCGCGTCCATCCGGAAGAGCGTGACCGCGACGGCGTCGGTGACGACCTCGCCGTCGACGTGGAGCTCGGGGTGGACCTCGACGCCCATGCCCGGCGGCGTCGTGTTGCTCGCGCCGCCGCCGACGAGGGTGATGGACGGGTTCACGTCGAGCATGCCGACGAGGAACTCCTCCTTCTTCAACTTGTACCCGTCGTCGATGACGAGGCCGACGTGACGCCGCGGATCGAGGTCCGCCGGCTTGACGCCGAGCTGCTGGGCGGCGTCGGTGAACGCCTTCGCGCCCGCGCTGGCGGCGTCGCCCGAGATCTGGCGGCCGACCCCGACCCCGACCTCGAAGTCGCCGGTCATCGCGCCGAGCATCGCGCCGGTGGGCTGGTAGCCGCTGTTGTCGAGCGGCGTGAGGGTGCTCGCGCCGATGAGGCGGGTCGCTTTCGGCAGGCGTTCGCGGAGCGCGGCGTTGAGGGCGCGTTGGTCGATCGAGCTGTGCGCGAAGATGACGGCGAGCTTCGGGGTCTTGCCGGAGAGGTTCTGGAGGAGCTCCTCCGCCGCCTTCGCGGGGTCGGTCTCGTGCGTGCGCGCGCTCGCAAGGTCAATCTGGGCCATGGCTTCTCTTTTTCCCTCTGTTACCGCGTTTCTGCCGTCTGTTCCCGGAGCGGCGCCACGCTCTTGCGCGTCGCGCCGCCGTTCTTCTCCGCCCACTGTCGATCGAAAGAGTCGTACCGATTCTCTCCGATGATCCTCCAGGTGATGGCGGATCGCTGTGCTTCCTGCTTTTTCGTTTCTTCGATGATTCGATCGATCGTCTTAACTTGGTCCGGCGTCAACGGTCGACGCTCCAGCTCGAACACGGCGCGGTCGGCCTCGGGGTCAGGGGGCAGATCGGGATGCATGCGTTCAGCCGATCCCGCGAACATCGCGAAATCATCCTCTTTCTCCTGTCCCCGCTTCAGCGCCACCCCCAGCGAGCGGATCATCGAGTCGCCGAAGCGCACGAAACATTTGAGGATCCAGTACCGGTAGAGCGGATCGGGATACTGGAACGTGAGCTTCCGGAGGTCGGCGAAGACCTCGCGGTGCTCCTCGACGCGCTCGTCGAGCCAGAAGTGGCGGAGGGCCTCGAGCGCGGTCCAGCGCGTGTACTCGTCGAGCTGCAGCGTCTCCCACTCGGTGTAGCGGCACCGCATCTCGGAGGCGTAGAGCTGGGACAGCCGGTTGATCCCGCGCTCGAGCGGGGTCTTCGGGTCCGGGTAGGTCGTGTCGAACGTGAAGTAGTCGGCGCAAGCCCAGTTGTCGACGACCCACTGGAGGAGGAAGTAGCGGACCATCCGGCGGAAGTCGCCGGGCCACGTCTCGCGCATCCAGCGGTACGCCGGCGTCGCCCACAGCTCGTCGAACGCCTCGCGACGCTTCTGCACGAGCGGAGCGGCCTCGGGGGAGGGGGACGTCGGGTGCTCGAGCGCGAGGGCGCCGCTCACGTCGTGCGGGACGTCGGGGCGGAGCACGGCGGCGGCGCGTCCCTCCTTCTCGGCGTCGAACTTCCAGGTGCCGTCGTGCATCGATCGCGCGAGCGCGTTCCAGCTGTCGAAGTGGCGCGTGAAGATCGAGAAGACGTGCTCCACGTGCGCGCGCGCCTTCGCCGCGTCCTCGTCCGAGAGCGTGGCGCGAAGGAACGGCCGCTCGTCGGCGCCGCCCTGGAGATGCCCCGTCTCGCGCGCGAAGTGATCGGGCCCGAAGTAGGGGAACTCGCGGAAGAGGCGATCCTGATCGTCGCCGAGCGCCTTGATGATGCGCACCGTGCGCGCGAAAAAGACGTTCCCCGCGGCTTCCATCGACTCGATGATCGCGAAGCGCAGCAGCGGATCCGGGTTGTGCCAGACGAGCGAGATGAGCTCGAAGTCCATGCGTCGCGCGTCGGCGGTCCACTCCGACGTGAGCCACCAGAACAGGTCGCGCGGGCGCCACCCGAGCGTGGCGTCCATGTCGAGCGCCTCCCAGTCCTTCAGCAGGAGCGCCGAGTGCGTCTCGTCCTCGCGGGCGTGGGCGTTGATCGCCTCTTCGAGCTCGTTCTGCGGGCTCGGGTAGTGGACGAAGTAGCGGTTGAAGTCGCGGAACCCCATGATGAAGTCCAGCGCCATCGGGGTGAAAACGAACTTCCGTCGAGGTGGCACCGCCGGGTCCGCGAACCACTCCGTGAAAAGTGGGTTCCGTGACAATACGGATGCTTTCGTTCCAATGAGGCGAAAGATGTTCTTCATCTTGGAAGGAAACGCTACACACGAGGGCGAGGGTCGCAACCCTCGATTGGTATCGAGTCGTGGAAATCGTAAATGGAGGGAAAATGAACATGGGAAATACGCCGGGCTCTTCGCCGTTGATTGACGCTGCGCGCAATTTGGCTCCCCTCCTGCGCGAGTACGCGGACCGCGCGGAGGGGGAGCGCCGCCTCCCCGACGAGGTCGCCGCCGCCTTCGCCAAGGCCGGAATTTTCAGGATGTGCACGCCGAAGGAGATCGGCGGGCTCGAGACCGATCCGCTCACGATGAGCGCCACGATCGAGGAGCTGGCGCGCGTCGACGGCTCGCTCGCGTGGTGCGCGATGATCATCGGCGCGGGAGGCGTGAACGCGGCGCTGTTCTCGCGTGAGGGCGCGGCGGAGGCGTTCGCGGAGTCGACGGCGGGGAGCTTCGCCCCGACGGGCATGGTGGTCGAGACGCCGGACGGATACCGCATCACGGGGCGGTGGGCCTTCATGAGCGGCATCCACGCGTCGAAGTACGTCGGCTGCACCGGCGTGCTCATGGACGGCGACAAGCCGCACATGACGCCGTTCGGTCCGCAGATGGTCATCGGGATGGTGCCGGTGGGGGAGGGCACCATCCACGACACGTGGCACGTGGCGGGCCTCCGCGGCACCGGCAGCCACGACTTCGAGGTCCAGGACGTGCTGGTCCCGCGGACGCGCGCGACGCCGATCCCGCCGCGCGAGCCGCCGGCCTTCACGAGCCCGCTGTATCGCTTCCCGCTGTGGGGTTTCCTGTCGCTCTCGATCGCGTCGTGCGCCGTCGGCATCGCGCGCGGTGCGATCGACGAGCTCACGCGGATGGCGAAGACGAAGACCCCGTTCGGCATGATGTCGTCGCTGAGCACGCGCGCGACCGCGCAGGTCGCGGTCTCGCAGGCGGAGGCGTCGCTCCTCTCCGGCCGCGCGATGCTGCACTCCGAGGTCGCAGCGATGTGGGATCGCGTCACGTCGGGAACGCCGCCGACCCCGCCGGACCGCGCCCGTCTCCGGATCGCCGCGACGAACGCGGTGACGAGCGCAGCGCACGCGGTCGACCTGGTCTACACCGCCGGCGGCGGCTCGGCGGTCTACGCGAAGAGCCCGCTCCAGCGCTCCTTCCGCGACGTCCACGCGATCACGCAACACACGATGGTGGCGCCGCACGGCTACGAGCTGTTCGGAAAGATCCTTCTCGGCGTGGAGCCGGATCATCCGCTCTTGTGATGGGGCTCTGCCCTACCAGTCCTGGCGCGCCTTCGGGCGCGCCAGGCTGATCCCATCCGCCTACGAGTTGTCGTGTTCACGCCCGCGACGCCTCGTGGGCGTGCGGGCTCGGGTCAGTATCCGACGCCGGGGAAGCCGCGGGGGGGGCCGCTCGGGGTCGTGAGGTGACAGGTCGAACAGTTGTTCGGGTTGCCTGGGACGCGGTTCGAGCGCGTGTGAATGAGGTGGATGCGGTAGTCGAGGGCCTGGTCCGGCTCGGACTCGAGCGGCATGTGGCAGCCGTAGCAGGTGCGGCGGTCGGCGTTGCGGTGGAGGACCTCGTCGAAGCCGGACGGGCCTTCGTGGCAAGTGTTGCACTTGCCGGTCTTCGGGCTGAACTCGGTCTGTTGCTTCTGCCCGACCTGGACGTCGACGGTCGTGGAGTCGTTGAGCGCCTCGCCGCTCCAGTCGCGGCGGCCCTTGTACGTGAACGTGTAGGTGCCCGGCTTCGCGTCGGCGGGGACCTGCACGTGGATGATGTCGGAGTTGGGCAGCGTCGACACGACGGGATCGACGGTTCCGGCGACGCTCGGGAACACGTCGAATACGGCGCTGAATCCGTTCTCGGCGACCGTGGCCGACGGAATGCCGGTCGCGCCCGATAGGACGAAGAAGTCGAAATCGCTGACGACGTGGCTCGAATATTTGACCTTGTTCGTCGGGCCCGAGAACTGCCAGATGTTGTTGCCTTCGCGGTGCTTCAGCGCGTAGTAGAGCGTGAGGTACTGCTGGAAACCGTCGTAGTATCGAATGCCGCTCGGGATGTTGTCGGTCGCGAAGTCGGCGTACGAGGGGAGGGTGCCGGCGGGGTGGAGGCGGTTGCCGGAGCCGTCGCGCATCGTGAGGCGGTAGTCGATGACGTCGCCGGGGAGGAAGTACTTGCCGTTGGCGGGCTTGCTCACGACGTCGAGCTTGATGTTGAAGCCGTAGCGGTACGGCGTCTGCGCCATCGGCTTGCGGACGATGTTGACGTAGCGCGTGTTGCGCGGGTCCTCCGACCAGAAGACGGCGAGCTTCTTCGCGTTCATCGGAATGCGTTCGGCGCGCCGCTCGGCGTGCATCGCGTCGCGCACCTGCATGAGCGCCTGCGCCGTGAAGCTCGTCGCGCCGGTGCAGTCGCCGATCGCGCGGCACCCGTACGTGATCTGGCGCGCATCGAAGCGGCGCACGAACCCGTCGTCGGAGTCGCGCCATTTGTCGTCGGTGCCCGCGTTCACGATGATCGGATCGCCGACGGGGCGGTTCTGCGCGTCGACCGGCGTCACGGAGAGGACGCTCGCGTTGGTCATCCACTTCGCCTTCCGATAGAACCGGCTACGCGTGTACGTCTTCGGCATCGAGCCGAGCTCGGGCCGCCAGTCCTCGTCCACCATCTCGACGCCGCGCCAGTCGAGGCGCGCCATGTCACCGGTCTGGGTGACGGGCGTGATGCCCTTGTCGGTCGTCGTGTCCACGCTCGACGTGAAGTCGAGCTCCTGCATGTAGCGATCCTCGTCGCCGTAGATCGTGAGCGTCTTCGGCGTTCCGTTCTCGAGACGCACCGCGCCGTTCTCGAACCAGAGGCTCAGGCCGACCGCGTCGTCGCACCAGTCGCCGTGGTTGTGCCCCTTTCCCTTCCCGTTCCCCTTTCCCTTCCCGTCGTTCCCCTTTCCGTGCCCGTGCCCTTTCCCTTTCCCGTGGTCGCCGTGCCCTTTCCCCTTCCCGTGGTCGTTCCCCTTTCCGTGTCCGTTTCCCTTCCCGTTGTGCCCGTGGAGGGCATCGTCGGTGGACGCGAAGTTCTCTGACGTGGAGGTCTCCGACCCACAAGCAGCAGTCGCGCCGGTCAGCAACACAAGCACCGACAGTTTCCAGCTCGGAAGGATCATTCGCACTCCTGCTTCCGCTTCGACGAGTCGAGCGATGGGTTGTTCTGGGTGCGCAAAGAGCATTCTCGTACGGTCAAGTACAAAGAAGCAGAGCGCTTACCTCTACCATCACCTATGGACCGCAGTCGTGCAAGGAGTCGGAATCGAGAATTTCAAAAAAAGTGCGATTGATCACGTAGATCGCGCGCCTGCTCCGACGCCCACATCGCCTGTCGTCCGATGTCGTCTCAATCGCGTCTCCAGATTTATCCCCAGCCGGATACGACTTCAAGCAGTTCCTCCGGAGAAAGAGGTGTTTCGTCGATCCCGACGAATCAGCGACGTCCCGCCCCCGACCCCGCCCACGCTCCAAATCGTGAAATATGCAAACATCGCGCAAGCACACGAGCATGCAAGCCGCGCGCGCACGCCCGCACGCCCTTCGCCGCCCCGCACACGAGCGCCCACCGTCCTCGCGACCACGTACGGCGCCGAGCACGCCATATGCAACAACGCACCCGGCGCGCCGACGGGCATCGTCACCGATGCACATCGAATGCCCTCGCGCACCCATCACGCCCGCGAGAGCGGCCGCATGCCGCCGCCGCTCTCGCGCATGCACGCCTTCGACCGCCCTCTCGGATGAGCGCTCTCGGATGGCGCCCAGCATGCAACACGCCTTCGACGGGGCAAGCGCTCGCGGAACACGCAGCGAAGGCACGCCTCGCGCATGCAACGAGCGTGGCCCACGCGGATGCCTCGCTGCGCCAGCGAGTGGTGTACGCGTATGCAGCGAGCGCGTGGCGCCCGCGGATGGCTTCGCGCGTGCACGGTGCGCCAGCGGATAGGCTCGCCTGCAGCGAGCGTGGCGCCCGCGGATCCTCGCGCCAGTGGTGGTGGCTCCTGGCGCCCGCGGATGGCTTCGCGCGTGCGCATGGTGCGGATGGCCTCACCTGCAGCGAGCGTGCGGCGCCCGCGGATGGCTTCGTGCCTAGCGAGCGGTGGCCTGCGGATGGTCTCGCCTGCAGCGAGCGTGCGGCGCCTGCGGATGGCTTCGCGTGAGTGGCGCCCGCGGATAGCCTCGCCTGCAGCGAGCAGGCGCCACACGCGGATGGCTTCGCGCCTGCACGGTGCGCTTGCGGATGGCCTCACCTGCAGCGAGCGCGTGGCGCCTGAGGATGGCTTCGCGCGTGCACGGTGCGCCAGCGGATAGGCTCGCCTGCAGCGCGCATGCGGGTGGCCTCGCGCATGCAGCTGTCGGCGCGCACGCGTGCAAGGGATGGCTTCGCGTGCAGCGAGTGCGTGGCGCATGCGCAGCGAGCGCACGTGGATGTTCTCGCGCATGCATGGTGCGTGGACGACCAGCGCCGTGCGCGGCGAGCGCCTTCGGGTGCGGCGTGCGGGCGCATCTGTGGATGCTCTTGCGGATGCAGCGAGCGTGGAGGCCTCGCGCCCGTTCCCCACATGGGCCTCGCGGCGTTCGCGTTCTTGCTCCGGCTGTGCGGCGAGGCTGCGGTGGAGGGCGTCCCGAGTCGTGGACGGTGGCGCGTGGAGGGGGCGGCGGTTGAGCCGGGTTAGCCGAGATCGCGGAGCATGATGCGGGATGGGGGGCCGTCGAGGAGCTCCGGGAAGCGGGCCATCATTGCCTGGAAATGTGGGGTCTTCGTGTGGGTCTCGAAATCCGATTCGGTGTTCCAGCTCTCGTAGATGTGGAACTCGCGCGGGTTGTCGAGCGAGGCGTGAGGGAAATAGTGACGGCAGCCGGTCTCGGCCCGGGTGGGCGCGATGAGGCTGGTGAGCGCCTCCGCCAGCTGTCCCTCGGAACCGGCCTTCGCCGTAACCTTCGCGATGAACGTCACGTGTGCGTTGCTCATGCGGTCAGGGTGCACGACGGCGGGTGCGCTTGCCAGCTAAATCGGGGGGACCGGGGATACCGTGCCGCTCGCGCGCTTCGGGGATGTGCGCATCGACGGCGGAGTCTGCTAGGCTGACGTCCCCAAGATGAGCACGCGAACAGCGCGAACGTGTCGCGGGTACATGATCCACAGCGCGGCGAGCTACATCGAGAAGGCCTACGAGCCGGCGACGCGCAAACGCATCTACGACCGCATCTCTCCCCGCGTGCGGGAGCTGTTTGCGTTCGTGAACAAGTTCGAGTGGTACCCCGTCGATGACGCGGCCGAGATCTTCCGCGCGATCGCGGCGCATCATCGCGAGAGCGACGGGAAGATCGCCGCCGCGCTCGAGGGCGTCGGTCGCCAGATCGCCGAGACCGCCTCGACGACGTCGCTGAAGCTGCTCTTCCGCCTGATGACGCCGGCGCTCTTCGCGAAGAAGGCGTCGGACTTGTGGGAACGGAACAGCCGCTGCGGCGAGCTCGCGGTGCCGTCGTTCGAGGCCGCGAATCGGAAGATGAGCATGAAGCTCACCGACGTCGAGGGCTTCGACTTCATCGGGCTCGTCGCGTCCGGCTTCGTCCTCTACGCGCTCGAAGCCGTCGGCTGCAAGAACCCCCGCGCCAGCTTCGTCTTCGACGAAGGCAGCCCCGCCCCCAGCGCGCTCGCGTACGAGCTGACGTGGGAGTGAGGGGAGGAAGCGAGCGACGTGGGCATGCGATGGGGAAGCGAGCGACGTGGGCATGCGATGGGGAAGCGTGTGATGCGGGAGTGCGATGGGAGGGAAGTGGAGTGACGTGGGAGTGGGATGGGAAGCGAGTGACGTGGGAGTGACGTGGGCGTGATCGGGCGGCGATCGAATCGGCCTCCTGCGCTCGTGGAGCCCACGGTGTGGAGCGCCGAGGCGCCGCGCGTGACGGCGGCGTGGATCTCGCGGCCGCGCGTCGGCGAGGTGGAGAGCGGCGACGATGTGATCGTGCTGGAGCGTCGCGACGCCGTGTTCCTCGTCGTCGTCGATGCGCTCGGGCATGGGCCGAACGCGGCGCGGGTCGCGCGGGCGGCGACGGAGTGGGTGCGCTCGACGACGGACGCGGCGACGGTGCTGGACATCTCCAATGGCCTCCATCGCGCGCTTCAGGGATCGCGCGGCGCGGCGGCGCTCGTGGTCGCGGCGTCCGCCGCCGGCGTGGAGGCATGCGGGGTCGGCAACGTCGATCTCCGCTCCGTCAGCGGGCGGCTCCCGTTCGTCCTTACGCCAGGTGTGCTCGGGGTGCGGCTGCGGAGCCCGCGATCGTGCCGCGTCGATGCGCCGGTCGCGGAGCGGTTCGTCATGTTTAGCGACGGAATCTCGGGGCGGTTCGACCTGAAAGCGCTCGCCGCCATGTCGCCCGGCGAAGCGGCGACGCACGTCTTCGCGAAGCATCGTCACTCGCACGACGACTCGACCGTCCTCGTCGCCGACGTGGCGCTCTGATTCGATCCGAGCAGAGGAGCGGAGAAGCCGAGCATGACCGCGAGCCGAGCATGACCGCGAGCCGAGCATGACCGCGAGCCGAGCATGACCGCGCCGCTGCCTGTCGCTTGCACCGTCGCCGACTTCGACGCCGTGCTCACCGCGCGCGCGCACGTGCGCTCGTTCGCGGGGGCGCTCGGGTTCGATCGCGAGGTCGTGGAGGAGCTCGTCGTCGTCGTGTCGGAGCTCGCCTCGAACATCGTGAAGTACGGGCGGCGCGGTCGCATCGAGCTCACCGCGATCGATCGGCCGGAGGAAGGGATGCGCGGGATCGCGATCGCGGCCGAGGACGAGACCGCGCCCTTCGACCTCGCGGGGAGCCTCCGCGACGGCTACGACGCGCGCGGCAAGCTCGATCCCGCGAGCGTCTACGGCCGCGGCGGCATCGGCGCCGGGCTCGG
This sequence comes from Labilithrix sp., assembly GCA_019637155.1. Taxonomy (NCBI): domain Bacteria; kingdom Pseudomonadati; phylum Myxococcota; order Polyangiales; family Labilitrichaceae; genus Labilithrix; species Labilithrix sp. The sequence continues at coordinate 117,243 of JAHBWE010000008.1, read as the reverse complement.
CGCGGTCGCGCGCTTCAGCGACGGGCTCGATCTCGTCCCCCTCGCCGGCGGAGGAAAGCGCATCGTAGCGCGCCGCCTGCTCGGCCGGCCACGCCGCGGCTCGTCGCCGTCGTTCTGAAGCGGTCGCGCCGTCGCCGAAGGTGGCTGCAAGTTCGTCATCGCTCGGCCGACGGCGTCGCGGCTCGTAGCGCGCCGCCTGCTCAGCCGGCCAAGCCACGCGTCGTTCCGAAGCGGTGGCATCGCTCGTCGCGCTGCCGGTGCGGCCGCCGGCGGCTCGTCGCCATCGTCTGAAGGCGCGCCCCCGCCGCGTCGCGCGCCGCCGCCCGTCGCCTGCTCGGTACCGTCCGCGGCTCGTCGCGCTTGCTCGTCGGCTGCCGCTCGTCGCTGTAGTTGAAGCGGGTGCGTCGCGGCTCGTCGCGCGTCGTTCTGGAAGCGGTCGCGTCGCGGCTTGTCGGCGATGGCGCGGGCTTGGGTCAGTCGTCGTCGGGGGAGAAGTAGCGGGTGATGTAGCGCTGGAGGGCGGTGCGCATCGTGCGGTGGGTGAGGACGCCGCTGAGGTCGACGCCCATGTGGATGATGGTTTGCGCGATGGCCGGGTTGATGCCGGTGAGGAGGCACTCGGCGCCGAGGAGGCGGACCGCGCGTGCCATGCGGAGGAAGTGATCGGCGGTTCCGGTGTCCATGACCTGGATGCCGGTGATGTCGATGATCGCGCAGTCCGCTTTTTTCTCGACGATCGCGCTGAGGAGCGCCTCCGTCATCTCGGCGCTGCGGGTGCTGTCCAGCACGCCCACGACCGGGAGACAGAGGACGCCGGCCCAGACCTCGATGATCGGGGTCGACAGCTCGCGGATCGCCGCGCGCTGGATCTCGATCGTCGCGAGCTTCTCCTCGAGCTCCTTCTGGTACGTCGCGCTCCGCTCCTGCTCCTTCGCGAGCGAGCCGATCATCTGGTTGATGCCCTCGTAGAGCGTCGAGAGCGGGTGGTTCTCGGGCAGGTTGCTCTTGAGGCGCGTCGAGTAATCACCGCTTCCCACGTCCGCGACGACGATGAGGATGTCAGCGATTCGCTCGAGCATCAGCTCCGACAAGTTCTGGTCGACCGCCTCCGGCATTCGTCAGGTCCTTTGCGTCCCGCGCACGATGGCACGGCATTTCGTGGAAGCAAACTATTCTCGGTAAGTCAGCGCGTCTCGCGCGGCGTTCGCGGCCGCGGCCGCTTGTTGGGGCCGCCCTTGGGCGCGTGCCCGTCGAGGCGGCCGATCCCGAGCGACTTGAACGCCGCCTCGAGCGTGAGCGCCGTCCGGACCACGCCCATGTCTATCCCCATCGTTTGGAGGGTGATCGCGACTTGCGCGTTCATCCCACAAATGATGCTGTCCGCGCCCATCAGCCGCGCGGAGGCGGCGAGGCGCGAGAGGACGGCGCAGAGGTGGCTGTCGACCATCCAGATACCCGTGAGATCGATGATTAACCCTTCCGCCCCGGTATCCCGGATGGTGTCGAGCACCTGATCTACCAGCCGCTCGGCGATGTGGTCGCTCACGTCCCCCTGGAGCGGGACGAGCACTTGGTTCCAGAGGTGGATCACCGGGAGGCGATCGAGGCTGTCCGTCATCGCGGCCGAGATTCGCACGAGACGCCGTGTCCGTCGAGCCTCGGCGCTACATCTGTTATGGGTGATTTCATGGAAATGCGGGAAAGCTTTCGCGCGCCCTTTCTGGAGATGGCGTGGCAACGCCACCGTCGCATCGCCCAGCTCCTGAGCGAGGCCGGCGGGGAGAGCACGGAGCTCCGCTCCGCGGCGTCGGAGCTGCATTGCCTCTCGGGCGAGGCGAGCATGCTCGCCTTCGACGGCGTGGCCGACGTCGCGCGCGACGCGGAGGCGGCGGCGCGCAAGGGGGACCGCGTGCGGCTCCGCAACCTCGTCGAGGAGCTGCGCTCGGAGATCGAGGCCGTCGCCGAGGAGCGCGCGCCGTGACGATCCGCGTCGTCGTCGTCGACGACTCGTCGATCTCGCGGATGGTCCTCCGCCGCATCCTCGAGGCGGACGGCGACATCCAGGTCGTCGGGGAGGCGACGAACGGCTTCGAGGCGCTCCCGAAGATCCTCGAGCACAAGCCGAACCTCGTCACGATGGACATCGACATGCCGGGCCCGAGCGGGCTCGAGACGATCGGCCGCGTCATGGGGACGAGCCCGGTGCCGATCCTCGTCGTGACCGCCGAGCGCCTCGGACCCGACAGCGACGTCGGCTTCCGCGCGATCCAGTCCGGCGCGCTCGACTTCATGGCGAAGCCGTCGATCGGCGACGAAGAGAGCATGAAGATGCTGCGCCAGCACGTCCGCGTCCTCGCCGACGTGCCGGTGTTCCTCCACATGGAAGAGCGGCACGACGCGTCGCGCACGATGCGCGCGGGCCCGATCGAAGAGCCGCCGCCGTTCTCGCTCATCGCGATCGCGGGCGGCACCGGCGCGCCGAAGTCGGTCGCGACGATCCTCGAGGCGATCCCGCCGGGAATCTCCGCGCCGATCGTGATCGTGCAGCAGATGCCGGCGAAGTTCGGGGCCGCGTTCGTGAAGTACCTCCAGGGCGCGACCGCGCTCCGCGTGCGCACCGTCTCGGCGACGCCGCACGACTGCATGCCGGGTGAGGTCATCGTCGGCGAGCCGGGAGCGCACGTGTACTTCCCGCGGCGCGGCGTCGTCGTCTCGCGCGAGGGCGCGCCGTACGCGGGGGCGCTGCCGTCGATGACGGTCATGTTCCGCTCGATCGCGGAGACCTACGGAAAAGACGCGGTCGGCGTGCTCCTCTCGGGAACGGGGACCGACGGCCTCGAGGGCCTCGCCGCGATGCGCGAGGCCGGCGCGCTCACGATCGCGGAGAGCCCCGACTCCGCGCCCGTCGCCGAGCTCCCCGCCGCCGCGCTCGCCTCGGGCGCCGCCACGCGCGCGCTCCAGGCGCAGATGATCGCGAGCTCGCTCGTGAGCGCGATGACCGACGTCGGCAAGAAGACGACCGCGCCGCCGAGCAGCGACCCCGCGTTCGCCGCGGAGCTGGACGTGCGAATGCGCTGACCGCGCCGCCGGTGCGGCCCGGCCTCGAAGGATGCTGCGCCGTGGGAGCGCGGGGCGGAGGCGCCGAGCAGCGGCCTCGCGCTATCCGGCCTCCGAGAAGAACGCGGCGAGGCGGGAGGCGAGGGTGGCGCCGTCCTTGGGGACCGAGCCGCGGGCGCCGATGCGGGACGCGAGGGCGTCCACCTCGCAGGGGGGGCGATCCGAGAAGAGGACCACCGGGAGGCGCGCCGCGTGGCGGGAGACCACCTCGACCAGCGCGTCGTCCGTGACGCCGGGGTAGCTCGCGTCGACGAGGAGCAAGTCGGGGGTTCCGCCGGCGACCGCATCATCGATTTTTCCAGGGTCTTCGACGCTGGCGACCTCGTGGCCCGCCGCGGCGAGGGCGTGGGCGACGACGGCCCGGACGAGGGCGCTGTCGTCGACGAGGAGGATCTTCCGGGGAGACACGAAGCGTGACGATAGTCGAAATCTTGGATTTGGTTTTCGTGAGAATAGTGCAAAATCGGACCACCGCTGAGGCGGCGAGATGGGGCCCGAGACGATCGACATCGCGATCAAGATGGAGGGGGACATCGTGCGCGCCCGCGGGGCGGGGCGCGAGATGTGTCGCGAGCTCGGGCTCAGCGAGATCAACCAGGTCAAGGTCGCGACCGCGATCTCCGAGCTCGCGCGCAACATCTTCCACTACGCGCAGACCGGGAACATCCACCTCCGGAAGCTCGCGTCGCCGCGCCCCGGCATCGAGATCGTCGCGACCGACCGCGGCCCCGGCATCTCCGATCTGAAGCTCGTCCTGAGCGGCACGTACCAGTCGCGCACCGGGATGGGGAAGGGCCTCCTCGGCGCCCGCCGGCTCGTCGACTTCTTCGAGGTCGACACCGGCCCGGAGAAGGGCACGCGCGTCGTCCTCCGCAAGTACGCGCGGTGACGGCGTGAACGGGGAGATCCAACAACACCTCGACCGCCTGCGCGCCTTCGGCGGGCTCCGCCGCGAGCTGCGCGTGCTCGAGGACCTGGAAGGGATCGCGCGCGTGGCCCTCCGCTTCGCGGTCGACGTGCTCGGCTGCGCGCGCGCCGCGCTGTATTGCGCCGAGAAAGAGGACGGCGACTACGTCCGCCTCGCCGTCACCGACGAGACGCGCGCGACGCCGGCGTCGATCGAGCGCTCGTCCCCGCTCGGACAGGCGCTCGCGGACGCGGTGTGGACGACCGCCGATCCGATCGTGACCGCGTTCGGGGAAGGGGAGCCGATGGCCGCCGCCGTCGCGCTCCGCGGCTCGGCGGGGCAGCCGCTCGGCGCGCTCCTCGTCGCCGGCGCGCGCCTCGACGAGGAGCTCCTCGGCGAGCTCGCCTTCGACGTCGAGAGCGTCCTCGCGGTGCGCCTCATCGCGCAGCTCCGCGCGGAGGAGCTCGCGGTGCTCGAGATCCAGGAGCGCGAGCTCGTCGGCCTCTTGCGCGACGTCGAGGCGCGCGACGAGATCATCCAGCGCGATCTCGAAGAAGCGCGCCGCTTCCAGCGCCAGATGCTGGGGACGCCGCCGCGGATCGCGGGGGCGGCGGTCGAGGTCGTGTACACGCCGCTCGGCCTCGTCGGCGGCGACCTCTACGCCGTGTCGGCGGAGGACCGTCGCGTGCGCATGTTCGTCGCCGACGCGACGGGGCACGGCGTCCGCGCGTCGCTCACGACGATGTTCATCAAGAGCGGCTACGAGGCGGTCCGCCGCTCGGCGCCGGATCCGGCCTCGCTCCTCGCCGCGCTGAACGAGACGATCGCCCACACCTACCGCAGCGCGGAGATGCTCTTCTCCGCGGTGTGCGTCGATCTCGACCTCGACACCGGGCGCCTGTGGATCGCGTCCGCCGCGCACCCGCCCGCATGCATCGTCCGCGCCGGCGCGCCGGTCCTCCTCGAGGCCGGCGGCGCGTTCCTCGGGCTCCGGCCCGGCATGAAGTTTGGCCTCCACGAGGATCGGATCGCGCCGGGAGATGGGGTCTACCTCTATACCGATGGATTCGTCGAAGCTCGAAAGGGGCAGGAGCAGTTCGGCGACGAGCGCTTCCAGGCCGCGATCGTGGACGCGCACGTCCGCGGAGAGAAGGCCGGCGCCGCGGTGCTGGCCGCGGTGACGGAGTTCCTCGCCGGTGGTGCGCTCGAGGACGACGGCACCTTCGTCGGCCTGCGTTTCGGGGTGGAGGACGACAGTGTGCCGAGCGTCCGGAGCGTCTGAGGTGAAATCGTCGAACCAGACGGATTCGTGCGATCGTGTTGCAGCGGCCGACACGCCGAGTAAGATCGCTGGGCCGATGTCGACGCACGACGATCAGTCGCTCTTCGAGCTGCGCTTCCGGCCGACGGTGGCCCTCGCGTCGACGGTGCGTCGCTTCGTCGCGGAGTTCTACCGCGAGCTCCTCTCCGACGCCGACGTGAGCCACCGCCTCGCGATGGCGACGCACGAGATGCTCGAGAACGCGGTCCACTACTCGATCGATCAGCGCTCCGAGCTCGTCATCTCCGCGCGCCGCGTCGAGGGCGAGCTCGTCGTCGCGATCCGGACGAAGAACCGCGCGACGACGGAGCGCCTCGAGAAGGTGCGCCTCCACCTCGACGAGGTGCTCGGCGCGTCCGACGCCTCGGCGATGTACACCCGGCTCATGCATCGCGCCGCGAAGCGCACCGACGGCGGCAGCGGCCTCGGGCTCGGTCGCATCCGCGCGGAGGCCGACCTCGCGCTCTCGTACGCGATCGACGGCGACACGATCGCCGTCACCGCCGAAGGGCATTTCCCACGCGCAGAAGGCGCGCTGCTGACAGGGGCCCCATGATCGACATCCCGAACATCGACGCGAACGATCTCCGTGCGGCCCCGACCTTCACCGACGGGCAGCTCTCGGTCGTGTTCGCGGGCAGCGCCGACTCGCGCTCGCAGGACGCGATCCAGGAGCTGCTCCGTCGCGTCCACGCCGAGGCGATGCGCCTCCAGCTGCCCGAGGTCGCGATCGACTTCCGCGACTGCGACTTCGTGAACTCGTCGTGCTTCAAGGCGTTCGTCGTCTGGCTCGAGCAGATCCAGGAGCTCGACGAGAACCAGCAGTACCGCCTCCGCTTCTTCTCCGACGACACGAAGGCCTGGCAGAGGCGGAGCCTCCAAGCGCTCTCGTGCTTTGCGATCGAGCTCGTTCATATCGAGTCGAAAGCCCGTCGTGTCGGCAGCTGAAGCGCTCCCGAACGACATCGTCGCTCAGTTTCGAGCGACGACGGTGGAGCGCCTCGGACGCATCGAAGAGGCGTGGGGCTCGCTCGCGCACGGCGTCGCGACGGCGGAGAACGAGTCGGAGCTGTTCCACGACGTCCACACGCTGAAGGGCGAGGCCCGCCTCGTCGGGTTCGCCGACGTCGTCCTGATCATCCAGCGGCTCGAGGACCTCCTCGTCGCCGCGCGCCGCCGCCGCTACCGCGTGAACGAGGACGTCGACGTGCTCGTCACGATGGCGATCCAGTTCGCGCGCATGCTCGTGCGGAAGCGCCCCGGCGCGTCGAACGGCGGGATCGACATCGGCGGCTTCCTCAAGCAGATCGAGGACGTCCTCGCGGAGTGGCCGCGCCAGTCGGAGGGCCCGGAGTCGAACGGCGCCGCGTCGATGCGCCCGGCCGACGGCGGCAAGATCACGGTCGCGATCCGGCAGCGCCTCGGCGGCGCGGCGACCCAGATCTTCCTCGAGATGCTCGTCGCGTCCGACCGGATCCGCCTCCGCCGCGCGTGGGACACGCTCGTCGGCGAGCTCGCCGGCCTCGACGCGGTGCCGCTCATGCCCGTCGCTCGCCACCACGCGGCGTCGGCGAAGGAGCTCGCGGCCGAGCTGGGGAAGGAGGTCGACGTCATCGTCGAGGGCCCCGATCTGCGCGTCGGCGTCGAGGTCCTCGACACGATCCACACGTCGCTCCTCCACTGCCTGCGCAACGCGGTCGATCACGGGATCGAGCCGCCGAGCGCCCGCGTCGCCGCGGGCAAGCCGCGCCGCGGCAACGTCTGCGTGAAGGTCCGCGCCGAGACCGACAGCGTCGCGGTGATCGTGCAGGACGACGGCGGCGGCGTCGACCTCGAGTCGATCCGCGATCGCGCGGCGAAGCTCGGGCTCCTCTCGGCCGAAGACGCGCTCGCCGCGCCGGAGGCGACGCTCCTCGATCTGACGTTCGCGGCCGGCTTCTCCGTGCGCGAGTCCGCGGGCACGGTGTCGGGCCGCGGCATCGGGCTCGACGCCGTGCGCGCAGGGATCGAGCGGCTCGGCGGGCGGATAGGGATCGCGTCCACGCGCGGCGTGGGGGCGATCGTGTCGTTCGAGGTCCCGAGCACGCGGCGCGTCGTCGAGGTGCATCGCCTCCCGTCGACGCAGGCCGGCCTCTCCTTCGCGATCCCGACGACGTGGACGGTGCGGAGCGGCAAGAGCGATTCGTACCTCGATCCAGTCACCGTGCTCGCGCTCCGGCGCAACGAGCAGACCACGCCGACGGTGGGTCAGATCGTCGTCACGCGCGACGGCGAGGAGCACGGCCTCGTCATCGGCGGCCCCGTCTCGCGCGTCGCCGCGACGCGCATCGCGCCGACGTCGCCGGACGAGCCGCTCGAGGTCGTCGCGTTCGGCGGCGAGCACCTCCTGCTCCTCCGCCCCGAGGTGTTCTTCACCGCGCGCGGCCCCTGATCGGATCACGCCTCGCCGAGGACGCTCTTCACCTTCGCGAGCAGCGCGTCGGGTCCGGCCTTCTTCGTGACCCAGCCGTCGACCTCGGCTTCGGCCGCGCGCCGGGCGAGCTCCTCCTCGTCGAGGCTCGAGAGGAGGAGGATCGGCGACGATACTTTGTACGCGCCGCGGAGCGCGCTCGCGAGGTCGTCGCCGAAGACCTCCGGCATCTGGACGTCGACGATGATGAGGTCGGGCGCGGCGCGCCGGCGCTCCGCTTCGAACGCGGCGACCGTCGTCGCGGTCGCGACCTCGTAGCCGGCGCGCTCGAGCACGGCGCGCGTGAAGTCGAGCACGAGCGCGCTGTCGTCGATGAGGAGGATCCTACGCGGCACCGTATTCGCTCCACGGCGGCGCGCCGATCAGGAACTCGAGCGTGCAGAAGAGGTCCTTCAGCGCGATCGGCTTGGCGAGGAAGAGGTCGGCGCCGGCGTCGAGCATCGCCTGGCGCGCCGCCCTTCCGGCGCCGCTCATCCCGACGATGAAGGCGAGCCCGAGCTGGGTGTCGGCGCGGAGGCGCGAGACGAAGTCGGTGCCGGAGCTGGCCTTCAGCGTGTGATCGACGAGGAGGAGATCGAGGTCGGGGCGCGCGAGGCGCCACGCCTCCTCCGCCGTCGCCGCCTGCACGAGGCGGAGGCGGGCGGAGCGTTGCTTGAAGTAGCGCTCGAACGCGTACGCGAACGTGTCGCGAATGAGCTGGTTGTCCTCGACGAGCAAGACCGAGAGCTCGCGGTTCGCGAGCGCGCCGGGGACCGGGCGGATGCGCCGCGCGACCTCACGCGCGCGCTCTCGCTGCCGCTCGTCGGCGAAGTCGAAGGTCGCGACGAAGCCGGGCGGCGAGCCGGGACCGTCGGAGACGCGGATCTGCGTGACGGCGGCGGAGAGGCGGAGCGGGCGGAAGATGCGCGGGAACGAGAGCTCGACGCTCACGCGATGATCGAGAGGCGGGAGAAGCTCGGTGATCACGAAAACCGACTCTTCCGTCATCTCGATGGCACACGTCGTCTCCGCGAAGCCGTCGCGGAAGAGCTCGGCACGCAAGATCGCGCTGCGCTGTGCGCTCACGGTCGTCACTGCGATCAGGATAACGGTGCGTTCGCGCGCCGCGTAGAGCGTTCCATCGCGCCGGGAGACGAACGGTGCGATAGGGAGCGAGCATCACTCCTCGGTGATGACGGCGTCGTGCGCGGCGGTGATCTGCGCAGCGACCGTCTTCCGCACCACTTCTTCGATCGCGACGTCGACGTTCGTGACCTCGATCACGCCGCGGCCGTCGCTCTCGAGCCGCGCCTGCACGCCGCTCTCCTTCGGCAGGCCGAGCGCGCGGAGGTTCTCCTCGGTCCGCGCCTGGAGCGTGACCATCTCCGGCGCGCCGAAGGTCCCGCGGAACGTGAAGACGATGCTCTTCCTCATCCGCTGAATAGAGCGCGATCCACGCGGCTCTTCAATGCTGCGCGAGGGCGCAGGATTGACTCCGCTCACCTGGGCTGTCATCTTCGTCGTCCGAGGCGGTGGAGTCCGCCCTCATCCGTTCGCTCCCTCGAAGGCAGCGAGCCAATGGCTCCTACGGCAGTGCCATGACTGGCGCCGTAGGTCATCGATAACCTCCGGCGCTTCACGACGCGGAGGTTGTGACGTGCGATCGAACATCCTGGCGGCCCTGAAGAGGCGGGCGAACGCGCTCCTCCAGTGGATCGGGCTCGGGGCGGCGGTGGGGCTCGCCTGCGGCGGCGCGTCGGCGTTCTTCCTCACGCTGCTCGAGCACGCGACGCAGCTCCGCGAGTCGCACGAGCAGCTCGTCTACACGCTGCCGATCGCGGGCCTCGTCATCGGCTTCCTCTACGACCGCTGGGGGAAGCCGATCAAAGGCGGCAACAACCTCGTCCTCGACACGATGCACGAGAGCGCGCCGCAGATCCCGTTTCGCATGGCGCCGATGGTGCTCCTCGGCACCGTCCTCACCCACGTCTTCGGCGGCAGCGCGGGACGTGAAGGCACGGCGGTGCAGATGGGCGCGAGCCTCGCCGACGAGATCGCCCATCGAGCGCGCGTCGGCAAGGAGACGCGTCGCCAGCTCCTGGCGGCGGGGATCGCGGGCGGCTTCGGCTCGGTCTTCGGCACCCCCATCGCCGGGACGGTCTTCGGAATGGAGGTCGTCTCGGTCGGTCGCATCGAATACGACGCGTTCTTGCCGGCGCTCGTCGCGTCCGTCGTCGGTGACCTCGTCACGCGCCGGCTCGGGATCGTCCACACGCCGTATCCACGCCTCGCGCACGTCGAGCTCACCGGGATCGTCCTCGGGAAGCTCGCGGTCATGGCGGTGGCGATGGCCCTCGCGACGATCGCGTTCGTCGAGCTCACGCATCGCCTGAAGCACCTCCTCGAGCGAAAGATCCGTTGGCTCTCGGTCCGCATGTGCGTGGGCGGGATCTGCGTCGTCGTGATGTGGAAGCTGATCGGGACGAGCGACTACCTCGGGCTCGGCGTGCCGATGATCGTCCGCTCGTTCGACGATCCGAGCCTGCCGTGGTTCGCGTTCGCGGCGAAGCTCGTGTTCACGTCGGTGACGCTCGCGGCGGGCTTCCTCGGCGGCGAGGTGACCCCCCTCTTCTTCGTCGGCGCCACGCTCGGGAGCGTGCTGGCGCGTCTCCTTGGTCTGCCGATCGAGCTCGGCGCCGGGGTCGGCCTCGCCGCGGTCTTCGGCGCGGCCGCGAACACGCCGATCGCGCTCTCGATCATGGCGGTCGAGCTGCTCGGCGCGGAGGCGTTCCCGCACGTCGTGATCGTCTCGGTCATCGCGTACATCTTGACCGGTCACCGCGGGATCTACCCCGCGCAGCGGATCCAGCTGCGAAAGCACGGCGGGCTCTTGCGCCGTCCCGTCCCGCTCCGCGACTACCGCGACTCGACCGCGCCGCCCGACTCGTGAGGAGAGGAGCATGGACCCGATCGCGGACCCGCTGAACGCGCTCGAGCGGCTCGCCGCCGCGCTCCGTCCGCTCGCGATCACGAATCCGATTTGGATTCAGCCGTAGTGGCTCGCCGGCGCCGGCGCCGGTGCCTTCGGCGAGCGCGGGATCTCGAACCAGAACGTCGCGCCGCGGCCGACCTCCGACTCGACGCCGGCGCGACCGCCGTGCGCCTCCGCGAGGCGGCGCACCGTCGCGAGGCCGAGGCCGACGCCGGGCTCCTTCGTGCCCGGCGCGCGGACGTAGGGATCGAAGACGCGGGCGTGGAGCTCGCGCGCGAGGCCGGGACCGTTGTCGGCGACCTCGACGCGGACGGCGGAGCCGCGCTCGCGGGCGCGGATCTCGATGCGAGGCTCCTCTCCGTTGCCGTTGCCGTTGCCGTTGCCGATGTACTTGATCGCGTTCCGCGCGAGGTTCGCGATGAGGCTCGTGAGGACGCCCGGATCGCACGCCGCGACGAGGTCGGCGTCTTGCTTCGTCGTCAGCGCGATGCGCTTCTCCGCGACGGTGGGCTCGAGCTCGGCGACGAGGTCGGCGGTGATGCGCGCGACGTCGGCGCGCGCCCCGACGGCGGGCCGTCCCCCCGCGCGCGCGAACTCGAGGAGGCCGTTCACGAGGCGCTGGATCCGCTCGAGCGACGAGGTCCCGCGCTCGACGACGCGCGCGCGTTGCTTCGGATCTTCGGTCCGGCCGAGGATGTCGAGGGCGAAGCCGATCGCGCCGAGCGGGCTCAGGATGTCGTGCGCGACGCGGCCGGCGAAGCCTTCGAGCTCCGCCGCGCGCTCCTCTTGCAGCTGCCGCCGCCGCTCCGCGATCTCGCGATCGGCGCGGACGAAGCGCTGCACGAGGTACGCGCCGAGGAGCGCGAGGAGCGCGCACACGACGTCGAGCGCGAGGGCGACGCGGCTCGACTGCGCGCGGAGGTGCCGGATGCGGAGCGCCGACTCGCGCGTTCGCACCGCGCTCGCCTCGAGCGCCTCCGTGATCGCGTCCGACACGTCGCCGACGATCGGCAGGACGTCGTCCACGTCCGCGTCGTCGCGCTCGAGGCGCCGCAACATGCCGTCGAGCTCGTCCTTGGAGCGCCGCACGTCGCGCCAGCTCTCCTCCTCCCCGGGCAAGAGCGGGCGCGTGAGGTAGCCGTCGAGCGAGCGATCGAGGACGTGGCGCGCGTCGACGAGCGCCGCGTTCTCCACTGGCTCGCGGCGGAGGACGAGGAGGAGGTGCCGCAGATCGCTGCGTGCGGCGGCGAGGTGCTCGATGCCGGGCGCGGAGTCGTCGGCGATCTCGAGCGCCGCGTCGTCGATCGCGCGCAATTCCCAGTGCACGAACGCGGTCGCGGTGACGAACGAGAGGACCACGCCCGCGAAGATCGCGGGCAGGACTACGCGCGAGGTCGGCATGCGTGACACCTCCGGCTGCGGGACTGTGCCCCGACAGCGAAGGCCTGCCATTCATTCCCGACGAATCGTGGTCGAGGTCGATCGTCGACTCTCACCACAGCTCGTGGCTGACGACGCGGAAGCCGCTCGAGAAGAAGGGAGGCATCGGCGAGTCGCCGGTGAAGCCGCGGCCGTACGTCCCGTCGAGCTGGAGGTGATCGTTGAAGATGATGCGGAACCCGACCTGGTACGCCGCGCCCGCGCCCGCGACGTACGGGTCGCCGGAGAAGACCTCGCCGATGAGGTGAAAATCGTAGATCGTCTCGACCTGCGTGCCGACGCCCCACGTGAATTTGACGGGGTCGAAGCCCTTCGCCGCGATCGCCGATAATCCGATGTTGGCGTGAATGAGGAAGTCGTCTTCTTTGAAGAAGGCCTGCGTCATTGCCAAATAGCTGAACCCCGTCCAGCCCGGAGCGGAGAAGCCGCCGCGGCCGAGCGGCGGCACGGTGCCGGCGGAGAGCGCGAAGCCGGGCGGCCGGTTCGGGATCGTCTCGCGGAGGAGGACCTTGGCCTGCGCGACGGGGCCGGCGATGTCGTAGCCCTCCTCCCGCGTGCTGATGTTGCCGATGCCGTGCACGCCGCCGAGGGTGAGCTCGAGCCAGTCGTTGGGGCCGATCGCGGGGAGGATCCAGTGCTGGAGCGCGAGGTCGTCGCGGCGCCAGTAGGTCTCGAGCTGGAGGTGCCCCTTGCCGACCACGCGCGCGTCGTCGGTGATGAACGGACGGATCGCCGCCGCCGGGGCGCTCACGAAGAGCGCGGCGAGCGCGAGGCCGAGGGTCAGCGCGCGGCGCACTTCGGGTTCTTCCAGCGAAAGCGGTCGACGAGCACGACGGGATCGTCCTTCTTCAGCGGATCGACGCGGCCGAAGACCCACCCGTCGGCGTGACTACCATCCTTCTTGAAGCGCAGCCGGACGAAGTGCTTGTAGCCGGGGTGCGCGAGCGCGCTGAAGGCCTGATGCTGCTCGATGCCGAGCATCGTGAGCAGCATCAGGTACGCGCCGAGCGCGAGGGTCCCGACGTACACCGTGCCGGCGAGGCCGAGCGCGAGGAACGTGAGCGCGCGCGCGATGTGGAACCACAACAGCACCTCGAACACCACGAGCGGCAGGAGACCGATGACGGAGCCGCACACGAGCGAGAGCGCCGCGACCTTGAGGCGGTTCTTGCGGAAGCCGCCGAGGAAGAAGCAGACGAGGAACGCGGCGAGCGCGACGACGACGCTGAGCAAGCCGGCGCCTTCGTGCGTGCGCCACTGGTGCATGAAGATCGGCGCCTGCACGAGCGCGAGCACGGTGTGCACGACGAAGCCGGAGCGACCGTGCGCGATCTGCCAGGGGACCTGGAGCGCGAGGACGACCGTCGTCGTCCGGCCGGGGAACTCGGCGTCGGGCTCGGGCAGGCCGCGCCGGTTGATCGTCGCGGGGTGGAGGAACGCGCCGCCGCCGCCGGCGAGGACCTGCATCCCGGGGCCCATCGTCTGGCGGCAGTAGTGATGCGTGTCGCCGGTGAGGACGAGGAGGCCGTCCTTCTCGATCCCGAGATCGAGCGCGGCGAGGATCTCCTGCCCCGCGCGGCTCGGCTCGAGGAACGCGTACGGCGGGTCGGCGACGCAGAGCACGATGCCGCGATCGGGGTCGCGCTCCTCCGCGAAGAACGCGCGCTGGTGGAAGTCGACGAGCCGGAGCTGGCGGTCGGCGCCCCAGAGATCGAGGTTGGGCGCGACGCGGAAGGTCCAGTAGCTCGCGTCCTGCACCGGCGTGTAGCCCGTCAGCGCGAGGGCGGCGCGCTTCACGACGTTGGTGCCGAGGCGGAAGGCCTCGACCCACTCGACGAAGTGCCCGATCTGGCCGAAGCGATCGACGGAGAGGTCGTCCTCCTTCTCCGCGCGCCCGAGCATGAGCCGCCGCGCGCGGAACATGCGGCCGAAGCCGTCGAGCCCGGCGTACCAGTCGTGGTTGCCGGGGACGCCGAGCAGCGCGCGCTTCTTGTCGTCCGCGACGGTGCGGAGCACGGTGTTGAACGGCACGCAGACGCGGTTGTGGATCTCGACCTCGGTCGCGACCGGATAGGCGGTGTCGCCGCCGAAGAGGAGGACGTCGCCGCGCGGGAGGACGAGCTTCTTCGTCGGATCGTCGGGATCGTCGACCTCGTACTCGGACGCGATGAGGCGCGCGACGGCCTTGCTGACGGAGAAGTCGTCGCCGGTGTCGGAGACGAAGTCGATCCAGACGTCGCCGTCGAGCGCCTCCGCGAGGCTGTCGGCGTCGGGGCGTGCGGCGCCGATCGTGTCGGCGAGGCGGCGCGTGAGCGCGCGCGCGGTGGCGGGGTGCATCCAGTCGCGCGAGTCGATGTCCTCCGTCGCGATGACGCTCGCGGCGAGGTGCCAGAGGTGACCCCAGAACGATTTGAAGCCGAACCACGCGATCGCGCGCGGCCAGCGGTTGCCGCGGCGGTAGAACAACTTCGGCGCGTCCTCCGGCAGCGGCACGGGGACGACGACGGACGGCTCGGGCACGACCGCCTCTTACTACATCCCTGTGGAGAAAATCCCGCGCAACCACCGCGAAGGGCGGTCGAACGACGCGCACACACATGACGCACGAGACGACCGAGATCGACGTGGTCACCGCCAAGGCGCCGCCGCGGCTCTTCCTCGAGGTCCAGGACGGCGGCCGCACGCGGCGCGTCCCGCTCGAAGACCGACCGATGACGGTCGGCAGCGCGTCCGGCGTCGACATCCGGATCGACGATCCGACCGTGAGCGCGCAGCAGTGCACGATCGCGCTGGAGGACAAGGGCGTGCACGTCGCCGACACCGGCTCGAAGAACGGGACGTTCATCGGCGGCGCGCGCGTGCGGGACGGTTGGGGCGCGCCGGGGGCGGTCATCGTCGCGGGGCGCGTCACGATCGTCTGCGCGGCGGCGAGCGGCGATGAGGAGGCCGACGTCGTCACCGGCGCGCCGCTCCCCGGCATCGCGGGGGCGTCGAGCGCGATGCTGCGCGTGGCGCGCCAGGTGCGCTGGCTCGCGAACCACGCCGCGCCGGTGCTCGTCACCGGTGAGACCGGGGTCGGGAAGGAGCTCGTCGCGCGCGCGCTCCACCGCGAAGGCGCGCGGAGCGAGGCGGAGTTCGTCGCGCTCAACGTCGCGGCGCTCCCGCGCGAGCTGGTCGAGAGCGAGCTCTTCGGCCACGAGCGCGGGGCGTTCACCGGCGCGACCGCGCGGCGCGACGGCGCGTTCGTCGAGGCCGAGGGCGGGACGCTGTTCCTCGACGAGATCGGCGAGCTCCCGAGCGACGCGCAGCCGAAGCTCCTCCGCGCGCTCGACGGCTACGAGGTCCGCCGCGTCGGCGGCGCCGGTTCGGGGAAACGAACCGACGTGCGCGTCGTCGCGGCGACGCACGTGCCGCTCCTCGAGCACGTCCGCGCGGGCCGCTTCCGGCGGGACCTCTTCCACCGGCTCGAGGTCTTCGTCGTCGAGATCCCGCCGCTGCGCGCGCGTCCGGGCGACATCCTCCCGATCGCGAGCACGATCCTCCAGCAGCTCGAGCCTCAGATCGGCGAGCGCGATCTCACGCCCGGCGCGAGCGCGCTCCTCACCGCGCACGAGTGGCCCGGCAACGTCCGCGAGCTGCGCAACGTGCTGCTCCGCGCGGCGGGGCTCTCGAACGAGTCGCGGTGGATCCACGCGCAGGCGATCACGCGCGCGATGGCGCCGCGGGCCGGGCCGAAGGTCCTCGGCTTCACGCCCGATCGCGCGCGCGACTGGCTCGCGAGCCACGCCGGCAACGTGAGCGCCGCCGCGCGCGCGGCGAAGATGCCGCGGACTACGTTCCGTAAGCTCTTGGCGAGGACGGGATGACATGCGAAAGGTCGTAGCGGATGCCCGATACGGACGCGCTGAAGCAGTGGGGGCTCGGCGCCTTCGCCGTCCTCTTGTTGGTGGGGACCGGGGTGAAGGTCTGCGGCGGGGGCCCTCCGCCGAAGCCGGTGCCGGTCGTCGTCGCGCCCGAGCCGTCGGCGGCGCCGCCCGTCGTCGCGGCGCCGCTGCCGAAATCGAAGGTCGGCCTCAGCGCGCCGATCGCGGCGGCGTGGATGCCGGGCGGAGACGTCGTCGTCGCGGGGCTCGACGTGCCGACGAGGACGATCCGTGTACAGCGCATCGACAAGCTCGACGCCGTCGTCGCGAACGAGCCCGCGTTCGACGACGTCGCGTGGTCGACGGACGCCGACCTCAAGGTCGCCGCGTCGGCGGAGGGCGCCTTCGTGACGTGGCGCGGTCTCCGCGGCGGCAAGCTCGTGCGCGAGCTCGCGTTCTTCGGCCCCGACCTCGCGAAGCGCGGCGCGCCGATCGACGTCGCGGCCGCGTCGTGCGCGACGCGGGCGGGGATCTGGTTCGCCGACGCCGCGCTCGTCACGAGCGTCGGGTGGAGCGGCGACCGCGCGACCTTCGCGCTGCCGAAGGACAAGGAGGCCGCGCTCCTCTGCTCCGCGACGCGCGCGTACGCGGTCCTCGAGGAGGACGAGCAGACGAGCATCCTCCCGCTCCACGACGACGCGGGCGCGCCGGTGGTGATGACGCGTGAGAGCGACTTCGGCGAGGACGATCAGCGCGAGCTCGCCGAGTACACCGTCGGCGACGAGGTCGGCGTCGTGCGCCTCGCGCTCTCCGGCGCGGTCGCGCTCCGCGAGACGAAGGCGGGCGTGCCCGACGCGCTGCACAAGCTGGCGACCACGATCGGCCGCGACGACGACGTGGTCGCGGTGGACGCGACGTCGAAGATGGTCGTGATCGTCTACACCCAGGACGCGGCCGGCTGCAAAGCGGACGAGACGGGCTCGCGCGTCATGGCGCTCCGCGTCGATCGCCGCTCGTTCGAGGAGTCGGTGGTGGAGCTCGCGCCCGCGCGCTGCGGGGGCGAAAACGGCCCGTTCTTCACCGGCGTCCTCGAGGACCAGCTCTCGGTCGCGTGGGTCGAGCGCACCGCCGGCGTCGGCAAGGCCCGCGCTCCGATCGCGGGCCTCACGCACACGCACGTCGATCTCCTCGGCGCGCCGATCGCGACCCACCTCGATCAGCCCGCCGACGCGATCGTCGACGCCGGCTGCGACGGCGCGAAGTGCTTCGCCGTCGCGCTCGTCCGCCACGACGCCGAGGACGCGAAGACGCCCGGCTACGCGCGCGTCATTCGCTGGTGAGCTCACTCCGCCGAGGAGCCGCCGCCTTCGTCGAGGCCGCCGGCGCCGACGCGGAGCGTGACGAGCTCGGCGAGGATCGCGGCCACGTCGACGGGCGCGCCGGGTTCGTCGTAGCGGAGCTCGTTCGTCTCCTCGCGGCCGGCGCGGAAGACGACGACGTCCATCGCGTCGCTCCGGAGCGCCTTCGCCTCGATGAAGTCGCTCATCGTGCGGGTCCGCTTCCCGTTCACCGAGAGGAGGACGTCGCCGTAGCGGATCCCGGCGCGCGCGGCGGGCGTGCCTCCGAGCGCGCCCAGTACCGGGATCCCCTCGAGCGCCTTGGCGAGGGCGAAGAGCGACGACTTCGCGATCAGACGTGGAGCTCCTTCTCGACGTCGGCGAGCGCGATGCGCGCCATCGCGAGGTTCGCGCGCTGGCGATCGAGCGCGACGTAGAAGAAGAGCGTCGGGCGGGAGCGGAGAGGGCGGATGAGGTGGTACTGCTTGCCGAGGGTGATGAGGATGTCCTCGATTCCGTCCTTCAGCGCGAGGTTGCTCATCGTCTTTCGCTTCGCGCGGACGACCTCGGTGTTGCCGGCGGCCGCTATTTCGAGGTTCAGGTTCCCTCCGCCTTCGTGCCCGAGGAGCATGCCGCTCTCGGAGTCGACGATCGCCGCTCCCACGAATCCGTCGACCTGATTGAGCTTGTGGAGGCTTTCTTTGATGTTCATGGACAGATCCCTCGCTGCTGCTGATGCGTTGTTGAAGTTGGGTGTCGCGGAATCGAAATGGGTATTGCCCGCGTTCAGCCGCTCGTCGGCCCGGCGCGCGCTCTCCAGCAGGAGCGCCTGCCACGCCGAGCGCACGGACCGACCGCTCGTCGTCGCGCCGGTCCGCATCGAGAACTCCCCCGCGCTCCAGGTCATGATCTCGTAGAAGGCCTCGTCACCGACGGCGTGCGGCGTCTGCGCGTGGAGGACGACCCCTTGCGAGAAGAACACGTGCCCCTCCAGCGTCTTGTGGCGGACCGTCAGCTGACCGGTGGCGCTCGAGTGGACGTAGAGCTGCACGATGTCCGGGAGCGTCTGCACGAGGACCGCTCCGGAGAAGCCCGACGACGGCGGAGAGAGAGCCTCGTCGATCTGCTGAAGGAGCAGATCGAGCTTGAACGGCTTCTCCAGGAAGCCGGTGAACGGACCGGAGCGGAGGCTCGTGATGTCGACCGACTTGAAGGCGGTCATGACGATGACGGGGAGCTCGGGATGGACGCTGCGCGCAGCGAAGACGAGATCGATGCCGCTCAAGCCCGGCATGTGGACGTCGGTGATGAGGAGATCGACCGCTCCTTCGAGGAGCGTGAGCGCCGCCGCGCCGTCGTTCGCCGACTCGATTCGGTGGCGGGGGTACGCGCGCGCGAGGCGGCTCGAGAGCGATCGAGTGAGCGCCTCCTCGTCGTCGACGAGCACGATCCGACGCGCGGTCATCGGCGCGCCCTGCTGCAGCGCACATGCCGCCGGCGCAAGCCCGCGTCTTCGCGAAATCCGGGCTCCGAACGGGGCGCGACCCGTCCGGCGCTCCGGACGCCACCGTCCGGAGGGCCGGACACCGGCGAGCGAACGCGCGCGCAAAACGAGGAGCTCTCCGCGGCATGCCGCTTGCGACTTCGGATCGGCTGGCGCGAAGCGACCAAGCGCCGATCACCGAAGGAGAGCCGACATGCCCCATGAGCCCCATCACGTGTTCGAGCCGCGCGCGGACGACCCTCTCGGCGGGACGTCGTGAGCGCCGCCGGTCTCGGCGTGACGATGCGCGAAGAGCTCGCCAGCCGCACCGACGCGGTCGCGCTCGCTTGCCTGGATACGCGCGCGGGGTTGGTCCTCGGCCTCGAGCTGCGCGTCGACGTCCTCCACGACGACGCGGAGAAGGCGGCGCTCTCCGCGGTCTGCACGACGTCCCCGACGAAGGAGGAGCTCGCCGACTTCGACGAATCGCTCGTCGCGTCGGGACGTTGGGTCCACGCCTACGCGCGTGTCCCCGACCGTCACGACCTCGTCGTCGTCGGCGTCGCTCCCGGCGACGCGAACGTCGCCCTCCTTCGCACCTGGATCCGCACGATCGCGGAGCGAGTGGGCTCGCGACGCTAGACGCTAGACGCTAGAGCGAGCCGCCGATCGTGAGGCCGCCGCTCTGCCAGCCGGCCCAGGGGGTGATCGTGGGCAGGCGCGAGGTCTTGGAGTCATCCGAGGCGCGCTTGGGGCCGAACAGGTAGTAGGCGCCGGCGCCGACGAAGCCGATGCCCATCACGACGAGGGAGATGTTCGCGACGAGCGCGTCGGCGTCGACGTCGTCGTTGCTGGAGCGGAGCTTCGCGCACGCGGCGCCGAACTCGGGCGGGAGCCGCGGGTTGTTGCACGCGCCTTGCGCGGGCTCTCCGTACTCCACCGCCTTCGTGCGGATCTCTTGCGCGGTCCGGTCGGCGTTCGACTGCGCCGTGCCCTTGAGCGCCGCGAAGACGACCGCGTTCACGAGGCCCGCCGCTCCCACGCCGAGGCCGACCCAGACCGGCCACATCGGATCGGGCGGCGTCGTCAGGCTGGCCTCCGCCTTCTTCGGCGCGGGCGGCGGCTCCGGCGGCGGCGTGGTCTCCGGCTTCGCGGGCGTGTCCGGCGCCGGCGTCGACGGGGGCGTGAGGTCCGCCTTCGCCTTCTGCCCGACGACCGCGGTCACCGTCACCGTCTGCGCGCCGCCCTTCACCGTGTGGGTGCCGGCCTCGACGTCGACCGGCTCCACCGGCGCGGCGCCGACCTTCTGATCGTCGACCGTGATCTCCGTGCCCGCCGGCGCGACGACCTCGATGCGCCCGAGCTGCTTGCGCACCTCCTCGAGGCCCTGCGCCGCGTCCTTCTTCTGCTGCGCGGTCGCGGTCGTCGCCTCCTTCAAGAACTGCTTGAAGTAGCCCGCCGCCTCGAGCGGGTGGTTCGACTTCGCGCTGCTCTGCGCGAGGTTGAGGAGCACCGCCGGGTGCTTCTTCAACGTGTAGGCCTGGAGGAACGCGAGCCTCGCCTCCTCGTATTTTCCCTTGTCGAACGCCTCGACGCCCTCCTTGAAGCGCGCGCGCGCCTGGAGCGTGACCGGATCGTCCGCCTGCTGCGACCACGCGGGCACGGTGACGGTCTGCGCGAGCAGGCTGATGAGCGCCGCGGCGGTGATGCGGCGAGCTGAGTTCGATCGCGTCAGCATGGAGCGACGCGAGGATACGCTCAGAACGGGCTGTCGCGCACGATCCCTCCACCGGAGGGCTTGTTCCCCGCCGGCTTGGCGGCAGGGGCCGGCGCCGGTCGCGGCTTCGCGACGGGAGCAGGAGGCGGCGCGGTCGCGGCCTTCGGCTTGACCTGCGCCGCGACGGGCTCGGGCGCGGGTGCGGCGGGAGCGGGCTCCGGCGAAGGCGCGGGCGCAGGTTCGGGCTCCGGCTCGGCGCTCTTCGCCGTCTCCGCGGACGCCGCGGCAGCAGCGGCCGCGAGCTCTTCCTTGTCCGGCGGCGGCGGGATGTCCTCCGCCGTCGGCGGCGGCGCGGCCACCGTCGGCGTCGCGGTCGATACGGGCTCGGGCTTGTCGGCGAGCAATCCGAATTTCACGAACGCGCCGGCGCCGGCGAGGAGGCCGAGCCCGACCACCACGAACGCGGCCACCTTTCCGCCCGAGCGCTTCGGAAAGACGATGTCGTCGTCGTCGGGCGCCTCGATCGGCGGCGCGCTCGGCCCGAACGGATCTACGGCCGCGATCGGGATCGGGATGTCCTTCTTCACCGGCGCCGCCTCGACGATCGGGGGTACCGGCGAAGGCGGTGAAGCCGGCGAAGGCGGTGAATCCACGGGCGGCGCCGCCGCGACGGGAGGCGGGATCGGCGCGGGGGCCTCCGCGTCGGCGGCGCGAAGCTTCGCCTGCGCGGCCGCGACCATCGCCGCGACGTCAGGCGCGACCGCTCCACCGATCGCCGTCGACTTCATCGCCGCGACGGAGGGGGTCGCGACGGGAGGGGAGGCGACCGGCGCGGTGACCGCGGCGGCCGAAGCGACGGCCGGAGCGGTGACCACGGCGATCCCGCCGGCCGGAGTCGCGGCGGTCGGCGTCGAGCCAGGCGCCGGCGGCGCGACCCCCGGCGAGGTGCTCCCGCTCGCCTTCGCGGCGGCGTTCGCGATATTCGCGATGACCGGCGCGGCGACGTTCGCGACGCCCGGCGCGGCGACCGCGGGCGCGGCGACCGCGGCGGTGTCGGGGCCGATGGCGATCACGGGGGCGCCGACGATGACCGCGGGGGCGGGCACGATCGGGGGCGCTTCGAGCTCCGCCGCGGCGTTCTCTCCCGACTCCGCCCATGAGGGGCGGAACGACTCGGCGGCCTCGTCGATCGCGTCGAAGTCAGGGGTTTTCTCGCCCATGAGCCCTCAGCGTAGCACTCGCGCGCTTCACGCCGGAAATTCGCGCTTCAGGACGTCGTCCCACTCGTCGGCGACGCGGCCCACCGTCACGATCAGGTCCTCGAACTCCTCGTAATCGAGGCCGGAGAGCCGCCGGACCGCCCGCACGTAAATCTCATCCTTGCTCTCGTCGATCGCGAACGACGCGTCCGACGTCGCGAGGAACGAGAGCTCGAGGACGCGGCGGTACAGCGCTTCGCGTCCGTGCTTGGGCACCGGCATCACGTACGAGACCAAGAAGAGGACGCCGTGGTCCTCGAGGACGTTCACGCCGATCGTCGCCGACCCGCGCCGCGTCTGCGTGTAGCCGTTCTCGTCGAGCGGCTTCAGCTCGACGCGATCGCGCTCCGCGTAGCGCTCGAGGTACGCGTCGACCATCGACTTCGCGTCGGGGAAGCGGCGGCCCGTCAACCGGTCGGAGTAGATAGGTGCGTCCTCGCTTCGGGTTTCCACGGCGGCGATGATAGCCTCGCTCGCGCGCGATGGGGATCACTCGTGCCGCCCTTGCCCTCGCCGCCCTCGCCGTCCTCGCCGCGTGCAGCGGCGGAGGGTCCGGCGGCGCCGACGCCGGGGCGGGGGGGGAGGTCGGTCGCGCGACCACGCTCCTCGACCCGCGCACCCCGCTGCCCCCGCGCCCGGAGGTCATCGCGCTCGCGCAGTCGGTCGAGGCCCTCGCGCTCAAGGAGGGCGCCGGCGCGCGCGCGGTCGAGCTGCACGCCCTCGCCGCCCAGCTCGAGGAGCGCGTCTGGCGCGTCGAGCACCGGGAGCAGGACGGGAAGGAGGCGCTCGATCTCTACCGCGCCGCGAGCAAGGACCTCTCCCTCCGCGGCGCGTGCGAGGCCGGCGCGCGCGGCGCGAAGCTCGCCGGCGAGATCGCGAAGACGGCGGAGACCACCTACGCCGAGCTCTATCGCATCCAGCGGCGCGGCACGGTCCTCGGCCCCGACGACAACGACGCCGGCGCCGGCGCGAGCGCGTGCGGCCACACCATCGACGAGCCGCTCGCGATGCTCGCGCCGTTCCGCCCCCCCGCCGCCGTGCTCGAGGCGATCGACCGCGGCCTCGCCGGCGAAGGCGCGATCGCGCTCGCCGTCCTCGACGCCGGACCCGCGCGCGTCCTCGTCGCCCCGCGCATCCAGAAGATCGAGCAGTGGAGCGGCCCCGAGGCCGCGCGCGTCGTCGTCCACCTCGACAAGTCCTCGCGCTTCCGCGTCGGCGACGTCGGCAGCGCCTCCGGCCAGGGCGCGCGGACGTACGTCGACCTCGACGGCGTCGAGCTCGGCACGACCGCGAAGGAGACGCCGATCGGCGGCATCGTGAGCCGCATCGTCGCCGAGCCGACCACGACCGGGTCGCGCGTCGCGCTCGATCTCGCGGGCCCCGCCTACCGGCGCGTGTTCCATTTGCTCGAGCCGTTCCGCGTCGTCATCGACATCGCGAAGAACCCGCCCGGCGACGCGAAGGGCGGCCGCGCGGTGGCGCGGGTCGCGATCGACGCCGGGCACGGCGGCAACGACCCCGGCGCGCGCGGGCCGACCGGCGTGCAGGAGAAGGACGTCACGCTCGCGGTCGCGCACAAGCTCGCGCCGGTGCTCGCGCGGAACGGCATCCAGGTCACGCTCACGCGCGACGACGATCGCTACGTCACGCTCGAGGAGCGGACCGCGCGCGCGAACGCGTTCGGGGCGGATCTGTTCATCTCGATCCACTGCAACGCGGCGGAGCGGAGCGCGAAGCGCGGGGTCGAGACCTACGTCCTCGACACGACGACGAGCGACATGGCCGGCCGCGTCGCCGCGCGCGAGAACGCGACGAGCCAGGCCGCGAGCAACGAGGTCGCGCAGCTCCTCGCCTCGATGCGCCTCGCCGATCAGGCGACGCGCTCGACCCGGCTCGCCGAGCTCCTCCAGCGCGCGGCGGTCGTGTCGCTCTCGTCGCAGTACCCCGACGTCACCGACGGCGGCCTCCATCGCGCCGCGTTCTACGTCCTCGTCGGCGCGCGGATGCCGGCGGTCCTCTTCGAGACGAGCTACATCTCGAACCCGATCGAGGAGAGCCGCCTCGCGTCGGCGGGGTACCAGCAGCGCCTCGCCGACGGCATCGCGAACGCGGTGAAGGCCTACCGCGAAGGACGTTGAGCGCTCACGCGAGGAGCGCGCGCCACCACGTCCTCCGCTGGGCGCGGACGCCGAAGTAGACGCCCGCCGCGGCGAGCGGAACGACGAAAGGGAGGATCGTCTTCAGCCGATCCTCGAGCACGTCGACGCGATCGGCCGCGAGGAGCACGAGCCAGTGGGAGGTGAAGTGCTCCGGGATCCGGTACGCCGCCCTCCGCATCAGCCCCGAGAGGCCGCGCGGCGGGACGGTGGTGCCGAAGACGGGCGTGAGCTCCTCGAGCCCCGCGCGCTTCTGGATCCAGCCCGGGTCCGGCATGCGCTGCGGCGTGAGCCAGTGCGCGTTGCCGGCGGGCTCCGGCGTCTCCTTCTCCATCGGCACGCCGGGGCGCGCCTCCTGCGAGCCGTCGACGCCGGCGCCGGGGATGGGTGCGATCTGCATCTGTTTCTCGACCTGGGAATTCATCGTCGTCTCCTCACGCGGCCATGGGTGGAACGAGGACGCACTTGATGCAGTTGTCCTTCTTCTTCTCGAACAGCTCGTAGGCGTCCGCCGCGTGCTCGAGCGGGACGCGGTGGGTGATGATGCCCTCCGCGTCGATGCGGCCCTCGCGGATGTGATCGAGGAGCTTCGGCATGTAGCGCTTGCAGTTCGCCTGGTTCATCCGGAGCGTGAGGCCCTTGTTCATCGCGCTGCCGATGTCGACCGCGTTGAACGGCGGACCGTAGACGCCGATGAGCACCACGTTGCCCGCCTTGCGGCACGCCGCGATGCTCCAGTTGATCGCGGTGGCGGAGCCCGCCATGAGCTTCGCCTTCACGCCGAGGAAGCTCTGCGCGACGGAGCCCTCCGCCTCGCAGCCGACCGCGTCGATGCACACGTCGGCGCCGCGCCCGTCCGTCATCTTCATGAGGAGGGAGACGACGTCGCCGCCGGTGGCGTCCTCGAAGCCCACCGTCTCGACGTTGTTGTACGCGCGCGCGAAGTCGAGGCGGTAGGCGACGGGATCGACCGCGATGACGCGGCCCGCGCCCATCAGCCACGCCGACCTCTGGGCGAAGAGCCCGACCGGGCCGCAGCCGAACACGACCACGGTCTCGCCCGGCTTGATCTCGCCCATCTCCGCCGCCTGGTAGCCGGTCGGGAGGATGTCGCTCAGGAAGAGCACCTGCTCGTCCGTCATGTCGTCCGGGATCTTCATCGGCCCGACGTCGGCGAACGGCACGCGCACGTACTCGGCCTGGCCGCCGTCGTAGCCGCCGGTCGTGTGCGAGTAGCCGTAGACCCCGGACGCGACGTTCGCGCTCGGGTTCGTGTTCTCGCAGTTGCCGGTGAGCCCGCGCTGGCAGAAGAAGCAGGTGCCGCACGAGATGTTGAACGGCACGACGACGCGGTCGCCCTTCGTGAGCGAGACGACGCCCGGGCCGACCTCCTCGACGACGCCGGCGAACTCGTGGCCGAACACGCAGCCGACGCGCGTGTCGGGGATGAGGCCGTGCAGGAGGTGGAGGTCCGAGCCGCAGATCGCGGTGCGGGTGACGCGGAGGATCACGTCGTTGGGGTGCTCGAGCTTCGGCGCGGGCTTCTTCTCCACGCGGATCCGGTTCGGTCCGCGGTAGGTCAGTGCGAGCATGAGTCAGTTCCTTTCCTTTCGGCCCACGCTCCTTTCAAGGTCCGCGCCGTTCACTCGACGTCGAGCGAGCGCGGCAATTCGAGGTGCAAGCGCGAGAGGTCGCTCGTGACGACGACGCGCACCCACGAGGTCTCGGGATCGCGCGCGAGCGCCTCCGCCGCCGCCGGGGTCCACGTCGCGTCGCCGTCGAGGACGACGATCGCGTCCGGCTCCTCCGAGAGCAGCCGCGCCACCGCCGCGAGCGCGTTCTCGAAGCGGACGACGAAGCAGCGCTGCGCGAGCTTCCGCGCGGTCTCGTCCGTGCTCGCGTCCGTCGTCGCGAGGAACACGGTCGGCTTCGCCTGCGTCAGCTGCGCGGGGAGGGGATAGCCGTGCGCGCGCAGGAACGCGAGCACGTGGTTGCGGCGAAAGCGGAGGTGGCGCCCCTCCGTGCGGCGGTGCGGGATCTTCCCCGCGTCGCACCAGTGATGGATCGTCTTGAGGTCGACCTCGCAGAAGCGCGCGACGTCCTGCGCGGTGTAGACGAGCGGCCGCCGCGCCGCCGCCTTCAGCGCGGCGCGTCCGCGGGCACCCATCGCTCTCCGCGGAGCACGTAGCGCGTCGCGTCCGGCACGCGGAGCCTTCGCTCCTTCACCTCGTGCTCGGGATCGCCCGGCAAGACGAGCGCGAGCGTGTCACCTTGCGGCACGAGCTTGGGGCACACCGGCTCGAGCGACGCCTCTGCGGCCGTGGCGATCGCGTCGGCCGCGCGCGTCACGGTGGCGAGGAGCGCGATCGTCGCGTGGGTCGGCGGCGCCATCTGCACCTCCGCCGCCTCCCAGCGCCGCAGCACCTCCGCCGGCGTAGCCCAGAAGCTACGCACCGTCTCGTACGCGTCGTGCGCGCCGGCCTGCCCCGGCGGGGCGATCGCGACGAAG
The DNA here is from genome assembly GCA_019637155.1 of Labilithrix sp. Taxonomy (NCBI): domain Bacteria; kingdom Pseudomonadati; phylum Myxococcota; order Polyangiales; family Labilitrichaceae; genus Labilithrix; species Labilithrix sp. The sequence goes on along the minus strand of JAHBWE010000008.1, from coordinate 90,693 downwards.
AAGCGAGCGTCGAAGCGCCGCGCCTCCGCGGTCGGCGTGATCCAGCGCGAGAGCGGGTGGAGCGCGGCGAGGTCGAGCTTCAGCCCGCGCTCGGCGAGGAAGGCGCGGAGCGCGCCGGGGTCGGCCGCGAGGCGCGCGCGCAGCGCGGCGAGGGTCGCGTCGTCGAGCGGCTCGGAAGTGTGTAAAATGCACGCTTCTTCGAGCGTCTCGCGGCAGGCGGCGATGCGGTGCGCGTCGGCGTCGCCGCGGACGAGCGGCGCCCAGGCGGCGTCCGCGTCCGCCGCGTCGACCTTCCCGCCGGGGAAGACGATCGCGCCGCCCATGAACTTGCTCGCCTTGCTCCGCTCGACGATGAAGACCTCGAGCCCCGCCTCCCCGTCGCGCACGAGCACCACCGTCGCCGCGTCCTTCGGCGCGACGGCGTCGCGGTCCATCTTCAGGTCGAGCATCGTCCGCGATCTTACGTCAACGGACCGCCTCGGAGCGCATCGCCTCGCGGCGGCGCTCGTGGGCGCGGCGCTCGATGCGCTCCTTGCCGGTCGTGTCTTCGACGAAGGTGAGGACGTCGCGCTCGTCGTCGCCGATGAGGTCGAGGAGGACGTCGGCCGCGCGCTCGGCCGTGATCGCGCCGTCGCCGCGGCCGGGGAGCTCGAGGATCGCCTTCTTCGCGTGGAGGCCCGCGACGGAGGTGATCATGCGATCGAGCACCTTCTTGAAGGTCGCGTCGCCGAACGAGGCGCGCGGGCCGAGCCCGGCGACGAGGAGCTTGTCGAAGGGGAGGCGCGGGCGCACCGGGACGGCGAGGATCTCGCCGACCTCGCCGAGGAGGAAGCCCTGCTTCGCGAGCTTCGAGAGGCGGCCCGCGAGGCGCCAGTCGACGAGGCCGGCGAGGCCGTTCAGCGGGCGCGTGTCGCGGTAGACGCCGCAGGCGATGAGCTCCGCGCTCGTCTCGTCGAGGCGACGGAGGTCCGGCGCGACGAAGCGGAGGTCGACGATCATGTCCGGCCGAGATCGGTCGCGATGCGATCGAGCACGCCGTTGACGAACCCGCTCGACTCCTCGGTCCCGTACGACTTCGCGAGCTCGACCGCCTCGTCGATGACGACCGCGCGCGGGACCTCCTTCTTCGCGATCAGCTCCCAGGTGCTCATCCGGAGGAGGTTCCGGTCGACGCGCCCCATCCGCTCGAGGCGCCAGTTCTGCGACGCAGCGGTGATGCGCTTGTCGACCTCGGCGAGGCTCGACTCGACGCCGCTCACGAGCTCGTCGGCGTACGGCCGGCCTTCGGGATCGGCCTCGAACGAGCGCCAGAACAGCTCGATCACGCGCGGCGCCCGCTCGCCCGAGGCCTCGAGCTGGAAGAGCATCTGAAGCGCGGCCTCGCGGCCGGAGCGGCGCGCACCCATCGATCAGAACCCGGCGCCGTCGAGCGCGCGATCGAGCGACACCATCTCGATCGCGGAGACGGCGGCGTCCCAGCCCTTGTTGCCCGCCTTCGTGCCGGCGCGCTCGATCGCCTGCTCGATCGTGTCGGTCGTGAGCACGCCGAACGCGATCGGGATCCCGGCCTCGAGCGACACCGCCGCGACGCCCTTCGAGACCTCGCCCGCGACGTAGTCGAAGTGAGGGGTCGACCCGCGGATCACGGCGGACAGCGCGATGATCGCGTCGAGCTTCTGCTTCGCCTTCGCGAGGCGCCGCACCGCGTGCGGGACCTCCCACGCGCCGGGGACGCGGACGATCGTGATGTTCGCCTCGTTCGCGCCGTGCCGCACCAGCGCGTCGACCGCGCCGCTCGTGAGGTGGTCGACGATGAAGTGGTTGAAGCGGCTCGCGACGATGCCGAAGCGCGCTCCCTTCGGAACGACGAGGTTACCTTCGACGATGCGCGCGGCCATGATCAGTTGCCTCCGAGGGTGACGCTGTCGACCACCTCGAGCCCGAAGCCCGAGAGGCCGGCGATCTTACGCGGGTTGTTGGTGAGGAGCCGGATGCGATGGAGCCCGAGGTCGGCGAGCACCTGCGCGCCGAGGCCGAACTCGCGGAGCGGGTGATCGGACGAGCCCGTCTTCGCCGCGCCGTTCGTGAGCGGCGGCATGAGCGCGGCGAGCTCCTCCGCCGGCGACGTGCGCGCGGGGAGGTACACGATGACGCCGCGCTTCTCGGCCTCGATGCGGTGGATCGACTCGCGCAGGTTCTTCCCGCCCTCGCGCGCGGTCGAGGCGAACACGTCGCCGAGCAGCGAGCCCCCGTGCATGCGGCACAGCACCGGCTCGTTGGGCGGCAGCGTCCCGTGCACGAGCGCGATGAACTGCCGCCCGTCGGTCGCCGACTCGTAGACGTTGGCCGTCCACTCGGTCCCGGTCTCGTCGAGGCGGAGCTGCCCCTGGCCGACGCGCTTCACGAGGCGCTCGGTCTGGAGGCGGTACTGGATCATGTCCGCGATCGAGAGGATGCGGAGCCCGTGCTTCGCCGCGAACTGCTCGAGGTCGGGCATCCGCGCCATCGTGCCGTCGTCGCGCATGATCTCGCAGATGACGCCGGCGGCGGTGAGCCCGGCGAGGCGCGCGAGGTCGACCGAGCCCTCGGTCTGCCCCGTGCGCACGAGCACGCCGCCCTTCCGCGCGCGGAGCGGGAAGACGTGGCCGGGGGTGACGAGGTCCTCCGGCTTGCACTCCGGCGACGCGGCGAGGCGCATCGTGTGCGCGCGATCGGCCGCGCTGATGCCGGTCGTGACGCCGTGGCGCGCCTCGATGCTCATCGTGAACGCGGTGCCGAGGCTCGGCGTGGAGCGGCCGGGCTGCGCCATCATCGGCAGGCCGAGCCGGCCGATCGCCTCCTCCGTCAGCGTGAGGCAGATGAGCCCGCGGCCGTGCATGGCCATGAAGTTGACCGCCTCGGGCGTCACGAACTGCGCCGCCATCGTGAGGTCGCCCTCGTTCTCGCGGTCCTCGTCGTCGACGAGGATGACCATCTTCCCCGCGCGGATGTCGGCGATGGCGCCGTTCACGCGCTCGAGGAGCTTCGGCTCGATGTTGAGGGCAGGGGCCATGTTCGCTCAGAGGTATCCGGAGGCGCGGAGGCGATCGAGCAGACGCGAGTCGGGCGCGGGCTCCTCGCGCTCGGCCTCGAGGAGGCGCGCGACGTACCGCGCGAGCACGTCGACCTCGAGGTTCACGCGCGAGCCGACACAGAGCGCGGGGAGGGAGGTCTTCTCGAGGGTGTGGGGGATGAGCATCACGTCGAAGCGGCTCCGGTTCACGTGGTTCACGGTGAGGCTAACGCCGCTGACGCAGATCGATCCCTTCGCCGCGATGAAGCGCGCGAGGTCGGGCGGCGCCTCGAAGGTGACCCTGAGCGCCGCGCCCGACGGCGTCTTCTCCACGACCGTGCCGACGCCGTCGACGTGGCCGCTCACGAGGTGGCCGCCGAGCCGGTCGCCGACCGCGAGCGCGCGCTCGAGGTTCACCGCGCCGCCGATCGCGACGCCGCCGAGCGTCGTCTTCGCGAGCGTCTCGCTCGAGGCGTCGACCTCGAAGACGTCGGCTTCGACGATCGTGTCCACGGTGAGGCACACGCCGTCGACGCTGATCGACTCGCCGAGCACGAGCGGCTCACCGGGGAGCGCGCCGCGGAGGACGAGGCGCGCGTCCGGCCCGCGCTGGGCGCGGCGGACGAGCGAGCCTTTCGCCTGGACGAGGCCGGTGAACATGCCGCTGCTTAGGTAGTGAAGGATCGGTCGAGCGTCAAAGGGGTGGTAGGCTCCGGGCAGTGGCGAAGCGGGTGACTTTTCCCATACTTGGCCTTGCGTTCGGGCTCGCGGCGTGCGGTCCGAGCTTTCAGGCCGTCTACGAGGGGAACGTGCGGTTCGAGCATTGTTACGCCCTCGAGGAGAACCCGCAGAAGCCGATGCCGGAGAAGGCGTCGTGCTGGCGCGACTGGTCGGAGCGCTACACGTTCGGCCAGACGCGCGATCGCGTGCAGTACGCGATCTCGCGCTACGTCGCGCTCTCGCAGATGTCCACCGCGCCGACGGACGAGGCGATGATGATGGCGGCTCCGGGCGAGGCCTCGCGCACGAGCACGATCACGGCGCCGACCCCGTCGAACGCGTTCGCGCCTCCGCCGAAGGTCCTCGACTCGGGGGAGCAAAAGAAGACGCTGACGCCGGGGCATCCGATCGAGACGGCGGCGGACGTCCCGTACATCGACGCCGGCGCGCCCGCGCCGGTCGTCACCTTCGTCGCGCCGAACCAGAGCTGCGTCGACGGCTGCATGGGCGATTACCGCGCCTGCGCCCCGACCTGCGAGGGCGACGCAGGGGCGGCGTCGAAGCCGTGCGCGACTTGCAAGAAGAAGTACGCCGCCTGCGGGCGCTCCTGCTTCAAATAGGCGCTACGGCACGCCGGCGTCGTCGTCGTCCGAGGGCGGATCGAGGACGACGGGGCCGCCGTCGGGCGCCGGCGGGAACGGCGGGACGTGGACGACGACGCGGACGTAGTAGTCGGAGCACGTGTCGTTGTAGACGTCGACGCGGTTCGGGCCGACGTTCTGCACGAGCGCGATGTTGCCGGCGCCGGTCGTCTGGTTGCCCGCGTTCGGGCCGGGGACGTTCGGCTCCGGCGCCGCGGAGAGGAACACGCTCACGTCCGCCGGCGTGCGGCCGCCGAGGGCGCGGATGTCGAAGACGTAGCCGGACTGCCGCTCGAACGGCAGCCACGGCCCGACCATCGGCGTCGACTCCCACATCGTGTCGGAGACCATCGAGCCCTGCCCGGCGTCGACGCCGAAGAACTCGATCTGGCCTTCGCACGTGCGCGGGTAGCAGGACGGCGCGGCGAAGATGCCGGCGGCGGCCGCGACCCAGAGACCGACGAAGAGGAAGAGGCGGGCCTTCACTCGCCCGCCTCTTTACCCCAGAAGCTCCGCCGCGCGAAGGGCGTGGTACGTCAAGATGAAGTCGGCGCCCGCGCGGCGGATCGAGGTCAGGACCTCGAGGATGGCGCGATCGCGGTCGATCATTCCGCGGTCCGCGGCGGCGTGGAGCATCGAGTACTCGCCCGACACGTTGTACGCGCCGAGCGGGAGGTTCGAGGCCTTGCGGACGTCGCGGATGACGTCGAGGTAGGAGAGGGCGGGCTTCACCATCAGCATGTCGGCGCCCTCCGCCTCGTCGAGCGCCGCTTCGCGGATCGCCTCGCGCGCGTTCGCGGGGTCCATCTGGTAGCCCGCGCGATCGCCGAACTTCGGCGCGCAGTCGGCCGCCTCGCGGAACGGACCATAAAAAGAGGAGGCGTACTTCACCGCGTACGAGAGGAGGGAGGTCGAGGTGAAGCCCTCCGCGTCGAGCGCGGCGCGCATCGCGGCGACGCGGCCGTCCATCATGTCGCTCGGGGCGACGACATCGGCGCCGGCCTGCGCGAAGAGGACGCCCATCTTCGCGAGCACCTCCACCGTCGCGTCGTTGTCGACCTCCATCGTCCCGTCGGCGCGCTTCCGGAGGACGCCGCAGTGACCGTGGTCGGTGTACTCGTCGACGCAGACGTCCGCCATCACGACGAGGTCGGGGACCGCGCTCTTCATCTCCTTGATGGCGCGCGGGACGGGGCCGTCGGGATCGAGGCCGGAGGAGCCGCGCTCGTCCTTCGTCTTCGGGAGGCCGAAGAGGATGACGGAGCTGATGCCGCGCGTCCGGATCATGCGCGCCGTCGCGGCGGCCTGCGAGACCGGGAGCTGCTCGACGCCGGGCATCGTGCCGATCGCCTTCGGCTCCTCGATCGCCGCGCTGAAGAAGAGCGGGTAGACGAAGTCGTTCGGCGCGAGCGTCGTCTCGCGGACGAGCGCGCGGAGCTCGGGGGTCGCACGGAGACGGCGCGGACGGACGACGGGGAATCGCATCGCCCCGCACTATACCGCGCGGCCGCCGAGCGCGAGCACGCGCGTCGTGCGCGTCGTCGCCGACTCGAGCTCGAGCGTGGTGGGGACCTCGTAGCGCGCGAGCTCCCGCGCCGCGGCCGGGACGTAGTGCCGCCCCGGATCGCCGGTCACGACCGCGACCGGCAGCGCCTCGAACCACGCCGCGAACCTCCGCGCGGGCCCGGCCTCGTACCAGACGTCGCCGGCGAGGAGGAGGTCCTCCTCGACCGCGGCGCCGACGAGGTCCATGCACTGTGCATGGATCGTGACGCCGTTCGCGGCGGCGTTGATCCGGCACGCCGCGATCGCGAACGCGTCGACGTCGACCGCGCGCACGCTCGCCGCGCCGGCGAGCGCGGCCGCGATCGCGACGAGGCCGCTGCCGGTCCCGAAGTCGAGGACCCGCTTGCCGCGGACGACCTCCGGGCGATCGAGCACCCAGCGCGCGAGCGCCTGCCCGCCGGCCCACGGCACGCACCAGAACGGGACGCCGAGGTCGTGCGCGTCGAGCCACGCCGAGGTCGCGCGCCAGATCGGGAGCACCTCCGTCGCGGTGTGGATCCGCACCTCCGGCACGAGCGGAACGGCCGCGAGCACGGTGTGCTCCCGCACGAAGCCGGCGTGATCGTGCATCGCGCGGAACCGTAGCAGGGTGTATCGTGGGCACATGTTCGTTCGGCGGACGTCGCTCGCCAGCCTCGCGTTGCTCATCGCGTGCGGGAACGATCCGCCGCCGGAGACCCCCGCCCCGAAGCCGCGCCCGGCCGACACGACCGAGGTGAAGATGGAGGTCGTCCCGATCGAGAGCGCCGCTCTCGCGCCGCCGCCGCCGCCGGAGACCAGCGCCGCCGCGCCTCCTGCCGAGCCGGCGGACGACGCGAACATCGGCGGTCCGCAGGAGGCGACGGTGGAGCGCGCGGTCGCGCCGATCAGGCCGCGATTGCGTGCATGTTACAAGAAGGCGCTCGAGGCCACGCCCGGCGTCGCCGGCAGCGTCACCTTCGACACCACGATCGGCAAGGACGGGAAGGTCACCGCCGCGCGCTTCGTGAAGAAGGACGGCCTCAGCGACGACATGATCAGCTGCCTGACGTCGGCGGTGAAGGCGATGGTGTTCGCGCCCGATCGCAAGAGCCAGGTCGTCGCGTTCACGTTCGGCACGCCGTCCGCCGCGCCGGTCGCGGCGGCCGCGGACGCGGGGCCGCCGAAGAAATGAGCCGCCGCCGTCGCGCCGCGGTCCGCCACGTCGCGCTCACGTCGCTCGTGCTCGTCGCGTGCGGATCGCGCACCGGGCTCTTCGGCGACGAGGACGGCCCCGGCGGCATCATCATCGAGGCCGACGCGAGCGTCGACGTCCGCGTCCGCTTCGACGCGAGCGGCTTCATCGACGGCGAGCCGCCGCCGATCGACGCGCGGCCGCCGCCGGTCGACGTGTACCGCGCCGACTGCCCCGACAGCGACGCGCTCCTCGTCTACACGATCACGAACGACCACCGCCTCCAGAGCTTCGACCCCGCGGCGGGGACCTTCCGCGACGTCGGGCGCATCTCGTGCCCGGCCTCGCCCGGCGCGACGCCGTTCTCGATGGCGGTCGATCGCAAGGGCACCGCGTACATCCTCTTCACCGACTACAAGATCTACCGCGCGAGCACGTCGAACGGCGCCTGCATCGAGACGCCGTACGTCCCGCGCCAGAGCAACTTCGCGCGCTTCGGCATGGGCTTCGTCACGATCGCGGGCGGCCCGGAGGAGAGGCTCTACGTCGCCGGCGACGACGACAACGTCGGCTCGGGCGATCCGAACGGCGCGCGCGGGATCGCGTCGATCGATCCCGAGACCTTCAAGCTCACCGTCATCGGGGACGATCCTCGGTTCGACTCCGCCGAGCTCACCGGCACCGGCGACGGCCGGTTGTTTGCATTCTACAGGCATACGGACGGCTTCGGCGACTCGTACATCGGCGAGGTCGACCAGGAGAGCGGCTTCATCCGCGCGGAGCGCCACTTGCCGACCGTCGAGCTCGGCCAAGGATGGGCGTTCGCGTTCTGGGGCGGCGACTTCTACATGTTCCACGCGCCGTCCTCGATCGGCGCCACCCTCATCACCCGCTGGCGGCCGGCGGACGACACGGTCGAGACGGTCGCGTCCGCGCCGCCCGGCACCATCATCGTCGGCGCGGGCGTGTCGACCTGCGCGCCGCAGAACTGAGAGGAGGAGCGGGAGGTGGAGGGCAAAGTCACGTTCGTGGGCGCGGGCACCGGCGATCCGCGCCTCCTCACCGTACGCGCGGTGGAGGTACTCGAGTCCGCCGACTACGTGCTCTTCGATCCGGAGGTCCACCCCGACGTCCTCGGGCGCCTGCCCGAAGGCACGCCGCGCCACCCCGTCCAGCCGCCGCTCACGCCGGAGCGGGTCGCGCAGATGCTCGCGACGGAGGCGAAGGCGGGGCGTCACGCGGTCCGGATCATGTGGGCGGACCCGCTGTTCTTCGGCCACGGCGACGTCGAGGGCCTCGCCGTCGCGCGGCACGAGGTGCCGATCGAGGTCGTCCCCGGCATCGGCCCGCTCATCGCGGTCGGCGCCTTCGCCGGCGCGGCCCTCACGCGCACGAGCGACGCGTCGCCGAGCGTCGCCGCGGTCAGCGTCACGCGCGGTCACGAGACGCTGCACGAGTGGGACAAGCTCGCCCTCGCGACCGACACGCTCGCGATCGTCTGCGACGCCGACAGCATCGCCGAGACCGCGCGCTCGCTCGTCTTCTACGGCCGCCCTCCGAGCGAGCGCGTCACCATCGTCGAGAACGTCTCGCTCCCGACCCAGACCGTCACCGACACCACGCTCTCGCAGGTCCCGCTCCTGCCGCGGATCAAGGCGTCGCGCGCGGTCGTGGTCGTGGGCGATCGCGCGGCGCGGCTCCGCGAGCTCTCGTGGCTCGAGCGCACGCCGCTCTTCGGACGTCGCATCCTCGTGACGCGCGCGAAGGAGCAGGCGACGAAGACGGCGGCGCTCCTCCGCGAGAAGGGCGCCGATCCCGTCGTCGTCCCCACGATCGAGATCCATCCGCCGCCCGATCCGGCCCCGGTGGTCGACGCCGTGACCGGCCTCGATCGCTACGACTGGGTCGTCCTCACGAGCGCGAACGGCGTCGAGAAGCTCTGGGCCGAGATCGCGCGCCAGGGCAAGGACGCCCGCGCGTTCGGGCGCGCGAAGATCGCCGCGATCGGGCCCGGGACCGCGGCCGCGCTCGCGGGCCACGGCCTCACCGCCGACCTCGTCCCGCGCGAGCACAAGGGCGAGGGGCTCGCCGCCGAGCTCCTCCGCGCGATCGGCGACGCGAACGTCCGCGTGCTCCTCGCGCGCGCTCGTGTGGCCCGCGACGTGGTCCCCGACGCCCTGAAGGGGGCGGGCCACGCCGTCGACGTCGTCGCGGTCTACGAGACGAAGAGCCCGCCGCGGCCGCTTATCGAAGCGCTCGCGGCGCTCCTCGAAGGCGAGGAGATCGACGCGGTGACCTTCACGTCGTCGAGCACGGTGGAGCACCTCGTCGCCGCGCTCGAGGACCGCGCGGTCCCGCTCCTCGCGAACACCTGCGTCGCGAGCATCGGACCGATCACGACCGAGACGGCGGAGCGGCTCGGCATCCGCGTCGACGTGACGGCCGACACGCATACCGTCCCCGGCCTCGTCGCCGCGATCGAGGCCCATTTTGCGGGCCTGAGCGACCTCGCGCTGTCGGGGATGCGAAGGGTTTCGACAAGTTGACTTGATCATCGTCGCAAGCGACTCTCGTTTCTCCCTCGCAAAGCCGGCGAGGTCGCCCGCGGCCCATGTCCCTCAGCTCTCTCATCGTTCAGCGCGGCGTCGCGACGATCCGCGAGATCGAAGAGGCGCTCGCGCGGCAAGTGCTGTACGGCGGCGACTTCGTCACGAACCTGCTCGAGGTGAGCCGCGTCGAAGAGGGCGCGCTCATGCCGGTGGTGGGCGAGTTCTACGGGCTGCCGGCCGCGCCGCCCGGGGAGCTGCCGCAGCCGGCGGGGACCGCGCTCCGCATCGTCGCGGCGGACGTGGTGCAGGAGCGCACGTTCGTGCCGCTCGAGGCGGGCGCGTCGCTCGTCGTCGCGGTCGCGGAGCCGCTCTCGAAGGAGGCGGAGCAGGAGCTCACCTTCGCGCTCGCGCTCCCGATCGAGCAGAAGGTCGCGCCGCTCTTCCGCATCCGGCAGGCGCTCGCGCGCGACTACGGGATCCCGATCGACAAGCGCATCGCGCGCCTGATCCAGAAGGTCGTCACGAAGGGTCCGATCATCGCGAGCACCTTCCCGCCGCCGCTCGACTCGGCGCCGAAGATCCGCGTCCCGCCGCGACCGCCGAGCATGATCCCGCCGCCGGTCGCGCCCGCGCCCGCGTCGCCGAAGATGTCGGTGGAGCCGCGCACCGCCGCCGCCCCGCAAGGCACCTACGTGCGCGAGATCGAGCCGCAGCAGGCGCGTCCGCCGCGCCGGCGTCGCGGCCCGCTCACGCTCGCGGTCGCGGTCGAGGAGCTCGAGGCGTCGGTCGAGCGCGACTTCATCTTCGACGTGCTCTTCGAGTTCACGCGCCAGTTCTTCGACTACACCGCGCTCTTCGTCGTCCAGGGCGACGTCGCGGAGGGACGCGACGCCTTCGGTGACGGCGCCCCGCGCGACAAGGTCGCGCGCCTCGCGGTGCCGCTCGACGACGAGGGGATCCTCGGCGGCGCGCGGAAGGAGAAGAAGCCGGTCCGCCGGAGGCCGAGCGCGGTCGCCGACGCGGTGCTGATGACGGACCTCGGCCGCGACGGGCAGACCGAGTGCATCGTGTTCCCGATCGTCGTGCGCACGCGCGTCGTGTCGCTCATCCTCGGCGACGGCGGCACGAGCGGGATCGAGGACATCGGCGTGCGCCAGGTCGAGAGCCTCATCGACACGGCGGCGGGCGCGTTCGAGCGCGTCATCATGCGCCGCAAGCTGAAGGGCGAGGCGCCCTCCGACGCGAAGGGGAAGAAGGACACCGTTCCGCCCCCGCCGACGATGGTCTCCGAGCCGGCGCAGCAGGAGGACCGCATCTCGGCGGAGGAGCTCGCGGCGCCGATCCGCGAGATCATGATGGAGCCGCCGTCGAAGCGGCACGTCGTTCGCCTCGATCCCGAGCCCCCCATCAGCGCGCGGCCGCCGCTGCCGATCGAGAGCGGGCCGCCGCCGCCGAGCGGACGTCCCGGCGCGACGAACCCGCCGCGCCGCCGCGCGACCGCCCCGAGCTTCGAGTTCGGCTTCAAGTCGGAGCCGAGCATCGTCAGCGAGAGCAAGCGCCCCGAGGGCCTGCCCGTCATTCACGTGCATCATGCAAGTGTCCCGGCGAGCGATCCGGTCCCGAACATCCACGAGGCGGTGACCGCGCCGCCGCCGCCGTCACCGCGCGCGCTCGAGACCGCGCTCGAGACCGGGAACGAGGCGCCGTCGACGACGCGCGATCCCGTCCCCGGCGTCTCGCTCCCGGCGCATCCGTGGGCGGAGGGCGTCCCGCCGGTGAGCGACGCGCCGCACTCGCCGAAGGCGGAGTCGCCGCCGCCGATGCGCGCGGCCCCGATCACGGACGTGTCTCCGCAGCCGATCCAGATCGGTCCCATCAGCGAGGCGGTCCCCGACTTCAGCGAGGATCAGCTCGCGACGAAGGTCGGCCACACGACCGATCCCTCGCCGCCGAGCCTCGATCTCCCGCCCTCGAAGCCGCCGCCGCCGGTGGAGCTCGCGGAGCCGAGGACGTTCGTCGCCAGTGAGCCGCTCTTCGACGAAGAGGAGGCGGCGTCGTTCTCCCAGCTCGTCGTGCAGAACCTCGATCAGGACGCGGACATGCCGGTCTTCGATCCGGAGGCGACGCCGGTCGCGCCGACCGTGATCGAGGGCGAGACGCCGGCCGCGCCGGCGGTGCTCCGGAGCGAGCCGGTCCTCGCGCTGTCGACGCGCAAGGGCGACGCGCCGCTGCCGATCCCGTCCTTTCAGCAGAAGCCGATGCCGCCGTCGGAGGGGCAGGTCTCGGTCGGCCCGCACCATCCGCCGTCGTCGCACAGCGATCACTCGCGCGTCCTCCCGAGCGTCATCGTCGACGTCTCGAGCGAGTACGTCGGCCTCGTCGAGCGCGCGATCGCGGGCGAGGACGAGGAGGCGGAGGCGCAGCTCCTCCGCGCCGGCGGCTACGCGATGCCGGCGATCATGGCGAAGTTCCCGGGCCCGATCACGATCGAAGCGGAGCGCCTCGACCTCGACGCCCTCCCGCGCGTCGCCGACTGCGGTCCCGTCATCCGCCTCATCGCCTCGCAGCGGCGGACCGCGCTCCCGTTCGTCCTCGCCCACGTCGAGGCGCCCGACGCCGAGTCGCGCTTCTGGGCGACGTACCTCCTCACCGAGCTCGTCTACCCCGACGCGATCGACGCCGCGATCGCGCGCGCGTTCGACGACGACGCGAAGGTCCGCCGCGCCGCGCGGGCCGCGGTCCACGCCCTCGCGGAGTCGCATCCGCAAGCGGTGGTGGAGCGCCTCGGCGAGCTCACCCTCGCGCAGACGGTCGACCTGCGCATCCGCGCGATCGAGGCGCTCGCGGAGACGCGCGAGCCGAGCGCGGTGCAGGTGCTGTTGCCGCTCCTCGACGAGAACGACAGCGAGGTCGCGATCGCGACGCAGAAGGGGCTCGTCCTCCTCACGCGCCAGGACTTCGGGCTCGACCTCGAGAAGTGGACCGCGTGGTGGGACGCGAACAAGGGCCGTCATCGCCTCGAGTGGCTGATGGACTCGCTGATGCACGAGCAGCGTCGCATCCGCGGCCTCGCGGGCGAGGAGCTGAAGTGGATCACGAAGGAGTCCTTCGGCTACTACGACGACCTCCCCCGCCGCGAGCGCGAGCGCTCGCAGCAGAGGTTCCGCGACTGGTGGGAGCACGTCGGCCGCGTCCGCTTCAGCCGCGCCGCCACCCGCGGCGCGTAGCTCACGCCGCTCACGCCGCGTTCGGGAGCCGGCGCGCGGCGGGGAGGCGGATCATGAAGGCGGTGCCGCGGCCGACCTCCGTCTCGAAGGTGAGCTCGCCGCCGTGTTTGTCGACGATGATGCGGCGGGCGATGGCGAGGCTCTGCCCCGTGCCGCGGCCGACCTCCTTCGTCGTGAAGAACGGGTCGAAGATCTTGTCGCGGATCGCGACCGGGATCCCGTTCCCGGTGTCGCGGACGCAGACGTGCGCCCAGCCGTCGTCTTGCCACGTCCGCACCTTGATCCGGCCGCGCGTGCCCGCGCCGTGGTTCGCGTCGGCGACGGCGTGGGCCGCGTTCACGATCAGATCGAGCAAGACCTGGTTCACCTCGCCGCCGTGGCAGTGCACCGGGGCGAGCTCGCCGAGCTCGGTCTGCAGCTCCGCGACCTCGGCGTACTCGGGCGCCGCGATCGCGAGCGTGCTGCGGATGCACGCGTTGAGGTCGACGGCCGATTTTTCGGTCCGGTCCGGCTGCGAGAAGTCCTTCAGCGATTTTACGATGTGGCCGATCCGCTGGAGCCCGTCGAGCGCGTTGTCGAGCGCGATCGGGACGTTCTCGAGCGCGAAGTCGGTGTCGGCGCTCTCGTCGGCGTCGCGCGCCTTCTCCATCACGTCGGGCGGCGCGAGGGAGACGGCCTCGCGGTAGCTCTCGATCACCGAGCTCACCGCGGGGAAGGTGCTCTTGATGTAGTGGACGCTGTCGGCGACGAACTGCACCGGGGTGTTGATCTCGTGCGCGATGCCGGCGGCGAGGCGGCCGAGCGACTCGAGCTTCTGCGCCGATCGCAGCTCGGCCTCGAGGCGATGGCGCGCGGTGACGTCGAGGAAGATGCCGCTCAGGAACGGCCGCGACTCGGCGTCGAGCAGCGTCTGCACGATGCCGCGGAGCACGAGCTCCTTCCCGCCCGCGGCGGCGAGGCGGAGCTCGACCTCGCGATGGGTCCCCTCCGCGACGGAGCCGAGCGCGCGGCGGAGGTCGGCGAGGTCCTCCGCGTGGACGTGGCGTTCGAGGAAGTCGGTGTCGGTCCACGCGCGGATGGGGTGCCCGACGATCGCGACCGCCTGCGGCCCGACGTAGGTGAAGCGGAGGCTCTCGGGCGCCATCCGGAACGGGATCGCCTGCGTCGTCTCGAGGAGCTGGCGGTACTCCTCGCGGCTCACGGTGAGCTCGCGCGTGCGCTCCTCGACGCGCGCCTCGAGCTCGCGCTGCTGTCGCGAGCGCACGATCAGCGTGCCGGTCGCGGCGATCAGCACCGTCGCGACCGGCGCGAGCTTCGCGGGCGCCGCCCACATCGTCACCACGGTGGCGATGACGGCCACCACACAAGGTTTCGCGGTCCTTCGACCCATCTTGCCCTCAGTACGGCGCGATCGGGCGGGCCTTGAGAGAGAAACGGGGACTGAACGCGCCGCCGATCGGGCCGTTTGGATCGGGGGTGAGCATGAAACGATCGGGGGAACGAGAGTGCACAGCGAGTTGAAGCGGCAGCTCACGCGCCTGGGGATCGCCGGCGACGGCCGAGAGCCCCCGAGCGCGGAGCAGTGGAGCGCGTTCGTCGAGGCGATGAACGCGCGGTTCGTCGAGGTCGACGAGGAGCGGCGAGCGGTCGGGCACCGTCAGAAGCTCGAGGAGGTCGGGCGGCTCGCGGCGGGCATCGCGCACGAGATCAACACGCCGGTGCAGTTCGTGAGCGACAACGTCCACTTCCTGCAGTCGTCCTTCGAGACCGTCACCGACCTCGTCACGCGCCTCGTCGCGCTCGCTTCGAGCGAGGACGCCGCGCGCGAGGCCGTCGCCGACGCCGACTGGGGGTACCTCGGCGACGAGATCCCGTGCGCGATCAAGCAGACGCTCGAGGGCCTCACGCGCGTCGCGAGCATCGTCCGCTCGATGAAGAACTTCGCGCACAACGATCGCGGCGAGGCGACGGAGACGGACCTCAACGCCGTGCTCCGCACGACCCTCACCGTCGCCGGGCACGAGCTGAAGAGCATCGCGCACACGGTCGAGGACTTCGGCGACATCCCGCGCGTCGTCTGCTGTCGCGGCGAGCTCTCGCAGGTCTTCCTCAACCTCATCGTGAACGCGGCCCACGCCACCGCCGACGTCGTGAAGCGGACCGGGGTGCTCGGGCGGATCGCGGTCTCGACCGCGCTCGACGGCGATCACGTCGTCGTCGCCGTCTCCGACACCGGCGGCGGCATCCCCGATCACGCTCAGGGCCACATCTTCGAGCCGTTCTTCACGACGAAGGATCCGGGCCGCGGGACCGGGCAGGGCCTCGCGCTCGCCTTCGGCGTCGTGAAGAAGCACGGCGGCACGCTCCGCTTCGAGACGGAGCAGGGGGCCGGCACCACCTTCTTCGTCCGTCTTCCGATCGCGGGTGCTCCTTCTTCTTCCGTCCGAGCAGCATGAACCTCGAAGCTTCCTCCTCTCCCGTCGTCCCCGGCCTCCCGAAGCAGCGCGCCCTCCTCGTCGACGACGAGGCGCGCGTCGTCGACGCGATGCAGCGCGCGCTCCGCCCGCATCGCAAGACGATCGAGGTCCACACCGCGACCTCCGGCGCCGCCGCGCTCGCGCTCCTCGAGGCGACGCACTTCGACGTCCTCGTGACCGACATGCGGATGCCGGGCATGGACGGCGCGGCGCTCCTCGCGCAGGCGCGCGTCGTCCGCCCGCAGACGATGCGGATCGTCCTCTCGGGCCAGACCGACATGGACGCCGCCCTCCGCGCGGTGCCGTACGCGCATCAGTTCCTGACGAAGCCGACCGAGCCGTCGGTCCTCGGCGAGCTCCTCGCCCGCCGCGCGTCGGCGCAGTCGGCCGTCGGCGACGCCGCCCGCGCCGCGCTCGGCGGCATCGAATCGCTCCCGAGCCCGCCCGCCTTCTGCCGCGCTCTCGCGCGCGTCCTCCTTCACGAGGAGGCCTCCGTCGAGGAGATCGCGCGCCTCGTCGAGCGCGATCCGGCGATGGCGGCGAAGGTCCTCCAGATCGTCTCCACCTCCTTCTTCGGCGTCCGCAAAGGGATCTGCTGCGTCGCGGAGGCGGTCTCGTACCTCGGCCCCGAGCTGATGGAGCGCGTCTGCATCTACGGCGGGATCATGAGCCCCGCGACCTCGAGCTCGGTGGGCTTCGACGTCGAGCGGCACCACGAGCGCGCGGTCGAGGTCGCGACGCTCGCGCGCGCGCTCGCCGGTCCCGGCGCGGCCGGCGACGGCGCCTTCGTCGCGGGCGTCCTCCACGACGTGGGGCGCCTCGCGACCGCGATCGCGATGCCGGCCGCGTACGCCGCCGCTCCCGACGCGTGTTACGTGTCGAACGCGGTCTACCTCCTGAACCTCTGGGGCCTCCCCGCCGGCGTCGTGACCGCGATCGCGGAGCAGGCGACGGCGGACGGCACCGGCCGCGGCCCGCTCCGCCCCGCCGACGCGGTCTACGTCGCGCGCCGCCTCCTCGACACGGAGGGCGCCTACGGCTCCGCGCCGGAGGAGCGCGCGTACCTCGAGCGGCTCGGCATCCTGGACCGGGTCGTGCAGCGGAGGGCGGCGTGAGCGCGCCGCGCGTCCTGATCGTCGACGACGACGCGCGCGTCCTCGAGAGCCTCGGCCGCGTGCTCCGCGGATCGTTCGACGTGATCACGGCCTCGTCGGGCGCGGCCGGTCTCGAGGCGCTCGCGAAGGACCCCACCGTCGCGGCCGTCGTCTCGGACATGCGGATGCCGCTCATGAGCGGCGCCGCGTTCCTCGCGGAGGCGTGCGCGCTCCACCCCGACGCGACGCGCCTCCTCCTCACCGGCGAGTCCGACCTCGACGACGCGATCGCGGCGGTGAACCAGGGCCACATCTTCCGCTTCCTCCGCAAGCCGTGCGCGCCGGCCGACATGCGCGCCGCGCTCCTCGCCGCGGCGGAGCAGAACCGCCTCGTCCGCGCCGAGCGCGAGCTGCTCGAGCAGACCCTCCGCGGCGCGGTCCACGCCCTCACCGAGGCGCTCGCGATCACGTCGCCGACGGTCTTCGGCGCCGCGACGCGCGTGAAGCAGAACGCGTGCGCGATGGCGGCGAAGCTGGGCCTCGCGTCGACGTGGAAGCTCGAGATCGCGGCGATGCTCTGCCAGCTCGGCGCGCTCTCGCTCCCGGCGGGCGTGTACGAGCGCCGCGCGCTGCGCGAGACGCTGGGCGTGGCGGAGGTGGCGATGCTGGAGCGGGTGCCGGTGCTGACGGAGCAGCTCCTCGCCCCGATCCCGCGCCTCGAGCCGATCGTCTCGATCATCCGCCACGCGCTCGCGGGCCCGTGCGTGTGCGAGCTCGAGGCCGACATCCTCCGCGCCGCCCTCGACTTCGAGGAGCACGAGGAGATCGGCTCGACGAAGACCGCCCTCGCCGCGGTGCGCGGCATGGAAACGCGGCATCGCCCGGAGGTCGTCGACGCCCTCGCGGCGGTGTTCTTCGGCGCGGAGCGCGCGGAGGGCGAGATCTCGATCGCGGCGCTGAAGGAGGGCATGGTCATCGCCGCCGACGTCCGCACGACGACGGGCATCCTCGTCGTCGCCCGCGGCCACACGATCACGGAGGCGCTGGTGGAGCGCCTCCGCAACTACGTCCCGGTCCTCCCGAGCGGAACGGTGCGCGTCGCGGCGTAGCCGCTTAGCGGAGCAGCTTCAGGCTCTCGTCCTCGCTGCCCGCGTAGGTCCCGTCGAGCCAGGCGTCGACGATCTCGTCGGCGACCGGCTCCGACAAGAGGCGGAGGCTCAGCGCGAGCACGTTGGCGTCGTTCCATTTCCGCGCGCCCGCGGCGGTGGCGGCGTCGGTGCACAGCGCCGCGCGCACGCCCGGCACCTTGTTCGCCGCGATCGACGCGCCGGTGCCGGTCCAGCAGCACACCACGCCTTGGTCGAACTCGCCCTTCGCGACGCGCTCGGCGACGCCCTTCGCCATCGCGCCCCAGGTCGTCACCGGCGCCACCGTCGCCTCGTGGCCCTTCTCGCGGAGCCGCGCCGCGAGGTGCGCCACCACCGGGCGGTCCTCGTCACTGCCGATCAAGAATCGCATCTATCCCCTCTATCCTCCGGCGGAGAGCCGCGCGCGCCAGTCGGACGGCAAATCCAAGAAGCCGTCGTTGTAGAGCATGTCGTAGACGGCGTCGCACACGACCTCGCAGACCTCGCTGAAGATGACAGGGTCGGCGATGAAGCGGATCGTCTCGGAGCGGAACTGGCTGCTCTGCAGGCGCACGCGCGAGAGCATCTCCTCTTCCACGAACGGGACGAGGCGGCGCATGAAATGGCGCTCGAAGGCGACGCGGAAGACGGGGAACGTCGTCGCGCTGATCTTGTATCCGCCGGTCGTGCCGCGGTCGGCGAGGGAGGCCGCTTTGACCACGTCGAGCGAGAGGAAAAAGAGGTTCGGCGGTAGCTCGCGCGTGAAGAAGGTGGAGAGGACCTCGTTCAGATAGCTGATCAGCGTATTGAGCTCCGGCGTCGTGCGGGCGAGGAAATCGTTCCGGAGCTGTTTCAGTAATTCATAATATTTGGTGGCGGCCTTCTCGCGGACGTCGTTCTCCGGGTCGAACGCGAAGCCGTCGAGCGCGGCGAAGATGGTCGGCTCCGCGTGCTGGAGCGCGTGGAAGAGCGCCTGCTCGTAGAAGCGCATCGTCTTCAGCTCGTCCTGCGAGCCGCGGATCTTCTCCGCGAGCTCGCTCTCGAAGAAGACGCGCGCGAAGCGCTTCGCGACCTCGCCGAGCTTCCGCTCGATCATCGTCGCGAGGCGGTCGGGGCGGAAGATGCGCCCGAGCATGTCGGCGAGGCCCTGGATGAGGTCGTGCTCCAGCTGCGCGCGGTCGAGGACCGGCGCCGGCCGCGCGTTCGGCGTGACCGACTGGGCGTACTTCACCGCCGTCTGCAGCCCCTGGAGCTCGTGCACCACCTGCGCCGTGATCGCGTCGAGATCGGGGTTCGTCTCGAGCTCGGCGCGGTAGTGGATGACCTGCGCCTCGAGCTGCTCGTCGCGGAGCGCGAGCGCGATCTCGGCGAGCGACAGCTTGGCCGCGGCCGTCATGTACCCGGCCGAGTTCGGCATCGGGTTCGAGACGGGCATCGACTCCGACGGCCGCGGCTCGGGCGGCCGCGGCTCGGACATGGGGACGCGATCGGAGCTCGGTCCCTCGCGCTCGTCCTGTTCCGCCATCGCTAGGCGGGATGATACCTCGTTTGGCCTCCATTTAGCCGTAGCGGTTCGTGAAGCGCATCGCCTCGGAGTAGGCGAAGAGGTCCTCCTGGATCCCGGCGCGGAGGCGCTCCTGCTGCTCGCGCCAGAAGTCGGCCCGCGCGAGGTCGGGGTGGAGCTCGGTGAACGTGTCGCGCTGCGGCCCCGGCGGGAACAGGAACGTCGGGAACTGCTCGGGAAACACGTCCCCCTTCTCGACGTTGAACCACGGCTCGCTGCTCATCTCGTCGTCGTGGTCGCGCGCCTTCGGGAGGGTGCGGAACCGACACTCGCTCATCGTCACGAGCTCGTCATAATCGTAGAACACGATCCGGCCGAACCGCGTCAGCCCGAAGTTCTTGAGGAGGAGGTCGCCGGGGAAGATGTCCGCCGCCGCGAGCTCCTTCAGCGCGCGCCCGTACTCGTCGATCGCCGCGCGCTGCTTTCTGGGGTCCTGGTTCTTCGGGTCCTTCAGGTACACGTCGAGCGGCACGAGCCGTCGCTCGACGTAGAGGTGGCGGATGACGAGCTTGTCGCCGTCGCGCTCGAGGAGCGACGGCGCGAGCTCCTCGAGCTCGGCGACGAGGCTCGGATCCATCCGGTCGAACGGGAAGGCGACGTGGGTGTACTCGAGCGTGTCGCTCATGCGGCCGACGCGGTCGGCGAGCTTCACGAACTTGTACCGCTCCTCGACGCTCTTCCGGTCGGTGTCCTTCGGCGGCACGAACCAGTCGCGGATGATCTTGAAGACGTACGGGTACGACGGCAGCGTGAAGACGACCATGACCATGCCCTTCGTCCCCTCGGCGAGCACGAACGTGTCGGTCGAGTGGCGGAGGTGGTGCTGGAGGTCACGGAAGAAGAGCGTCTTGCCCTGCTTGCCGAGCCCCACCATCGTGAAGAGCTCCGCCTTCGACTTCGCCGGCGCGACGGTCTGGAGGAACTCCACGTAGGCCGACGGTACTTCCATATCGACGAAGAAATACGATCTGCCCAAGCTGAATATCCGCCCGATGTTCTTCTCGTCGAGCAAGAAGGCGTCGAGCTCGGCTTTTCCGTCGTCGTCGTGCCGAATGGGAATGATGAAAGGGGTAATCACGCCCCCGTTCACCACCCGCCCGATCGCGAACGCGGCTTTGTTGCGGAAGAACAGCGACCGCAACATCTGGATCTGGAAGTTCGGCCGCCGCTCGAACCCCTTCGGGAAGTGGTCCGCGACCGCGCGCTGGACGTAGGCGAGGTCCCGGTCGAGGTCGGCGAAGGGCGTCGTGAGCTGGAAATCGAGGAGCGCCTGCTTCAGCGTCTCCTTCAGGTCCGTGTCGTGCGGGTAGTAGCAGCGGTAGGTCGGCTCGGTCCCCTCGAGGTGCTCGGTCGACGTCGCGGGCCGCGAGAAGATGTAGTCGTTCCGGTAGTACCGCCGGTCGAGGATGCGCCGCGCGACGGAGTTGAAGAACGTCTCGGCGCACTCGGGCTGGTAGTGGTCGTGGAGCAGTCCGATGTACGCGCGCTTGATCGCGGGCCACAGCGCCTCTTCGATCACGGCGCCCTCGAGCGCGACGTGGATCGCGTCCACGCCCTCGCGGACGCGCTGATCGTACATGTCGATGCGCGTCCGTGACGCCTCGCGGACCTCGGCCCAGTCCTGCCGCTCCCAGCGCTCCTTCGCGCGCGCGCTCGTGGCGCGGAAGAGCCGGTAGTGGCGGTCGAACCCATCCAGGATCGTGCGAGCAATCGAGACCGCGTCGGGCATTGCCGCCCCACTCTACACCGTCGGCTCACGGCGCCGGCACAAATATACCTTGACGAGTACATACCTTTCAGAGCATATAATCCTCATGCTTCAGACGACGCTCGCGGCGCTCGCGGAGCCGAACCGTTTCCGCATCGTCGAGCTGCTCCGCACGGGGCCGCGCGCGGTGAGCGAGATCACCGAGGGCCTGTCGCTCTATCAGGTGCAGGTCTCGAAGCACCTCCGCGTGCTCAAGGAGGCGGGGCTGGTCGAGGTGCAGCCGCGCGCGCAGCAGCGCGTCTACACGCTGCGCTCGGAGCCGCTGCTCGAGCTCCACGGATGGTTGGAACGATACCGGCAGCTCTGGGAAGCACGCTTCGAAGAGATGGACGAGCTCCTCGAGGAGCTCAGGAAGAAGAAGGAGACGAGCCATGGCCGAAAAACCAAGCGCAAAGACTGACACCAAGGTGGAGCTCCGCGGCGATCGCGAGATCGTCATCGAGCGCACCTTCCGCGCGCCGCCGCGCGTCGTGTTCGAGGCGTGGACGAACCCCGACTTCGTGCGCCGCTGGTGGGCGCCGAAGTCGATGGGCGCGGAGATGAGCGAGGTCCGCGCCGACGTGCGCGCCGGCGGCACCTACCGCTACGTGACGCGCGCCGGCGATCAGGAGCTCGCGTTCTCGGGCACGTACAGCGAGGTGACGCCGCCGAGCCGCCTCGTCTACACGATGTTCTTCGAGCCGATGAAGGACGCGGGCGCGTCCGTCGTCACGGTGACCTTCGAGGCGCGCGGCGAGCACACGCACGTCGTGTCGCACGAGGTCTACCCCTCCGCCGAGGCGCGCCAGGCCGCGGTCGCGTCGGGGATGGAGGACGGCCTCCGCGTCACGTACGACCAGCTCGACGAGCTCGTCGTCGAAATGCACACCACGCGCTGACGTCGTTCACGAGCTCGTCATGAGCTCGTCGACGAGCTCGTCACGAGCTCGTCGCGGGCACGTCGAGGCGCGGCGGCGTCTTGCCGAGCTTGGCGATGCGCGACCAGTCGAGGTGCACGCGCCCGCCGCTCGCGACGTGTTGCTTCTCCCACGCGGCGAGCGCCTCGTAGCAGGCGTGGTCGATGTGGTTCACGGCGTCGACGTACACGTGCACCTCGTGACCGGCGGGGATCTTCGCGAGCGTCGACGCGAGGGCGGGGAGGCGCAGGAACGTCGCCGACCCTTCGAGCACGAGCACGGAGCGCTTCATCTCCGCGTCGTGCTCGAGGCGGACGCGGAGCTGCGTCAGCATCCACAGCACCTTGCCGAGCGCGAGGACGAGGCCGGTGAGGACGCCTTTCAGGAGGTCGGTCGACACGATCATCGCGACGGTGACGAAGAAGATGGCGACGTCGAAGCGCCCGCCGCGCGCGAGGATCGTGCGCACGTCCTGACGAACGAGCTTCGCGCCCGTGTACACGAGGAGGGCCGCGAGCGCCGACACGGGGACGAGTCGCAAGACGAACGGCACCGCCGCGATGGCGGCGAGGAGCCACGCGCCGTGCATGATCGCGGAGAGCCGCGTCGTCGCGCCGGCCTGGATGTTGGCGCTGCTGCGGACGATGACGCCGGTCATCGGCAGCCCGCCGACGAGCCCGGCGAGGGTGTTGCCGATCCCTTGCGCGAGCATCTCGCGGTCGTATTTCGTGCGCGGCCCTTCGTGCATCCGATCGGTCGCCGTCGCGCAGAGCAACGTCTCCGTGCTCGCCACGAACGCGAGCGCGAGCGCGGCGCCGAGGACACGCGCGTCGAGGAGCACCGCGAACGTCGGCGCGGTGGGGATCTGCACGTTGGCGACGAGCCCATCCGGCATGTCCACGTGCGCGATCGGCGCGTGCACGACGTTGGCGACGACGGTGGCGAGGAGGATCCCGACGAGCGTGCCCGGAATGATCTTCGCGCGCGGCAGCCACCTCGCCGTGACCGCGTTCCACCCGAGGATCGTCACGAGCGTGAGCGAGCCGATGAGCGCCGCGTCGTCATGCGGCAACCCAGCGTGCGGGATCACGCCCTTCCAGACGGCGCCGGGGATCCCGGCGAGGTTGGCGAGCCCGCCCCCACGCGGCGCGTCGTCCACCATCACGTGAAACTGGCTCGCGAAGATCAGCACGCCGATGCCACACAGCATCCCGAGCACGACCGCATGCGGCACGGCCTGAAACCACCGCCCGAGCCTCGCCACACCTGCAACGATCTGCACCACACCAGCGACGACGACGATCGGCCCCAGTGCCGCGAACCCATGCGTCTGCACGAGATCCCAGACGATGACCGCGAGCCCAGCCGCGGGCCCACTCACCTGCAACGGCGCGCCCCCGATGAATCCGACGACGAGCCCCCCGATCACACCGGTGAGCAACCCAGCCGCGGGCGGCGCCCCCGACGCGATCGCGATCCCCAAACAGAGCGGCAACGCGACGAGAAACACGACGATCGAGGCAAGGAGGTCACGCACGATCGCCGCGCGCGCCCCGCCATGTTCGTCGTGATTCGCAGCGTTCATGATGTCGCAATCAGCAACGCGCGTGCCGCCATGCATCGGCCGAGCTCACGCCACACGAACCAGTCCCGTTCGGCTCGTCAAACGCGCCGCGCGCGCGAGCAGGCAGGAGCGTTGGTGAGGAGCGCAACGTCGATCGCGTCTTGGCCGCCATCGCGCGCGGTCCGCTCGAAGAGCCGAGCTCTGCTCCACGAGGAGGAGCGCGGCTCACGGCGCCGAGGTGCTCCAGCGATCAGCGTTCGTCCGTGCCTTCACCGAGGAGCCCGTACGCCAGCTACGTGAAGCATCCCAAGCACCAACCCCTCCGCGAAGCGCCCGCGCCCTACGCGAACCGCGCGAAGATCCGCACCGAACCACAGCCGCGCGAAGGGTGTTGACCTCCGTCACGCCGCGCATTACTACGACATCGTTCCGTTTCGACGGACGTGACGCGCGGTGGAGCAGCCTGGTAGCTCGTCGGGCTCATAACCCGAAGGTCGTAGGTTCAAATCCTACCCGCGCAACTGATAGCCGTACCACGACCCAGCCCTCGGCCCTCCGCCGGGGGCTTCGTCATTTCGGCGAGCGCGACGAGCGGGAGGAAGGTTGCCTCCGCGACGTAGACGCCGTCGTCTCCGGGGGTGAGCAGGATTCGTCCGCCTTCGAACATCCGGCGTAGAGCCTCGCGGGCGCGGAGGGGGTCCGCGGCGAGCACGGCGTCGAGGTCCTTCGCGCGTTCGAGGACGCGGTCGGGGTCGGGAGGTCCACGGGAGCGTTCATCCGGTCCTTGATGTTCTGAATCGCCGTGCGTTCCGTGAGAGCTTGTGCCTCAAGGTCCCGAAGGGCGTCGCGGACCGAACTGGAATGGTCGCCGTCGGCGATGAAGGTGACGAGCCCGCGTATGCGTTGCTCCGTCCGGGCGAGGCGGTCGAGCCTCTCCTTCATCTCGTGCTGTGCGAGCCGCGCGGCCTCACCGAGGTGCTCTGCAATGCGCTTGCGAAGGTGGGCCACCGCAGCCGGTGTGAAGACGGCTTCACGAAGCGCGCCATAGATGCGGGCGCGGACGAGGTCCTCTCGTACCGACAGGGCGTTCTTGCAGACGCCCCGCTTCTTCGAGTCCCCGCAGCGATAGTACGAAGTTCGCGGTCCGACCGCCTTGCCGTCGACCTCCGCTCGGGAGCCGCCGGAGATGACCATCGGCGAGTGGCACGCTGCGCAGATGAGGAGTCCGGAGAGAGGGTAGGCCGTGCGGGCGCCGGGCGCAGACCGCGTCATCCGCTTTACCGTGTATCGACTCCGTACTTCGGCGAGACGGGTCCGGACTCTTGTCGGGGACGCTGCAGTATCCAAGCGGGAGCCCGCCGGTCGAGTAGCCGGCGTTGAACTGACTCTCAAGCCCGCGCAGAGTCTTGTCGCGAAGAGCGTCGAGATAGAGGTCGGCGACCAGGCTCGACATCGTGAACGTCAGCTTGGCCGTCTTCAGTCCCGTGTTGACGCCATCGGCGACGCCTATGAGGGCGACGTCGAGGTACTGGAGGCGCTTGAAGATGAACGCCGCGTCGGCGAAGTCTCGCGACACGCGCGACATGTCCTCGACGAGAATGACGTCGACCCGCTTCTCTTCGACGGCCTTCATCAGCCGCTCGAACCCCGGGCGTTGGAGGCTAGCGGCGCTGACGGCCTCGTCCTTGAAGATGAGCGCGGGAATCACCTCGGCTCCCGACGCTCGCGCCGCTTCCACGCACCGTCGTACTTGGTCATCGGTTGACCGTTCGTTCTGCAGGGCCGACGAGTGCCGTGCATAGACGGCGATTTGCTTGCCGGCAAGGGTACTAGTCATCGCGTACACCGGGTACGTCAGCATGACGAGCATCTCGGACGTCGGTCGTGGTCGAGGTCCGGCACCAGCCGAGCGCTTCACCGCCGAGACGCACATCGCGCCGACGCAGGTGGGCAAGGGCATCGCGGGTCCTCTCTCCGATGGCCTCGCGCTCCCACTGCGCCACCGACCCGATGATGTGGAGCACGAGACGTCCCGAGGCGGTACGGGTGTCGATGGAGTCGCCGAGGGAGAGTAGGGAGTGGCGCCGGGAGAAGTACCGCTCGACGAGGTCGCCGAGGTCGCGGACGCTGCGGGTTAGGCGGTCGAGTTTCACGACGAGAAGTCCGTCGGCTTCGTCGGCGTCGAGGCGCCCGAGGGCGCGGAGCAGTCCGGGTCGGCCCACCACCGTCTTCGCGGAGATGCCCGCGTCCTCCTCAATGGTGACGAGGTCGAGGTCCATCGCCTCTGCGTAGGCGGTGAGCTTGGCCCTCTGTGCTTCGAGGGAGGTGCCGGCGTCCGCCTGACCGTCCGTGCTGACCCGGATGTACCCGACCACGCGTGTTCCCAAGGCGTCACCTCCTTGCGAAGGGGTACCCCGGGGTGGTCCTCGTTTTCGAGATGGGCATCTCGTAAACGGCAAGTACCCCATTCCGATGGCTTCCACTTGGCTGCGCCAGGCGGCTTGACATCCATCCAGGTCGCCATCATCATTCTTGGATGACAGTTCGTCTTTCGGTCTTGCGACGCGGAACTCAGGTCGAGATTGAGGGGCCCGAGGCCTTCGTAACGAGCACTTTCGAGAGCTTGAGGGACCTGTTCGACAAGCCGAATGTTAAGGATGATAGCGCGGATGAACCGCCCACCAACGATGGCGAAAAGGCTGGCGAGGAAGGTTCGAGGGTGTCGCTCAAGACGTTCCTTGAGCAGAAGAAGCCTCAAAACTCCTACGAGGCCATCGCGTGCGTTCTCTATCACCACCAAAAGTTCCGCGAGCAGAGCGAACTGAACTCTGACGAGATACGGAAGGCGCTCCTCCAAGGCCGCGTGAAGCCGCCGGGGAACATGACGCAGACGCTTACAGACTGCCGTCGCCGCTACGCGTACATCGAGCCTGGGACGAAGAAGGGACTCTGGAAGTTGAGCCACGACGGAGAGGTGACGGTCGACCTGGACCTGCCGCGCGAAAAATGAGTGAGACGTTTTCGGAGCTGTATGCGCAGCTACCTCGGGGGAAAAGGTCTCCAAGGAATGCCGTTCTTCTCGGTCTCCTCGTTCTTCGCGCGGATAAAGCCGCCTCGGCCGTCGACAGTAATGCCATTTCGGCTGAGCTGAAACTGCGCCTCGGCAAGGCGGCTCCTGGCAATGTGCCTGACGTTTTGAGGAAGGCCATTCCTCGAGTGGAATGCACTCGGGTCGCTAAAAGCGGACTGCGTTGGCATCTCACGAGGACAGGTGTCGACGAGCTTCGATCATACGGACTTCAAGTGTCGCAGGAGAAGGCGGCACCGCCTGCTCGGTCGTTCGATGTCGCCATTGTCTGCGCTCTGCACAGTCCTGAACTTCACGAGGTTCTGAACGCGTTCGGAGGCGAGTCGAAATGGCAGAGCCAGCCCGACTTCGGTCAAACCCACATATACAAATCAATTGACGTGCCGTTGTCGGGCGCACCGCCTCTGAGTGTTGTGGCCGGAGCCCCCACGCACATGGGGCTTACTGCAACTGCCATCATCTCCACGCAAATGCTGCTCATGTTTAGACCTCGGCTCATCGTGATGGTCGGAATTGCAGCGGGCACGAAGGCCTCGGGACGAAACTACGGTGACATCTTGGTCGCTAACCCCAGCGTGGACTACGCGTCCGGCAAGATTGCGGTAGTTGACGGCGTTGAGACATTTCAGCCCGATCCGTTTCCCTTGCCGGTCGACTCCAGACTGCACACGCTGGTCCAGGAAGATCGACGTACGAGAGAGGGACTGGACGAGATCGCTGGTACTTGGGGCGGCGCCCGGCCCCGAACTTCGCTCAATATCCACATTGGTGCACTCGGGGCAGCGGACCAAGTGGTTGATAGCGAAAAGCGAATCCTCGATATCAAGAAGAACTGGCGAAAGTTGATCGGCGTCGAGATGGAGACGTATGCCCTCTACCGTGCTGCGCATGAGGCCCCGCGGCCGAAGCCTCTCTACGTGAGCTTCAAGTCAGTCTGTGACTTTGCTGCCGCGAAGGACGACGCGTGGCAGGAGTACGCCGCCTTTACAGCGGCTCAGTACTGTCGCCGTTTCCTGCTCAAAAACTGGTCTGTGCTCAGTGCCTGACAACTGAGTTCATTCATATCCAATATTCATTTTCGTGCGAGCGCAAGAGCGCCATTGGGGACAGGAAGCTTTATGAGCGAAGATGCGAAGTCTGATTTTATGGCGGCGGAAGAGATTAAGAAGATTCTGCACGGTCGGCAAAAGGCAGAACAGGAACGCATCGTCCGATGGGTGAGTGAGAGCCTTGAGCTTGCCGGTGCAGCGGTCAAGCCGAAGGTCGAACACGCGCACCCGGGCGTTCACGTTCCCGCGACGCTTGCGGACACGCCCTCGAGGCCCAGAGACGGAGAGGCAGGGCCCAAGGACTTTCGAAGCTTCTTCCAAGAGAAGCAGCCGAAGAACGATGTTCAGTTCGTGGCCGTGGCCGCGTACTACCACCGCTTCATGGCACCCGCCGCTGACCGCAAGGAGGCGATTTCGTCTGCAGACCTCCAGGACGCAGCGCGTCTCGCCCCCTGGACCGTTTTCGCGAAACCGAGCAAGACACTCGGCAACGCTGTGCGGCAAGGCTACATGAACGGCTCTGGAAGAGGCACGTACCGATTGAATGCAGTGGGCGAGAACCTGGTGTCCATGACACTTCCGGGGACGGCCACGACTGGTTCAACTAAGGGCGGCCGCGGGAAGCGGCGACCATCGAAGAAGGCGGGAGCAAAGAAGTCACGGAAGTCCGGCAAGGGATGAGTGACACACTCGGACATATCGAGGCGGCCATCGCCGAGGTGGCACGGGCACGAAGCGCAGTGCAGCGTTCAAAGTCCCCCCAAGTCCGTGGCGCCGAAGAACGTGACGGTCTGAAGGCCGTGGCCTATGCGTGGTTCAAGACCCACAAGCCGCGCGTCGGAGACCTCGACGTGAGTGCTGTCGACAATGCATACCAGAAGGTTCTCGACGCCACCGCGAAGGCCGCCGCTCGGTCTACCTACGTGAGCACGCTGAAGGCGGCAAAGGACGCGCTCGTCACTCTCCGTCGCCTTGTGACTGCAGTCCCTGTCCGGAATAGCAAGACGACAGCGGATGCGCCGCCGCCATTTGCGTCGCTTACCGGAGATGTCGCCATGCAGGAGATTCTCACCCGACGATGGACTGAGGTGCAGACCTGCATCAACGCGGGAGCCAATCTGGCGGCGACCGTGATGATGGGCGGCCTAATGGAGACGCTGCTTCTTGCGCGCATCAACGTCGTCGCGAACAAAGCCCCCATCTACACTGCGAAGAATGCACCCAAGGACAAGGCCGGCAAGACACTGTCGCTCAATGACTGGAAGTTGGTCGCCATGGTAGAAGTTGCGCACGAAGTTGGATGGATAACGAAGTCCGCCAAGGATGTCGGGAACGTCCTTAGAGACTTTCGGAACTACATTCACCCGCACAAGGAACACACCGATGGCATCTTGATAGGCGCGGAAGACGCGCGTGTGTTCTGGGAGGTTTGCGGGGCTATCAGTCGGCAACTCCTGGCCTCGACTGGCAAGATTCCCTGAACCCCGCCGCAAGCAGCTCGTAGCAACTTCCCGCCTAAGACACGTCGTCTACACGACACAGCCGGACGCCGACACGCTGCCTGAGGTCGTGGTACGGCCCGCGTATCGCCCCCGCGCAACTACTCGCAGAATACCGCGGATCTTGGTCCGCACCCCGCCGCCCTCCCTGGTCCGCCACGGAGGGCGGAGTCGTTAGTAGGACCAGCGGGAGGATCTCGGACTCGGCGACGTAGAACCCGCCCGGTTGAGGGTTGAGTCGAATCTTCCCGTCATGGAAGAGGCGCCTGAGCTCTTCCCGTCCCTTGGAGACGTCCGCCATCAGGCGACGCTCGAGATCGAAGACCAGCGCGGTCATCCCCTCCGGCGTCGGGAGGGAGATCGGCACCGTGGCGTCGCGCTCGAGGGCCTTTACCTGGCGACGGAGGACCTTCGCTTCGGTTTCGAGCGTCTTCAACCGTTCGCGGATCGTCGGCGAACCTTGGCCGTCCGCGATGAAGTCGACCATCGACGAACCGCAGACCCCGCAGACAAGGAGCGAGGAGAAGAGGTACGAGCTCGCGCGTCCCGGAAGCGCGCGCCCCTTCGGCGAAGTCCGACGACATGATCGCGACGCTCGTCGTCTTCGGGCCACCGAGCTCGGGCGGCAACGTGAGGAAGGCATCGCCGTAGCGGTCTCCATTGTTGGCTACTGCCGTCCCTCAAAAGAACCCCTCGTGGCCATCCACTTCGTTCCGCCAAGGGCCTCGTCGGCGAATCACGTCGGCCGTGAAGATGACCGTCTCCGCTAGCGCGCTGTCGCTCTTGAGCGAGTTCGACACGTGCCAGCCGACGATCGACCTAGACGACGCCCGCCCAGGTCGCATCGTAGGTGAGGTCGGCGACCCAGAGCTGGTTCGGTCGCTCGGCGTGGAACTCTCGCGGCGCGAGGCCCGGCGGCCGCGGCGACGCGTCGTCGGCCTCGGTGGTGATCTTGAACGCGCGTCCGCGGACGGCGGCTGCGAAGCGTTCGCCACGAAGTGACAAGTGGCGTCCCCTTCAGGTATGGTCGGCTCGGAAGCGCGGTCATGGTCGTCTTGCGTCAGCGGAGCACGCGGATTCGTTTCGTCATCCCTCACGCGCTGTTGGCGTTGCTGGCCGTGGTTGCGGCGTGCAGCTCATCGAGCACGGCCGGTGGAACTGTGCCGTGCGAGGTCGAATGCGACGGGGACGAGGTCTGCTCCGCAGGGAAGTGCGTCCCAGCGACGGACGCCTCGACATCCGAGACGGGCACGAAGCAGGACGGCGAGTCGTGCGTCATCACCGGCTCGAACTGTGACCCGTCTTGCTTGGAGTCCTGCGGTGCGTCGTCGTCCTGCGTCGACCGGTGCTGTCCCGATACGAAGGGCGCGGGCATCCTCTGCGGCGGTCAGTGCGTCGCGCCGAAATGCAAAAAGGGCGAGACCTCCTCGACGTGGGAGGGGTTCTCGGAGCGCGAGTGGACCTGCTACGAGATAGCCGGCGGCTGCGACTGCACGAACACGTCGACGCGCGCCGAACTGGTGGCGGACGGCATGAAGATCTTGCCGAGCTGCGCTGGCGCCTCCTGCGCAATCGATCTCGACTCGCCTGCTCTGACCTGCACGTGCCGCGCGACGGGCACATCACTCCCGCGCGACTGCCCCGGGACCGTCTGCACGGCAGGCGTCTTGGCTTGCACGGGACCGTTCAACTTCAAGTGCGATGACCCGTGCGTCGGGGTCGCCGTGCTCCATCCGTAAACGACACCTGGAACGGTCCGCCGAGCACGGCGCGGTAGCCGAGCTCCGGGCGCGGGTACCGTGCAAGCGTCATCTCCGCCAAACGGGCGACGTACGGTCCGATCGTGGTTCGTGCACGAGCAAGGCGCGCTCGTTTCGGTGCTCCGCGTGGCGGCGGCGCGTGACGAGCAGATGTTCGCTTCGATGCAAAGGAAGCCTGGATGAGAGGCGCATCGCGCGGGCGGATGGGAATCGGGCGCCGGGGGCTCGGCGATCGCGCGCTCGATCACGGCGGCGATGGTCGGGGATGGCCGGTGCGACGTGGCATCCGTCCCAGAAGGCGTCGGCGAAGTCGTACGGCGCGGCATGGCCGCTCCTGCGCTCTCCGCCTCGGCGGCCTCGTCGCGGCCTCGTGTTAGCCTCCGGGCGTGTGGGAGCGCTTTGAGCTTGGCGCGCGTGTGAACGGCGGCGGGATGGGGGACGTGTATCGCGCGGTCGATCGCGTGACGGGGGACGTCGTCGCGGTGAAGCGGATGCGCACCGTTCAGGCGGAGGCTACGCAGCGCTTCTTGCGGGAGAGCCGGCTCCTCGAGGCCGTGAGCCATCCTGGCATCGTGCGCTACGTCGCGCACGGCATCGATGACGACGGCGCCGCGTGGCTCGCGATGGAGTGGCTCGATGGCGAAGACCTCGGGGAGCGGCTCGCGCGAAAGGCGCTCGCGCCGGCGGAGTCGCTCGAGGTGGCCGCGCTCGTCGCGGAGGCGCTCGGCGCCGCTCATCGCGCCGGCGTCGTCCATCGCGACGTGAAGCCGAGCAACGTGTTCCTCGTCGGCCGCGACCCGAAGGACGTGCGGCTGCTCGATCTCGGGATCGCGAAGCCGCTCCGCGGCACGGCGATCACGGCCGCCGGGATGATGGTCGGTACGATCGGTTATCTCTCGCCCGAGCAGGCGCGCGGCAAGCCCGTCGACGCGCGGAGCGACGTCTTCTCGCTCGGGTGTCTGCTCTTCGAGTGCCTCACCGGGCGGTCCGCCTATCACGCGGAGCACGCCGCCGCCGTGGTCGGGAAGCTCCTCACCGAGGCGCCGCCCGCGCCGAGCAGCGTCGACCCGAGCTTCGCGCGGTACGACGCATTGTTCGCGCGGTTGCTCGCGCCGCTCGAGCAGCGCCTCTCGGACGGCGCCGCCGTGGCGCGGGCGATCCGCGCGCTCGAAGCGGAGGCGTCGGGCGCGGCGGCGAAGTCGGTCCCGCCCTCGAAGCTCACCGACCGCGAACGACAGGCGCTCACCGTCGTGCTCGCGCGCCCGCATGGGCTCGACCCGAGCGGCGCGACCGAAGCGGAGGCCTCCGAAGAGCGCAAGCGACAGCGCCTCGCGCATGCGGCCGCGGCCGCACATGCACGGCATGAATGGCTGCCGGGCGGCCTCTTCCTCTTCGTTTGGGAGCTCGACTCGGCGCGCGATCAGACCATCCGCGCCGCGCGTTTCGCGCTCGCGCTGCAGCACGAAGGCGGATACACGATCGCGCTCGCGACCGGCTTCGGCGAGCGCGCCGGCTCGAACGCGGTCGGCGGCGTCATCGATCGCGCCGCGAGCCTCGTCTCGCGCGCGGGCGAGGTCTCCGTCGCGCTGGACCCCGCGTCGATCGAGATCCTGCGCCATCGCTTCGAGATCGACGGCGCGCGGCTGGGCGCGGAGCTCGCGCGCGCGCACGAGATCGCGGACCGAACGCCGTTCGTCGGACGCGACCGCGAGATGCGGCTCATCACGAGCTTGCTCGACGAGTGCGTCGCCGACGGCACGACGCGGGCGATCCTCGTCACCGGCGAGGCCGGCGCGGGGAAGTCGCGGCTCCTGCGCGAGCTCCTGCGACGAAGCGCTCCCGAGCGCGTCTGGATCGCGCGCGGCGATCCGATGCGCCCGGGCTCGCCCTACACGATGCTCTCGCAGCTCCTTCGGCGCGCCGCGGGAATGAGCGCGACGGCGACCGATCGCGGGGCCTTCGTCCGCGCCCTCCGCGCGCTCGTCGCGGACGAAGGCGCGCTCGAGCTGCTCGCGCACGTCGCGGGCTTCGTCGATGAAGCGCCGAGCGCCGCGTTGCGCGCGGCGCAGAATAGCCCGTCCGTCATGGCGACGCACATCCGGCAGGCGGCCCTCGCCCTCTGCGCGGCGGGCGCGGGCGAAGGCCTGCTCGTCGTGATGCTCGAAGACCTGCATTGGGCGGACGCGCCGAGCCTTCGAGTCTTCGAGTCGCTCGTGCACGCGGTGGAGCACCCGATCTTCATCGTCGGCGCCGCGCGGCCGACCTTTCACGAGACGTTCCCCGGGATCTGGACGAGCCAGGGCGTCGAAGAGCTGCGCCTCGCCGGGCTCGCGCGCAAGGCCGCGGAGGCGCTCGCGCTCGCCCTTCGGCCCGGCGCGAGCAGCGAAGCCGTTCGCCACGCCGTCGATCGCGCCGGCGGCAGCCCGCTCTGGCTCGAAGAGCTGTTCCGGCACGGCGGGGGCGACTCCGCGGAGACGCCCGATTCGCTCCTCGCCGTCATCCAGACGCACTTGGCGCGGGAGCCGTCGAACGAGCGCCTCGTCCTGCGCGCGGCGGCGGTGTTCGGCGAGCGCGCGTGGCTCGACGGTATCGCCCTGCTCGCCGGACGAGCCGCGTCCGAGATCGAGCTCGCGGTCGCTTCTCTCGTCGAGAAGGAGTGGCTGGTGCCCCTCGAAGCGTCGCGCTTCGCCGGCGAGCGCGAGGTGCGCTTCCGCCATGGCCTGCTCCGCGACGCCGCCTACGCCGCCTTGACGAGCGAAGACCGCAAGGTGGGGCACCGCCTCGCGGCGGAGTGGCTCCGGGCCGCCGGTGAACGCGACGCGCTCTCGCTCGCGGAGCACTACGAGCGCTCCGAGACGCCGGCGGCGGCGATCCCACATTTCGTCGTCGCCGCGCGCGAAGCCTCGATGGCCAACGATCTCGACGCGGCGCTCCTGTGCGCTGCGCGCGGGATCGCGCTCGGCGCCACCGGCAGCGACCTGCATCGACTCTTGCTCGCCGAAGGGAGCGCGCTCAGCTGGCGTGGCAAGGTGAGGGAAGGCTGGCGATCGTTCGACCGTGCGTTGCGCGAGACGGCGACCGCGAGCGCGGATCCGGCCGTCGTCTCGTGGGCAGCGATGAGCGGCGCGATGAACATGGACGCGTCGATGACGAGGCGCGCCGCGAACGCGCTCGAGTCGCTCGACCCCGCCACGTGCCCCGGCGACGACTACCAGCAAGCCGCTAGCTTCGTCGTCGTCGCGCTCTATTGGGACGGCGAGCGCGAGCGCGCCGACGCGGTGCTCGCCAAGCTCGCGCTCCTGCCCGACGATCCCGATCCGCGGGCGCGCGGCTGGAACGCGCACAGCCGCGCGCAGCACGCCCGCTTCAGCCTGGGGAACACGTGGCTCGATCGAGCGGCGTGCTTGGAGAGCGAGCGGGCCTTCGAGGAGGCGCGCGACCCCGCGGGCTACGGCCACTCGCTCAGCCAGCTCGTCATCGCGGAGCTCTCGCTCGACGCGCGTGAAGAGGCGACGGCGTACGGTACACGCGGGTACGCGCAGGCGCAGAAGTACTCGTTGCCGATCCTGAACGCGTGGTCGCTCCCGGTGACCGCGCTCGCGATGCCCGATCCCGCCTCGGCGAGGGCGCGCGTCGAAGAGTCGATCCGCAGCGCCTCGATGCTGGGCGACGGCGTCTTCGGCGCGTATTCGCTCGTGCTCACGGCTCACGTGCAGCGCATCCTCGGCGATCCCGAAGGCGCGATCGACACGCTGACGAAGGTGCTGTCGCAGGAGCCGGCCTTCGCCGTCGACTGCGCCTGCCACATGCAGCTCGCCGGCGCGCTCTTCGAAGCCGGCCGCGCGGAGGAGGCCGCCGCGGAGTGCATGACCGTCGTCGCGGCGACGCAGCACCGGCATCTTCACGGCGCGCTCGACCTCGACTTCTTCGCGACGAGCGCCGAGACGATGCTCGCCGTCGGACAGGTCGATGCGTGCCGGATGGTGCTCGCGCGCGGGCAGAAGGTCATCGCGCGCCGCGCGGACGCGATCGACGAGCCCGCGCGACGAGAGCGCTTCCTGACGTGCACGTTCGCGCAGCGGCTTCGACGTGTCGCCGCCGAGCTCGCCCGGTGATCAGGACGTGCTCTTGAGGCCCATGCCGCCGCCGCGCCGGACGTGCTCCAAGTCGTTGGTGGCTGCGTCGAGGATGTCGCTCGCGCCGCAATCCATCGCCAGCGCGCGCGCTCGCTCGAGCGTGCTCACGCCGCTTCGCCGGCCGGTGGCGATTTCGGTTCGGCCGAGGAGGAGCCAGAGCTCGGCGATCATGCGCCGTAGCTCCTCGGAGAAGGCGGCGCCGCGCCGGTCGAGGTTCGCGAGCGCGTCGCGGAGGCGGTCGGCGCCCGCGGCGGCGCGCCCGAGAGCGATGTGGGCGGTGCAGTCGAGACCGCACGCGCTCAAGTACGCGTCCGTCGAGCGAGCGTCGCCGCGGAGCGCCGGGATCATCTTCTTGCAGAGGCCCATGACCCGGCCCCACTGCTGCCGTGTCGCCTCGACCTGCGCGAGCATGACGAGCATCTTCGCCGTTCGCGGGCTGGCGCCTCCGAACGTCTTCTCCTCGATCGCGCACGCACGCTCGAGCCGCTTCGCGCCCGCCGCGACGTCGCCGGACGTCAGCTCGACGAGCCCCAGCGTCGCGTGCGCGACCGACGCGCGCGGATCGTCGGCGCGGCCGATGGCCTCGAGCGTCGCCATCGCGTCCCGCGCGAGAGGGCACGCGTCGTCGGTCCGTCCGCTCGCGAGCAGGAGCTGCGCGAGGCTGAGCTTCGCCATGAGGACGCGCACGTTCGTGGGCCCCCAGAGGCTCGTCCGGAGCTCGACGCAGCGCTCCTCGTTCTCGATCGCCGCCGCGTTCGCGCCCTCCGTCTGAAGCGTGGCCGCGAGCTGGAGATGCGCGGTCGCGCGCGCCGCGCGACGTGCGTCGTCGGAGTCGGAGTCGGAGTCGGGCATGACCGCGAGCAGGCGCTCGAGGATCGCGCGTGCGCGTGGCGTTCCGCCGAACGCCTGATGGAGCACGGCGAGGACGATCCATCGTCCCGCGTGCGCGACGGTGAGGTCCTCGGCCGGCCCGGCGGCGGGGTCGGGGTCCACCTGCGCGAGCTGCGCCGTGGCGCCGTCGACGTCGTCGAGCGTGTGGAGGACGATGCCGAGCGACGCGCGCGCGTAGCGCACGTCGTTTTCGTCGGCTCCGCTCGACTCGAGCTCGGTGACGGCGCGCTTCAGCTCGTCGCGGGCCTCCGGGTAGCGGAGCCGATCGTAGGCGATCTCGCCGCAGAGCGTCCGTGCGCGCCCCGTCGCGGTCATGTCGCCGGCGGCCTTCGCCGCAGCGAGGCAAGCACGCGCCGCGACGAGCGCGCCGTCCAGCTCCCCGCGGATGAACTGCGCGCGCGCCTCCTCGAGCCCTCCGTCTTGATCGCTCACGCCCCGAAGATACCCGAGACGTCGCGCTCGGTCGCTACCGCTTCTTCGGCTACAGGAGGGAAAGAAATGAGCACGTCTCTCGATACCGCCTCCGACGCCGAGCTGCTCGCCGCTGCGCGCGGCGGGGACAAGGCCGCGCTCTCGACGCTACTCGAGCGCTACCAGGCGCAGGTCTACCGGTTCGGGATGAAGATGTGCCGCGATCCCGAGGACGCGCAGGACGTCTTGCAGGAGACGCTGCTCGCGATGGCGCGCGGGGTTCGAGACTTCCGCGGTGCGTCGTCTCTCTCGACGTGGCTCTACACCGTCGCGCGGAGCTTCTGCATCAAGAAGCGCCGCCGCAGCAAGTTCGCGCCGAACGAGACGTCGCTCGACGCCGCCGACGCGAGCGAGGTCGAAGCGCAGGGCGATCCGGGGCGAGCGCCGGACGAGGTCCTCGCGGGCAAGGAGGTCGAGCAGGCGCTCGAGCATGCGATCCGCGCGCTCGAGCCGATGTATCGCGAGGTGCTGATCCTTCGCGACGTCGAGGGGCTCACCGCGCCCGAGGTCGCCGAGGTCCTCGGCATCAGCGCGCAGGCGGTGAAGAGCCGACTGCATCGCGCGCGCGTCGCCGTGCGTGACGGTGTCGCTCCGGTGCTCGGCATCCCCGGCGATGCGCCTGCCGCGGCCGGCGCGTGCCCGGACGTCCTCACGCTGTTCTCGAAGCACCTCGAGGACGAGATCAGCGCGGAGGTCTGCCATGCGATGGAGCGGCACCTCGAAGGGTGCGTCCGCTGCCGCGACGCCTGCGACTCGCTCAAGCAGACCCTCGCCCTTTGCCGCACGACGGGCCCCAAGACCGAAGTGCCGACTTCGGTTCAGAGCGCGGTGAAGCGGGCGCTCAAGGACTTCCTCCAAGAGAGTCCATGATGACCGTCAGAAGATCACCGTCACTTGCGCGCCGAGGCGATCGCCGTCCGGAAGGGAGAGCCAGCGCTTCTCGTACGTCGCTTGGAGGCGTACGCGAGGGACGACGTCGTACTCGAGCATCGGGGCGAGCGACTTCGAGGCACGCACGGCGTCGTACCGAAGGCCGACGCGCGCGCGACCGAAGACGCGGGCTCGCGCTTGCACGGTTCCGCCGATCGCGCGCTGCCCGACGGAGAGCGCGCCGCTCGCGTGGACGAGCTCGGCGCGGACGCGCAGCGGCTCCTTCTCGAGGTGGACGCCGACGCCCGAGCGGATCCGCTGCGTGGGAACGCCGTCGAGCGTCCGCTCTCCGCGCTGTCCCCAAGCGAACAGCGACAGCTCCTGGCGGTGCGGATCGGTGACGTCGCCCGAGAAGACCCAGGACGCCGTCGTCCGCGCCGTAATGTCTTTCGTGTCGTTTGCATCGAAGCTGCGGCGTTGTCCGTTCGAGAGCGCGAGCGCGTAGGAGAGCGCGACGTGCCCGCGCTGGTACGTGTCGAACACCTCGACGCCGACATCGCGAAAGCCCGAGGCGCCTCCGCTGAAGCGCCCGTTCCGTACGGGGTCCTCCATGACGAGGGCCGACGCCGGGAGCGAGAGGTTGATCCACTCCGCCGCCTGGGCGTTCGACTCCACGCCTTCATCCATCAGCGGAAGGCGGAATTGTCCGATCCGGACGCGCGCGCCGGGGATGTAGCCGAGGGTGATCGACGCGTCGGCCAGCGTCGGGCCGTCGCGCGCGATCGGAGCCGTTCCGAGCTCGGCCGTGAGGTAGTAGGAGACGCGACCGTCCGTGCCGGGGAGGGCGCCGCGGAGGCCGGGGCGCGCTCGGCGAACGGTCGGCCTCGGCGACGCGGTGACCTGCACGACGCCGAACGGGCGAACGGCGGGGGCGTCCGGAGCCTCGGTGCCTTGCACCATCGGCCAGTCGGCCGCGTGCGCCGTCGAGGTGAGGGCGCACGTCGAGACGCAGGCGAGGAGGAGCCGCGCGCGTTCGATCTTCATGGTGGCCTCGCCGGTGAGAGCCGCTCCTCGTCGTTTGGGTTCCGATTTCGGCGAACCCTTTTCGTCCGCGCTGGCTCGTACACGGCATGCTGCGAGGCGGAACGTGACCACGACGATGCTCGTCGCCGGCGGGCTCGCCCTGCTCATCGGCGTCGTCCTCGGGATGCTCGGCGGTGGCGGCGCGATCTTGACCCTTCCGATGCTCGTCTACGTCGCCGGCGTCGAGCCGAAGGCCGCGATCGCGACGTCCCTCTTCGTC
This sequence comes from Labilithrix sp., assembly GCA_019637155.1. Classification (NCBI taxonomy): domain Bacteria; kingdom Pseudomonadati; phylum Myxococcota; order Polyangiales; family Labilitrichaceae; genus Labilithrix; species Labilithrix sp. The sequence goes on along the minus strand of JAHBWE010000008.1, from coordinate 52,228 downwards.
GTCGGCGCGACGAGCCTGGTGGGCTCGGCGACGCATGCTCGCGCGAAGCGGGTGCGGTGGAGGATCGGCGCCACCTTCGGCGCTGCCGCGATGGGCGGCGCGTTCATGGGAGGGCGCCTCGCCCGCTTCGTCCCGGGGACGGCGCTCCTCGTTGCGTTTGCGGTCGTCATGCTCGTGACCGCTGCGGCGATGTTCAGGGGGCGCGCGGGGCGCGACGGAGCGGGGCGGGCGCCGGCGCCGCTGCGGATCCTGGCGCTCGGCGCGGCGGTCGGGATGCTCTCGGGGCTCGTGGGCGCGGGCGGCGGTTTCCTCATCGTGCCTGCGCTCACGTTCTTCGGGGGGCTCTCGATGCGCGAGGCGGTCGGGACTTCGCTCTTCGTCATCACGCTGCAGTCGTTCGCCGGGCTCGCCGGCCACGTCGGTCACGTCGAGGTGAACTGGGCCCTCGCGGCGCTGGTTACGGGCGCGACGGTGACGGGCAGCCTCGCCGGCGCGTTCTTCGGAGGGAAGGTGCCCTCCGAGGTCCTCCGGCGCGGCTTCGCGTGGTTGGTCCTCGCGATGGGGATCTTCGTCCTTGGAAAGCAGCTCTCGCTCCTGGCGATCATGGCGATGCTCGTCGCCGCGGTCGATGTCTCCGCCCTGATGGGAGGCGCGCTCGTCGGGGCGAGCGCGTCGCTGCTGTTGCTCGCGCTCGGAAGGGTCGCTGGAGTCAGCGGGTTGTACGGGGGCATCTTCCGGAGAGGCGCCGGCGATATGCCGCTGCGAATCGCTTTCATCGCCGGGCTCCTCGCCGCCGGCGCGCTGGTTCACGCGGTTCATCCTGCGGCGTTCGAGACGACGTGGTCGCCGGCGCCGGTCCTCGCGCTCGCCGCGGGTCTGTTGGTGGGATTTGGTACCCAACTTGGCAATGGCTGCACGAGCGGTCACGGTGTGTGCGGGCTCAGCCGGCTCTCGGTTCGCTCGCTCGTCGCGACGATGACGTTCATGTTGACCGGGGGCTTTACGGTGTTCGTCGTGCGGCACATCCTCGGAGGGGGACGATGAGGCAGAGAATCGTGATTGGCTTTGGCGCCGGCGCGCTATTCGGTATTGGCCTCGCGGTGTCCGGAATGACGAAGCCGTCGAAGGTCATCGGTTTCCTCGATGTCTTCGGAGCATGGGACCCGAGCCTCGCCTTCGTGATGCTCGGCGCCATCGGAGTGCACGTCGTCGCTCTTCGCCGGATCGGCCGGTGGAGCTCGCCGCTCTTCAATCCGCATTTTCACCTCCCGACGCGGAAGGACATCGACGTTCGGCTCGTCCTCGGGGCGGCGATCTTCGGTGTTGGCTGGGGCCTCGGCGGCTACTGCCCAGGTCCCGGCCTCGTGAGCGCGATGACCGGCGCGCTCCCTGCCTTGCTGTTCGTGGCGGGCATGACCGCGGGCATGAAGGCGGAGCACCTCGCGTCGCGAGCGCTCTGACGTCGCAGACCCGCTAGAGAACCACGCGACAGACGATCATGGGCTCGCCGTGATAGGCGTAGCCGACGCCGAACGGCGCGGCGATCGGCAGGGACGCGAAGTGACCGCCGTCGACGAGGCGATCGACGACGCGCGCGAGCACCGCGCGGGTGTGCCCCTCGACCCATCCGTCTTTGGACGCGGTCGCGTTGAGCGTCGCGTAGATCGGGTCGCGGACGAAGCTCGCCAGGGGCGCGTACTTCAGGTCGGCGAGCATGTGATGCGAGAAGTCGGCGACCTCGTGGTTGTAGAGCGGGAGCGATTCGAAACGGGCATGTTCGTGGGCGTTCTTCCACGCTTCGTCCGAGGTGTCCTTCAGCCAGGCGCGCCTCTCGAGGACCGAGGCCTGGTGGCCTTTCATGACGGCGGCCGCGTTCGAGCGGGTATCGAGCGAGGGCAAAAACTCCCCGTAGTACGGATTCGCGTCGATCGCGAAGAAGACGGCCGGATCCTCGCGACCGATCTCGCTCTGGACGGAGGCGATCGCTTCGGCGCAGCCGTCGAAGAGATGCTCCTCGAGAGCCTCGAAATCGAACGGGGTCGTGCTCATCCAACCCAACGTACACCATGCGGACGTCGGCTCGCCGAGGAGGGCGCCGCAGTCACGACTACCGCGCGAGCTTTTGCACCGTCTCCCACGAGCGCGTCGTGACGTCCTTGCCGAACGTCTTCTCGATGAGCGTCATGAAGACGGCGCCGCGCGGGCTCGGGACGTAGACGGTGAAGACTTCGCGGTCCGTGGCGCGGAGGATGCGCGCGCCGTCGACCTCGATCGGCAGCTCGAGGGTGGCGCGAGGTGGGGTCCGGAGGAAGGTCACGACGCGCTTCGCCCCGGGCGCCGAGCGAACCTTCGCGAACGGATCGGCGGCGAGGATCGCCCGCAGATCGTCGACCGCGCGCACGATGGTCGCGAACGAGCGATCCATGTGCTCGGACATCGCGGCCTCGGCCTTCTTCGCCAAGGTCGCCTCCGTGGCGGCGCGAGCGCTGAAGACGACGTTGCCGCTCGACAGCACCGTCTTCACGTCCACGAACCCCGCCGCCTCGAAGGCCCGCGCGAGCTCGGGCATCTTGCAGTTCATGGGGCTCACGCCGCGCAGGAGCGCCGCGTAGCGGACGAGCGACTTCGTCATTTCGCGGTCATTCTATCCGGCCCGCGCTCGTCTATCATCGACGTCGCTTGATGGATGCCGGTGAGCTCACCAGCGACGCCCTGACCGCGTCGTTTCGGATCGTGCAGCGGCGGCGGGGGCATCGGTTCTCGGTCGACGATCTCGCGACCGCGTGGGAGGCCGTGCACGCCGCGCCCGCGGCGGCGAGCTTCCTCGATCTCGGGTGCGGCATCGGCTCGGTGCTGCTGATGGTGGCATGGCGCCTCGCCGCGGCGCGCGGCTTCGGCATCGAGGCGCAGGACGTCAGCATCGAGCTCGCGCGGCGGAACGTCTGCGAGAACGGGCTCGACGAGCGGGTGCGGCTCGTTCACGGCGACCTCCGCGACGCGACGCGCGGCTGGCCGCACGGCGCTTGCGATCTCGTCACCGGCACGCCGCCGTACCTGCCGCTCGGGACCGCGTCGGCGTCGCCCGATCCGCAGCGCGCGGCGGCGCGCATCGAGCTCCGCGGCGGCGTCGAGGACTACCTCGCCGCCGCGGCGCGCGTGCTCTCGCCCGACGGCGTGGTCGTCGTCTGCGCCGACGGGCGCGCGCCCGAGCGCGTCGCTCGCGGCGCGGCGGCGGCGGGGCTCGTGCCGGTGCGGCGCGTCGACGTCGTGCCGAGGGCCGGACGTTCGAGCCTCTTCTCGGTGTGGACCTGCGCCCGCGCAGCTCGCGGCGCGATGGAGCACGCCCAGGTGGTCATGCGCGACGAAGCAGGCGCGCGCACCGACGCGAGCCGCGCGATGCGGCAGACGTTCGGGCTCGGTTGACGTTCGGGCTCGGTCGGCGGTCGCGACGGGCGCGCGAGGCGTCAGCGCGCCTTCATCATGTCGGCGAGGATGCGCGTCGTCTCGTCGACCCAGAGGTCGCGCGCGAGGCTGTCCTTCCATTTGTCGACGCGCTTCTGCGCGCGCGGATCGGCGGCCGGCGCGTCCTGCGCCGTGAGCGGCACGACCTCCAGCAGCGGCTTCGGCTCGTTCTTCTTCGGGTCGAGCGCGTCGAGCTCCGACTTCATGCGCTTGTATTCGGCCTGCCACGCGTCGCGCGCGAGGGGGCGCATCGTCTTGTCGCGCCGCGCTTCCATCAGCTTCGCGAACTTCGTGACGGTCGCGAGATCGGCGTTCGCGCCGGTGCGGGCGGCGCTCGCGGACGCGAGGGCGGCCGTCTTCCACGCGTGCGGCACCTTCGTGAAGGAGGCGGGGGCGATCGTCGACCACGGGATCGCGTGGAAGAGCGTGCGCTCGCCGGACTCGACGAAGGAGGTCGGATCGGGGAGGAGGACGTCGGGCACGATGCCCTTCAGCTGGGTGGAGCCGCCGCTCACGCGGAAATACTCCTGGACCGTGATCTTGTAGACGCCGAGCGGATCGGCCTGCGGCGGCTGCTTCACCGTGCGATCGAGGTCGAGCACCGCCTGGACGGTGCCCTTGCCGTGCGTCGCGCTCGACCCGACGACGACGGCGCGCTCGTAGTCCTGGAGCGCGCCCGCGACGATCTCGGCCGCGGAGGCGCAGAAGCGATCGACGAGGACGACGACGGGGCCGTCGAACGCGATCGAGGCGTCGGTGTCGCGCAGCACCTCCACCGCGCCGCTGCCGTCCTTGGTCTGGACGACGGGACCTTCTTTGATGAAGAGGCCGCTGATGTCGCGCGCGTGGGTGAGGAGGCCGCCGCCGTTGCCGCGGAGATCGAAGACGAGCGACTTCACGCCCTTCTTCGTGAGCTGGGTCAGGAGCGCGCGCATGTCGGCGGTGGCGTTGCGCTCGCCGGGCTTGGGCCTGCCGCCCTCGCCGTAGAAGCCGGGGAGGTGCACGTAGCCGACGTCGCCGTTCGCCTTCGTCTTCAGGACGGCGCCGCGGGCGTAGGTCGCCTCGATGCGGACGACGTCGCGCGTGATCGAGATCGTCTTGATGCTGTCGTCGGGCTTCTTCACGGTGAGGATGACGACGGTGCCCTTCGGGCCGCGGATCATGCTCACGACTTTGCCGATCGGCATGTCGGTCACGTCGACGGGCTCTTTGCCCTCTTGCGCGACGGCGAGGATCAAATCGCCTATCTCGAGCTTGCCCTGCTGCTCCGCCGCGCCGCCGGGGACGAGGTCGTTCACGAGGATGTAATGGTCTTGCTCGCGGAGCGTGGCGCCGATTCCCTCGAGCCGGCCCGTCATCGCAATATCGAAATCGGCCTCTTCCGCCGGGGGTAGGTAATTCGTATGCGGATCGTAAACGGCATTCAGCGCGTTGATGAACGTCTGCGCCGGCTCGAGCTTGTCCGCGGTCGCGAGGCGCACGAACTGCGTCGCGTAGCGCGTGGCGATCTCCTTTTGCACCTTGTCGCGACGCCCTTCGAACGTCGCCGGGATCTCGCCGAGCGCCTTCTCCGCCGCCGCCTCGCGCCGCGCGTCGTCGGCGTCGGCCGGCTTGTCGCCCGGCTTCGGGTTGGCCTTCCGCTCGAGGATGTCCTCGAGCTGCTGCGCGCGCTCGAGGACCTGGAGCTTGAGGACGCCGCGCCACCGCGCCGCGAGCTCCTCCTCCGTCTTGCAGAATGCACGCTTCTTCGGGTCGGTCTCGATCGTCTCGTTCGCGCTGAAGTCGAGCGGGGCGGCGAGCGTCCGCGCGATCACGTCGGCGACGACGCGGCGACGGCCGGTGAGCAGCGCGACGCCCTTGCGTCCGAGCGCGAGGTCGCCGGCGCGGAGCTCGTCGTCCATGACCGTCTCGAAGCGGGCGAGTCGCTGCACGTCGCTCTCGAGGAGGAAGAGCTTGCCGCTGTCGAGCTCCTCGATGAAGCGCTGGAAGGCCTCCTTCGAGATCGCGTCGTCGATCGCGTGCGCGCGGACGTGCTGCTGTCCGAGCAGCGTGCCGGCCGCGCTCGCGAGGAGGGGCTCGCGCGGATCGCGCGGGGCCTCTGCGAGATCGGCGTCGACGGGGCGCGCCGACGCGGTCGCCGACGGCGGCGGGGCGGTCCCGTCGCGCTTGTCCGCGGGGCGCGGCGAGCCGCACGAGAGCGCGAGCACGAGGAGGAGGAGGAGCGAACGACGCATCCGCAGAAAGTATCACGCGATCGGGGAGGGTTGCGGCGGCGGTCGGCCGCGCCGCGGCGGGGCGTCAAACGTAGAGCTTTGCGCTCGCGAGGGACCTGGTCTCCTGGAGCGCCTTCTTGCCCTTCGGCGTGAGCCCGTTGCCGCCGACGTGGAGCGTCCGCAGGCTCTTCGCCCTGGCGAGCGCGGGGATCGCGGCGTCGGTCAACGCGTTCTTGCGGAGGTCCAGCGCGTGGAGGCGGGCGAAGAGCGGGGACTTCGCGAGCGTCGCCAGCGTCGCGTCGGTGACGCCGGACTTCTGGAGCCCGAGGCTGCGGAGCGCGCCGAGGCCCTCGCCGCTCGCCAGCGCCGCGAGCGCACCTCGGGGGAGGTCGTTGTTGCCGAGATCGAGCACGCGCAGCGCGGCGAAGCCGGCGCCGAGCGCCTTCGTGTCCGCCGCGCCGAGCTTGTTCGTGCGGAGATCGAGGGCGGCGAGGCCCGACGCCGCGAGCTCGGCGAGGAGCGGCGCGATTTCTCCAGGCCCCAGCTTCGCGTGCCGTAGCGCGAGGACGCGCAGCGTCTTCGGGAGCGAGAGCGCGCCGAGCGCCGCGGCGCCGATGCGCGTGTCGACGAGCTGCAGCTCTTCGAGCTTCGGCGTCTTCGCGACGAGGGCGGCGGCGTCGGCGGCGCTGTCCGCGAGCGAGAAGCCGCCGAGCACGAGGCCCGTCAGACGCGGGAGCCACTTCGCGCGGCGCAGGAGCGCGAGCTCGTGCGGGCCGCCGGTGTGGTTGAGGAGCAGGCGACGAAGACCCGGCAGCGGGGCGTCGGCGTACGGAGCGAGGCCGTGGCCGTGCACGTCGTAGATCTCGCGGACGCGCGCGAGGGCAGGGCGCGCGAGGAAGTCCGCGAGCTCGGCAGCGCTCTTCGCGTTGCTCGGCATCACGTAGTCGAGCGGCGTCCGCGCGGCGACCGCCTCGACGCCGCCGTCGACGCGGGCGCGAAGGTCCCACGCGACGCGCTCGGGGAACCCGCGCCAGAAGGTCACCCGCGCGGGGGCCACGCCGCGCGGGAGGCACGCCGCGTGGAACGCCGCGCCGTGTTTCTTGAGGAGCGCCGCCTCTCGCGCGCGGAGCTTGGCGATGCGGCCGCCGGCGAGCGCCGTCTCGTCCGCGAACGCGTCGCCGACCCACTCGAGGAAGAGTCGATCGCTCGGACCGCAGCCGAGCCGCGCGAGCTCGCACTGCACCGCGACGAGCTCGCCGCGCGGATCGCCCGCCGCCTGGAGCGCGTCGGCGTAGACGAGGCGGGCGGCGTCGTCCTCCGGCTCGGCGAGCACGGCGGCGAGCAACGCGTCGATGGTCGATCCGTGGTTCCCCATGGCCGCATCCTAGGCGAGGATGCCGAGATGATCGGGGCAGGACGTTTCCGCGGGCTGGTGGTCATGGGCGCGTGCGCGACGTTCGTCGTCGCGTGCGACAAGCGGAGCCCCAATCCCGCCGCGGGGGCGCCGGTGGGGTCCGCGACGTCGGGGACCTCCGGGACGTCGGAGCTCGATCGCCTGTGCGGGACGACGCCGCCGGCCGCGTGCGGGGCCGATCCCACGACCGAGTACGGGGCGCCTCAGCTGCACGTCGACGCGTGCAAGCTCGGCGGCGCCGCGCGCGCGATCGCCGAATGGCCGCAGGTGCAGGCCGCGCCGTCACGACCCACGCTCGCGTCCTTCGGCGCGACGAGCTCGGGCGGCGTCTATTGTCCCGCCGCGCTCGGCGGGCGTCCGGCCGTGGTCTTCGAGCGTCACGGGTTCACGCTCCCCGCCGCCGCCGCCGCGTCGTTGGACTCCGCGTCCGGCAACTTCACGCTCGTCGCCGTCATGCGCTACGCGGGCACGAAGACGCCGCTGACCGAGGCGTCCGGGATCGTGTTCCAGCGCAACGAGCCGGCCGCGCCCCACTTCAAGGGCCCTCAGCTCGGGGCAAACTTCGCCTTCGCCGCCGCGCCCGGCGGCACGGACCTCGTCCGGACCGATCGCCTCGGCATCAGCTTGCAGTTCGGCACCGAGGGCGGCGTCGACGCGACGCGATCGGTCTCCGCCGTCACGACCGCGCGCGTCGTGGGCCCGATCGTGGTGACCGCGCGGCGCGCGGGGGCGACGCTCGAGCTCCGCGTCAACGGCGCCCTCGTGAAGAGGGAGACGATCCCGGGCTCTTTCTCCGGCGGCGGCGGCAACGGCCAACCCGTCAACGTCGGCCGCACCGGCGGCGAGAACAACTACTTCGACGGCGCGCTCGGCGAGCTCGTGTACTGGAACGAGAGCCGCCCCGACGCCGCGGTCGTCGCGCTCGAGAAGGGCCTTCGCTCCAAGTGGGGGCTCCCGTAACCTGACGCCGTGCGATCGCGTCTTGCCCGCTTCGGTGAAGGCGCTCACCAAGACCCTCCGCCTCGCCAGGATGCGCGACTTCGACTGAGCGCGCTGCGCGCCAGGCGAGGTGGAGGCTTCGTGTGGTAAGAGACGGCGCGTGATCCCGCGTTTGACGGAGCTCGAGCCCGCTTCGGCGAGGACGCTCGCGTTCCTGGAGGAGATCCGGCGGGGTGGGTTCGGCGGGGACTGCGCGGACGATCTCGCGACGCGCGTCGTCGGGGCGACGGACAACTCCATCTACCAGATCCTCCCGCAGGCCATCGTCTACCCGCGGACGACGGAGGACGTCGCGACGCTCATGCGCGCCGCGGCGGGCGAGGCGTACCGGGAACTGAAGCTCACCGCGCGCGGGGGAGGGACCGGGACGAACGGGCAGTCGCTCACGAGCGGGATCGTCGTCGACGTCGGGCGGCACATGACCCGCATCGGCGCGCGCGACGGGGACGTCGTCGAGGTCGAACCGGGCGTCGTCCTCGATCAGCTCAACGCCGCGCTCGCGCCCGACGGGGTGTTCTTCGCGCCGAACCTCTCGCCGAGCTCGCGCGCGACGATCGGCGGGATGATCTCCACCGACGCCTGCGGTCAGGGCTCGCGCGTGTACGGCAAGACCTCGCAGCACGTCTCCGCGCTGGAGGTCGTGCTCTCCGACGGCTCCGTGCTCCGCACGCGGCCGATGAAGCGGGACGAGGCCCTCGCGCTGCCGGCGTGGGACGCGGACGCGCCGCTCGCGGAGCGGATCCCGCGCGCCGTCCTCGAGCTCGCGATGCGCGTGCGCGGCGACTTCGTCGAGAAGCTCCCGCGGCTCCATCGCTTCCTCACCGGCTACAACCTCGAGCGCGCGTACGATCCCGAGACCGATACGTTCGACCTCAAGTGGGTCATCACCGGCGCCGAAGGCACGCTCGGGATCGTCACCCGCGCGTGGCTCGGCGTCGTGCCCGTCCCGACCGCGCGCCGCCTCGCCGTCCTCGAGTTCCCCAGCTTCGACGCCGCGCTCTCGTCCGCCGAGATCGTCATCGCGCGCGATCCGTCGTCGATCGAGACCGTCGACGAGCGCGTGATGGACCTCGCGCGCGAGGACGTGATCTTCCCCGCCGTCGCGGCCTACCTCCCGTCGCGGCCGGCGCCGTTCCCCAAGACGGCCGCGATCAACCTCGTCGAGTTCGAGGGCAACGACGCGGCCGCCGTCGAGGCGAAGATGGCCGACCTCGTCGCGGCGTGCGAGCAGCATCGCGGCGAGCCAGGCTGGCCGATGGAGTGGTCGGTCGCGAAGAGCGACGCCGACCGGAACGCGCTGTGGCAGCTCCGCGCGAAGGGGGTCGGGCTCCTCGGCAACACGAAGGGGAGGCGGAAGCCGGTGCCCTTCGTCGAGGACACGGTCGTGCCGCCGGAGAAGCTCGCCGCCTACGTCGCCGAGTTCCGCGCCGTCCTCGACGGCGAAGGCCTCACCTACGGGATGTTCGGTCACGTCGACGTCGGCTGCCTCCACGTGCGGCCCGCGCTCGACCTCCGCGATCCCGAGGACGAGGCGCGCGTCCGGCGCATCTCCGATCAGGTCGCTGCGCTATGCACGAAGTACGGCGGCGTCATCTGGGGAGAGCACGGCAAGGGCTTTCGCTCGGAGTACAGCCCGCTCCACTTCGGCGAGCTGTTCGTCCACGTCGAGGCGGTGAAGGGGCTCTTCGACCCGAGCGAGCGCTTGAACCCCGGGAAGATCGCGACGCCGCCGGGGAAGCGGCGCCACCTCGCGACGATCGATCAACCCACGCGCGGCCAGCAGGACCGGCAGATCGCGCGCGCGGCGCAGGACGCGTTCGCGCTCGCGATCGACTGCAACGGCAACGGGCAGTGCTTCCACTGGGACCCCGACCACGTGATGTGCCCTTCGTCGAAGGTCACGCGCGACCGGATCCACACCCCGAAGGGGCGCGCCGGCGTCATGCGCGAGTGGCTGCGCCAGCTCTCGAACGCGAAGGGACCGCTCCCCGGCGTCGACCCTGCGCCCGGCGCCGTCGCGACCGCGCTCGCGACGCCGCTCCGCGCGGTCCACACCCTCGCGAAGAGCTTCGGGCGCTTCGACTACTCGCACGAGGTGAACCGCGCGATGCAGGGGTGCCTCGCGTGCAAGGCGTGCGCGACGCAGTGCCCGGTGAAGGTCGACGTCCCCGCGTTCCGCAGCGAGTTCCTGCAGAGCTACCACACGCGCTACCTCCGCCCGGTCCGCGATCACCTCGTCGCCGGGCTCGAGGGCGCGCTCGCGGTGATGGCCTTCGCGCCGTGGCTCTTCAACTTCTTCCTCCGCTCGTCGCTCTTCCAGCGCGTCTTCGGCCGCCTCTCCGGCCTCGTCGACACGCCGCTCCTCGCGCGCCGCCCGCTTCGTGCGCTCCTCCGCGATCGCGGGATCCCGGTCCTCGCAGGTGGCGAGATCGCGGCGTCGAAGAAGGAGCGCGTCGTGTTGGTGCAGGACGCGTTCACCAGCTTCTACGAGCCGGAGCTGGTGCTCACGGTGCGGGAGCTGCTCACGCGCCTCGGCTGCGAGGTGCACGTCGCGCCGTACGAGCCGAACGGGAAGGGCCTCCACGTGAAGGGGTTCCTCCGCGCGTTCGAGCGGCGCGCGCGGAAGACGGCCGGCCTCCTCCGCGAGCTCGCGGCGTCGGGCGCGACGCTCGTCGCGATCGAGCCGGCGGTGGGGCTGACCTACCGCGACGAGTACCGCCACGCGCTCGGGAAGGACCTCGGCTTCGAGGTCTCGCTCCTCCAGGAGCTGCTCGTGCGTATCGTCCCGAAGGACGCCGGCGCGACGAAGGCGAGGGGACCGCGCTATCGGCTGTTCGGTCACTGCACCGAGAAGACGCTCGCGCCGGCCTCGCAGAAGCAGTGGGCCGAGGTCTTCGCGCGGCTCGGGCTCGGCCTCGAGCTCGTCGCGACCGGATGTTGCGGGATGAGCGGCGCGTTCGGCCACGAGCGCGTCCACCGCGACGAGTCGAAGGGGATCTGGGAGCTCTCGTGGGAGCGCTGGATGGGCGACGATCCCTCGCTCGTCCTCGCGACCGGGTATTCGTGCCGGAGCCAGGCCCACCGCTTCGGGAAGATCGCGCCGCGGCACCCGGCCGAGGTGCTCCTCGCCCACCTCTCCGCGACGACTCCATGCGCGCGCGCGTGATCGCTCGACGGCACGTCGTCCCGCTCGTCGCGTCGATCGTGGGGACGGCGCTCGCCGGGCTCGTCTCGGTCGGGACGTTGCCCGACTGGTGGATCCCGGAGTCGATTCACGACTCCACGCTCGCCTACCGTCACGCGCGGGCGATCTCGGACGCGATGCTCGTCGCCACGAGCGTCGCCTTCGTCGTCGCCGCGCTCGTTCCATTTCTTCTGCTCCTCCGCCGCGCGCGATCGTCGAAGCTGACGCTCGAGGACGGGCTCGTTCGCGCCGGCACGACGACGCTGCGCGCGGGAGAGGTGACGGGGCTCAGCGTCGCGCCCGACGGCCACGGCTTCAGCGTCGCGGTGCACCGGCGCGACGACGACCTTCCTCGAGGTCGACTCGCTCGACGACGCGCGCCGGATCGCGACCGCGCTGCGAAGGCGCTTCCCCGCGGACGGCGATCTCGCGTTGACGCTGCCGCGCCAGTCGCCGGTCCTCGCGGTCGCGATGTTCTCCCTCGTCGCCGTCGTCTACGCGCTCTTGTTCCCGCTCTACTACTACGCGAGCGACGCGAGGATCGAGGGCCTGTGGTTCATCGGTGGGTTCCTCTCGCTGCTCCTCGCCGTCCTCGTGGTGCTTCGTACGCGCGCGCCGATGGAGCTGCGCTGGGGCGTGACCCGCGCGATGGGGGCCGCGCGCCGGCTCGATCGATCGCCGATCGAGCGGCACGTCCGGCGCCACCTCAAGGAACGTCTGACCGTCGCGCCTGCGCCGCCGCGGGTGAGGGTCGACCTCTTCGCTCGACGCGACGAGAGCGTCACCGCGTGGCTCGGTCGGATCGACGCGCTCGATCGCGGCGAGGGCTATCGCGGCGAGTCGGCGCCACGGGAGCTCCTCTTCGAGACCGTCGCGGACGCGCACGCGCCGATCGACGTCCGGCTCGCCGCGGCCCGCGTCCTCCGGGTACGCGATCGGGAGTCGCCGGAGCGCATCGCAGGTGCGACCTCGGACGAGGACGTCCGCGTGCGGATCGCGGCCGTGACGGTCGACGACGCGACCGCCGCCGCCGCGGAGCTCGAGGAGGTTGGCTCGATGTTCCGCGCGCGCGACGATTAGAAGACGATGGCGAGCGCGAAGACGATCGAGGCATGGTTCAGGGACCTGCGCGAAGGGACGGCGAAGAAGCGTGAGTCGGCGGCGAAGAGGCTCGTGGCGGTGGACGCGGCGCGTGCGCGCGCGGTGTTGCTGGAGGTCCTCGACGCGGCGCGCGCGGCGTCGCGTCGGCCGATCGGGCGGAGCCTGTGCTGGGTCGCCGACGCCGCCACCGCGCTGAGGATCGCCGCCGACCGGACGCTGACGCTCGTGCCGGAGCGGCTCACGCCCGCCGTGCTCGCGGAGCTCTACGAAGACCTGCGCCGTGAGCTCCCCGCCCTCGACGCGGACGGCGCACGCGAGCGGCTCGCCGCGCTCGAGGTGCTCGCGCCCACGACGGCGCACGCGGCGAGGCTCGACGATCATCCCGCGCGGCGTGAGGCGCTCGCGGGGTTGCTCCTCGCCGTGCTCGACGATGCGCGTCTGCCGGCGGAGCAGCCTGCGGCGGCGGAGGTGCTGCGCCGGCTCGGGTCCGAGCGCGGGAGCGAGGCGCTGCTTCGTCGTTGGATCGCGGGCGGCGCGCACGTCGGTGCGCTCACCGCGTTCGCCTCGTGGGCTCGCGTCGGCTGCCCCGATCTCGGCGGCGGCGAGACGCGGCTCGTCGCGGCGCTCGTCTCGTCGATCGCGGAGGAGACACAGGACGCGCTCGAGGACGCACGGCTCGACGTGCTCCTGCCGCGCGCGATCCCGTACGTTCCGCCCTCGTTCGCGATCCCGCTCCTCGTCGCGATCGAGCGGCGTGGAGGTCTGCCCGACACCGCGGCGGCGGCCGTGCGGCGCGTGCTCGACCTCGCGACGGAGACGGACGCGCTCCTCGCGCTCCTCGACGACCGTCGGCTGACCGCGTGCCATCGCGACGCGGCGGAGGCGTTGATGGCGCGCGGGCCGATCGCGGCGCGCGCGGTGATCGAGCGCGCTCCTCGCCTCGGTCCCGAGGTGCGGAGGGCCGCGCTGGCGAAGGCCGCCGCGGCGGACGTCTACGCGCTCCTCGTGTCCGCGTCCGGTGACGGCTTCGTCGACGCATGCTGGTACGATGTCGTCGTCGAAGCACCGGGCGCGCTGCGCGATCCGCGGTGGATGGACCTCGCTGCGAACCTGCACGACGGCGGCCGCGCGCTGTACGTCGCGATCGCGCGCGATCCCTCGAACGACGCGCGCGCGGACGCGGTCGCGATGCTCTCGCAGCGGGCGGCGGAGGCGACCGATCGCCTCCAGAAGCGCCATGCGCTCTACGCCCTCGGCGAGACCGGCCACCCTGCCGCGACGACGGCGCTCGTCGCGGCGCTCGACGATCACGACGTTGGGGACTCCGCGCCGCTCGTCTGCACCGCGCTCGCGCAGTGCGGCGACACGCGGGCGATCCCGGTGCTGGAGCGGCGCCTCCACGGGCCGCACGCCTCGTTCGTGCGGGCCGCGATCGTTCGCATTCGCGAGCGCGCGGCGGAGATCCACGCGAGCGTCCTCCTCGCCGCCTGCCAGGACGACGATCCCACGCTCGCCGACCTCGCGCGCCGCGCCCGCGACGGTGACACCGACGCCGCCGTCGTCCTCGAGGACGCCTTGCGCGAGCGCGGCCGCCTGTGACGCGCGGTCGCCGTCGCCGTCGCCGGACGCTACCCCGGCTCTTCTTCGCGCGGGCGGCCGAAGACCTTCGAGCCCGGCGCGACCGAGTGCGTGAGCCACACGTTGCCGCCGATGACCGAGCCTTTGCCGATCACGGTGTCGCCGCCGAGGATCGTCGCGCCGGCGTAAATCGTGACTTCGTCCTCCAGGGTCGGGTGGCGCTTCTTCTGATCGTCGCGGCGCGGGACGCTGAGCGCGCCGAGCGTGACGCCCTGATAGAGCTTTACGTGATTGCCGATCAGCGTGGTCTCGCCGATGACGACGCCGGTGCCGTGGTCGATGAAGAAGTGCTCGCCGATCGTCGCGCCGGGACTGATGTCGACGCCGGTGCGCGAGTGGGCGTGCTCGGTGATGATGCGCGGGACCATCGGGACGCCGGCGCGGTAGAGGCGGTTCGCGATGCGGTAAGCGACGATCGCCTCGAGCGACGGGTAGGCGAAGACGATCTCCTCCACGTTCTTCGCGGCGGGATCGCCGGCGTAGGCGGCGCGCACGTCGTCGTTGAGGAGGCGGCGCAGCTCGGGGATGGCGTTGAAGAGCGCGAGCACGATGCCCTCGCCCGAGCCGGCCGCGAGCGGCTTCTCGGTGCGCTTCATCCAGTGGTCGTAGGAGAGCGCGCGCTCGATCTGGTCGACGAGGATGTGATGCGCGGCGTAGAGGTGCTCGGCGATCGCCTGGCGGAGGTTGTCGCGGTGGAGCGCGCGCGTGGCGTAGAAGCCCACGAAGAGCGCGGACTTCAGGTGCTCGAGCGCCTCGATGACCCGGCGCTTGCTCGGCAGCGCCGCGCTCTCCAGGTTGTCGATCTCGAGCGCGCCGGTGTAGCTGGCGACGACGCCGTCGATGGCCGACTCCAGCTCGCGAAAACGTTTCGGCTCGGTTGCCATGGTCGTTACCGTACTCGAGCTCGCTCAGCCGCGGAGCATCGCGACGAGGTCCGTCACGCCGGGGTCGTGGCCCGCCTGCATGAGGAGGGTCGTCACCTGGCCGCGGTGGTGGGTCTGGTGGTTGAACAGGTGGGCGACGGCGTGCCAGAGCGGGAGCTCGTTCCTGCTGCCGCGGCGGACGAAGGAGAGGGGGCCGGCGAGCTTGTCCGCCGTCAGCGCCGCGACGTACGCGTCGAGCTCGTCGTCGGTCTTCGCGCGCTCGCGGCGGAGCTCGACGAAATCGGCGTAGAGCTCCTGATCGAGCGTCCGGATCCCGCCCGGTCCCATCTCTCCCTCCGCGAGCGCCGCGCCGGTGAAGCGCCCGAGCCACACGCGGTCGGCGAGGAGGAGGTGGTTCAGCGTGCGGTGGATCGATCCGAAGAACGCGCCGCGATCCTGCTTTCGCTCCGCGTCGGCGAGCTTCTCCGCCGTCGCGTAGAGCTTGTCGTTCATCCACCGGTTGTAGCGTGCCATCACGCGGGCGTGCTCGGGCGTCATGCGATGACGGAGCGTACTTTAGCCTGCGATGGCGCTCCGAACCACTTCGTCAGCGCGTCGTGGAGGCCGGCGTCCGTGCCCTCGCCGACCCACGCGACGTAGCCGTCGGGGCGGATCAGGACCGCGGTCGGAGGAGGGACCGCGCCGAGGACGGGGAGCTCCCACGCGCCGGCGTAGCTCGCCTCGACGAGGCGCACGCGATCGGCCCACGGCGCGACGTCCAAGCGCGCACCGAGGTCGAGCAGCACCGGCCGCGCCTCGTGCAGGAGCGAGTAGACCCGGCGCGCGCCGAGGTCGAGGTCGGGCATGCGGCGCCCGAGCAGCGGGTGCCCCTCGCCGAGGTCGTAGCGGACGTCGAGGCCCGACATGATCCCGGCGTAGCGCTTGCGCGGCTCGTCCATCTTCAGGAGCTCCGTCACGTCCTCGCGCAGCGCCTCCGTGCGGTCGTCGCCGCGGCCGAGCGCGGTCTGCGCCATCGTGAGGCGGAGCACGCGCGCGGCGATGGGGTGCCGCTCCGCCTGATAGGTGTCGAGGAGGCCCTCCGGCGAGGTGCCTTTGACCACTTGCGCGAGCTTCCAGCCGAGGTTTACCGCGTCCTGGACTCCGATGTTGAGCCCCTGTCCGCCGGCGGGGGCGTGCACGTGCGCGGCGTCTCCGGCGAGGAGCACGCGGCGATCGCGATACGACGCCGCCTGCCGCGCCATGTCCGTAAATCGGGATAGCCAAGTTGGATTGCGCGCGCCGAAGTCCGTCCCGTAAACGGCAATGAGCGCGGCGCGCAGGTCTTCGAGCGCCGGCTCGTCGCTGTTGCCCACTTGCTGTTCGACCAGGACGACACCGCACTTGCCGTCCCGTTTGCCGATCGCGTTGACGCCCTTTTCTCCGCGGCGGACGCCCCACGCCGGCTCCTCCGTCATCTCGACCTCGGCGATGAGGTAGCTCGTCGACGCGTCCCAGCCCGGGAAATCGATGCCCGCCTTCTTGCGGACCAGGCTGCGGCCCCCGTCGCACCCGACGAGGTACCTCGCGCGGAGCGAGCGGCCGTCGGACAGCGCGACGTCGACGCCGGCGTCGTCCTGCGTGAAGCCCGTCACCTCGCGGCCGCGGTACGTCGTCACCGGCAGCTCGCCGATCCAGTCGGCCATGATGCGCTCGATGCGCTCCTGCCAGAGCGCGAGCCCGTAGTTGTGACGCGCGGGGAAGTCGCTGATGTCGAGCGGGATGAACGAGTACCCCGCGACCTGCGCGACCTGCCCCTGCGAGAGGAAGCGCTCGGCGACGCCGCGCTGGTCGAGCACCTCGATCGTGCGCGCGTGGAGGCCGCCTGCGCGCGAGCCGGGGACGTCCTGGTCCTCGCGCCGCTCGACGACGGCGACGTCGACGCGCGCGAGCGCCAGCTCCGCCGCCAGCATCATGCCGGTCGGGCCTCCGCCCGCGATCACCACCTCGTGGCTCTTGTCCTGCATCTCAGACCTCCGCATGCGCGTGACTTTGCGGCACGACCGGGGGCTTGCCGCAAGCCCCCGGCTCTGGCATAGATTGGAAATGAGAGGGGCGCTGGTGGCGCTCCTTTTTCGTTTCCATGGCGCGGCCTTCGCGATCACATCGGTCCGCTGGTCGAGCCGATGGGGGTAGGGCCGCCGGTCGAGCCGACGACGGTGCCGCTCGCGCCGACGCTCCCGCTCGCCCCGACGCCCGGCCCGCCGCTCGTGCCGTCCGTCGTGCAAGGCTCGCGGCCCGTGTTCGTGTTGTCCTTGTCGCCGCTGCCCTCGGTCGCGCCGCTCGTGCCCGATCCGGGCAGCGGGCAGTTCGGCCCCGTCGTCGTGGTCTCGCCGTCGTCCTGGTCTTCGTCGCCGCAGGCGCCGACCGCCCCGAGCCCCACCAGCGCGACAACCCCGAGCGCATGCTTCAGTTTCATGGCCGCCCACCTCTCGCTCCCGGACCTGCAACCGACGGACCGTCGTGCGAGACCGTTCCGTTGCGACCGGCATCCCCTCTAAGATGAAGGGGAATGGTGAGCGGCCTGCTGAGAGTCGGGGCATAAATCCTTGTTCGCCCATGACCTGCTCGAGCTGTCGCCGCTCATCGTGGCCACGCTCGTCCCCACGCTCCTCGTCCTGGCTGCGCCCTTCGCCGCGAAGCGCGCGCCCTTCCGCGCCGCCACGTTCGCCACCGCGTTGACGGCGGGCCTCTCCGCCGTCGCGGTCCTCCTCCGCGCGACGATCGCGCTGCTCGGCGTCGCGCCGTCCACCTCGAAGCTCGGCGCCGCGCTCCACGCGCTCGTGCAGCTCGACCTCGTCTCGAGCGCGATGCTCCTCCTCGTGAGCACGCTCGCGATCGTCGTCGTGCGCTACTCGCGGACCTACCTCGCCGGCGAGCGCGGCCTCGACCGCTACGTGCGCTCGCTGCTGATGACGCTCGCGTCGGTCACGATGCTCGTCGTCTCGAACCACCTCGTGTTCCTCATCGGCGGCTGGTTCGCGGCCGGCGTCTTCTTGCACCAGCTCCTGATGTTCTATCGGACGCGGCGCCAGGCGGTCATCGTCGCGCACAAGACGTTCCTCCTCAGCCGGCTCGCGGACCTCTTCTTCGTCGGCTCGCTCGCGTTCCTCTCCGCCGAGGTCGGCTCGCTCCGCATCGACGTCGTCAACGCGTACGCGGCGGAGGCGTCCGCGTTCACCTCGCCGCTCCACGTCGCGACCGTCCTCCTCGTCGTCGGCGTCCTCCTCAAGACGGCGCAGGTCCCGTTCCACGGCTGGGTCACGACCGTGATGGAGGCCCCCACGCCCGTCTCCGCGCTCCTCCACGCCGGCGTCGTGAACATCGGCGGCTTCGTGATGATCCGCCTGAGCCCGCTCATGGCCCACGCCTCCATCGCGCAGGGCATGCTCGTCGGCTTCGGCCTCGCCACCGCGATCATCGGCTCGCTCGTGATGACGACGCGCCTGAGCATCAAGGTCGTGCTCGCCTGGTCCACGATCGCGCAGATGGGCTTCATGCTGATGCAGTGCGGCCTCGGCGTGTGGCACCTCGCGCTCCTCCACCTCCTCGCGCACTCCTTCTACAAGGCGCACGCCTTCCTCACCGCCGGGTCGGTCGTGTCGACCTGGCGCGGCGCGTCGCTCGTGCAGCCGAAGAAGCCGTCGCTCGGCGTCGTCGCCGCGGCCGTCCTCGTCCTCTCCGTCGCCGCCGCTCCGTTCTATGCCCTCTTCAAGCTGGCCGGCGGGCACGCGTCGCCGTCGCTCACCTCGCTCGCGCTGGTGCTCGGGCTGAGCTTCGTCCCGATGGTCGGCCGCGCCCTCGCGGCGGGGTGGCGCGCCTTCGGTCTCACCGCGCTCTTCACCGCCGGCGCGGCGGCCGCGTATTTCGCGGGTCACGTGCTCTTCGAGGAGATCGTGCCTCCCCTCGAGGCGGGGGCGGCCTCGCCGTTCCAGTGGACCGTCGTCGTCGCCGGCCTCGGGGTCCTCTTCGTCGTGCAGGTCGTCGTTCAAACGAGCCCGAGCGGCGGGCTCGCGCGCTTCCTCCATCCCCACCTCCTCAGCGGCCTCTACATCGACGATTGGTTCACGCGCGTGACGTTCCGCCTCTGGCCGCCGCGCGTCGAGCGCACCACCGCCCCGAGCCCCTCCTCGATCCGCCCGCGCGCGCCGCTGGAGTCGCGGCAGTGGTGACGGAGCCGAAGGAGATCGCGGAGCGCGCGTGCGCCCGCATCGCGCCGGTGTGGCCGCTCGATCGCTTCATCGCGGTAAACCCGTTCTGGGGCCACATCGACAAGCCGTTCCCCCGCGTCGCCGGCGAGCTCGCCGCGCTCTCGGGCGCGCGCCTCATCATGCCGCGGGCGTGGTTCGCGGAGGAGTGGCGCGAAGGCCGCCTCCGCCAGCAGCACCTCAGCGCCGCGATCGGCGAGCTCGGCTCCCACCTCACCGAGGAGCAGCTGACGGCGCTCTTCTGGATCGAGGACAAGCCGCCGCCGCGGCGCCCGCTCGTCGTCGACGTCATGGACACGCGCTGCCACCGCGCGCTCGAGCTCTCGTGGCGGGACTTCATCGTCGCGCGTCTTGGCCTCTTCTGCGCTTCCTACTTCGATGACGGCCAGGCCCAGATTCACCCCGATCGCAAGGGCGGCCTCTACAAGACGTGGCGCGCGCAGGCCCGGCGCGATCGGGGCATTTCCCTCTTCATGGGGCTCGACGAATACCGCACCGCGGTCGCGGCGCTCCCGAAGACGGCGGACGAGATGCTCGCTACGGCGTGGGCGGAGCTCGAGGTCCCCGCCGAGCAGCGCGAGGCTTACCTCACCGCCCTCCTCCTCGACATCAACGGCTGGTCGTCGTGGTGCGCCTATCTCCGCTGGACCGCGCGCCTCGCCGATCGAGACGATCATCACATCGTCGAGCTGCTCGCGATCCGCGTCGCCTGGGAGTGGATCCTCCTCCGCGCCGGCGGGCAGGAGCTCCGGGCCGACTGGCGTCACGCCCTCGCGAGCTGGCCGGTCATCGACAACGCGGCGCAGATGTCGCGCACCGAAGACTGGCTCCTCCAGCGCGCGGCGGAGATCGCGTGGACGTCGCGGATAACGGAGAACCTGCCGCGGGGGTTCGCCGCGGCGCGGTCCGCGAATCCCGATTTGCAGGCGGTCTTCTGCCTCGACGTGCGGTCGGAGCCTTACCGTCGCGCGCTCGAGGCAGAGAGCAAGGACATCGAGACGCTCGCGTGTGCCGGCTTCTTCGGATTGCCGGTGGAGTATTCGCCGCTCGCGGCCGACGGCGCGCGGCCGCAATTGCCGGGTCTCCTCGCGCCGAAATACCGTGTTACGGACGTCGGCGCGCCGGCGGGGCTCGAAGAAAAGCGGAAATCGCGCCTCTACGCGGCGCAGGCGTGGAAGGCATTCCGCTCCAATTCGCTGTCGAGCTTTGCGTTCGTGGACGCGATTGGCCTCTTGTTCGGCGCCGACATCCTCCGTGAGTCGTTCGGAAGAGGCGCGCGGCCGTCGGCTTATCATGAGAGCGTGGGCCTCGACCCGAAGGAGCACGTCGCGCGCGCGCCGCGGATCACGAGCCGGGTGGACGGCGCGCCGATCTCGCTCCCGGAGCGGTGCGAGCTCGCGGAGGGGATGCTGCGCGCGATGAGCCTGACGCGCGGGTTCGCGCGGACGGTGCTCCTCGTGGGGCACGGGGCGGGGACGCGGAACAACCCGCACGCCGCGGGGCTCGACTGCGGCGCGTGCTGCGGGCAGACAGGCGAGGTGAACGCGCGCGCGGCGGCGGCGCTGCTGAACGACGCGGAGGTCCGGGCGGGGCTGGCAGGGCGGGGGATCGAGATCCCGGCGACGACGCGGTTCGTGGCGGGCCTCCACAACACGACGACGGACGACGTGGTGTTGTTCGAGGAGGCGGCCTCGATGGGGGAGCTGCGCGGCGTGCTCGAGCGGGCGAGCGTCGCGGCGCGGCGGGAGCGCGCGCCGAAGCTGGGGCTCGGGGGGCGCTCGGACGCCGAGGTGCACGCGGCGGTGCTGGAGCGCGCGAAGAACTGGGCGGAGGTGCGGCCGGAGTGGGGCCTCGCCGGGAACGCGACGCTGATCGTGGCGCCGCGCGAGCGGACGCGGCACCTCGACCTGAGCGGGCGCGCGTTCTTGCACGACTACCGCTTCGACGAGGACCAGGACGGCGCGATCCTCGAGCTGATCATGACGGCGCCGCTGGTCGTCTCGCACTGGATCAACTTCCAGTACTACGCGTCGATGGTGGACAACCGCCGCTACGGCAGCGGGAACAAGGTCCTCCACAACGTCGTGGGCGGGCACCTCGGGGTGTACGAGGGGAACGGCGGCGACCTCCGCATCGGCCTCTCGATCCAGTCGCTCCACGACGGGGAGCGCTGGATGCACGCGCCGCTGCGGCTCAGCGTCTTCATCGAGGCCCCGCGCCCCGCGATCGACCGGGTGCTGGAGAAGCACGCCACGGTCCGGAACCTCGTCGACAACGAGTGGGTCCACCTGTTCCAGATCGACACGACCGAGCGCGGCGTCCACGCGCGCCGAAACGGGGAGTGGGTCGCGATCGTCGCGTAGCCGCGGCGGCGTCAGTGGCTGTCCGGGTCGACGCACGTCGCGGCGTCGCCGCGGGCGGCGCTGTCGTCGGTGAGGCCGATGTCGGCCGGGCCGGTGTGGCGGTGGTAGATGCCGAGCACCTCCTCCGCGACGTCCTGATAGACGGCGCGCTTCGCCTCCGAGTCGAGCCAGATCGTGAGCTCGCGGAGCCGCGTGCCGCCGAGCATCACGTGGCGGCGGAGCGTGTTCATCATCGCGCTCGCGCACATCTCGATGCTCACGCGGCCGACGCCGGTCCCGAGCGCCGGCGCCGCGAGCGTGGCGCAGCCCTGCTCGTCCGCGAGCAGGAGCGCGCGCGCGAACGCGCGGCCGACGCAAGAGACCTCGCTCCACGCGCTCACGGCGTGGAACACGTGACGCGCCTCGAGCGCGCCCGCGCCGGTGCGCACGCAGGAGCCGAGCGCCTGCTCGCCGTTCCGCATCGCCTCCTCTTCGATCTCGGCGCCGCCCCGCGCCTTGAGCGCGCCCGCGACGCCGAGCTCCATCCGCATCTTGAAGTTCGCGCTCGACACGATCGCGGCCACCGACGCGTCGGCGATGTCGCCGACGACGAAGCGGAGCTGCACGCGGCCGACGCCGAGCTCGTGCGCGAGCGTGCGCGTCGCGACGGGGGGCGGCGGCTCGATCGCGTTCGAGAGCATCGTGAAGTGCGCGAGCGGCGCGAGGATGTCCCGCGGGCGCACGGCGAGGTCCTTCGCGACCATACGCCGGATCACGTCCTGGAAGTACGCCTCCGCGGGCGACGCCGGCTGCGGGAGCCGCGGCGGCGTGTCGGGATCGAGGAGCTCCTCGACGTTCGCGAACGGCCCGCGGCCGTAGCGGAGATCGCACGCCGTCGCGCCCGCGCCCCACACGTCGGTGAAGCGGCCGATCTCGCCGCGCCGCAGCTGCTCCGGCGCCATGAAGGCGGGCGTGCCCGCGCCGACCGCGCCCTCGGGGACGCTCGTGTCGCTCCGCGCGACGGCGATGCCGAAGTCGCCGAGGCGGATGCCGATCTCGGGATCGCCGAACACGTTCGACGGCTTGAGATCGCGATGGATGACGCCCGCCTGGTGCGCGGCGCGAAGACCCATGCATACTTCACACATCACGCGGCAGACCGTCCAGAGCGGCAGGCCGACGCCGAGCGCGACGCGGCGGCGGCGGTCGAGCTCGGCGAAGTCGAGGCCGTCGACGTACTCCTGGACGAGGTACGGCGTGGGCTGCCCTTCGTCGATGACGTGCCCGGCGTCGAGCGCGCGCACGATGCGGGGGCTCGAGACGCGCGCCATCAGCCGCGCCTCGGAGAGGATGCGGTCCGCCGCGTCGGGCGTCGTCGCGCGCAGCTCGCGGCGGAGCGTCTTCACGACGACCGGCGCCGCGAGCGCGACGTGCTTCGCGAGCCACACCTCGCTCATCCCCCCTTCGCCGAGGTGCCCCCAGACCTCGTACCCGGGAACGACGAGGTTCTTCATGCAGGTTCGAGAGGGCTCTGCCCTCTCGAGCTCTCCCGCCGGGGGTCGCTGCGCGCGCGGGGCGCGCTCCGCCGCCCCCGGACCCCCGCGAGAGGGCGCTGCCCGCGCTGTCCTCTCGAGCCGCGTGCGGGGCGCGCTCCGCCGCCCCCGCCGCCCCCGCCGCCCCCGGGAGGGGCTTTGCGGTTCTGTCGGGTCAATGGGCGGAGTCTTTTACGTGGGTTTGGTAGGCGGACTGGTCCATCAGGCCGTCGATGGGGGTGTCGGTCTCGATCACGATCATCCACGCGGCGTAGGGGTCGGCGTTCACCGACTCCGGGGACGCGTCGAGGGCGCCGTTGACCTCGACGACCTTGCCGCTGATCGGCGCGTAGAGATCGGAGAGGGTCTTCACGCTCTCGATCGTGCCGAAGGTCTTCCCCGCGACGAGCTGGTCGCCGACCTTCGCGTCGATCGTCACGAGGGTGATGTCACCGAGCTGCTCGACCGCGAAGGCGGTGATCCCCACCTTGACGCGTTTTCCGTCGACCTTCGCCCACTCGTGATCTTTGGTGTATTTGAGATCTGCGGGGAAATCCATCTCGCTTGTCTTCTCCTTATTGGGCGCGCTTGTAGAACGGAGTCTTCACGACGACGGCCTCGACGTCCTTGCCGCGGCAGTCGACGAGGAGCTTGGTGCCGATCGCGGTGAGCTCGGCCGGCAGGTACCCGAGCCCGATGTTCTTGCCGACGGTGGGGGCGGGGCTCCCGCTCGTGCACGCGCCGACGACCTTGCCGCTCGTGTCCTTCAGCGGGTAGCCGCCGCGTGCGATGCCGCGGCCGGTGACCTCGAAGCCGACGAGCTTCCGCGGGAGCGGCGCGGCCTTGATCGCGGCGAGCGCCTCCTTGCCGACGAACATCGCCTTGTCGAGCTTCGTCACCCAGCCGAGGCCGGCCTCGATCGGGTTCGTCGTCTCGTCGATGTCGTTGCCGTAGAGCGAGAGGCGCGCCTCGAGCCGCAGCGTGTCGCGCGCGCCGAGCCCGATCGGCTTCGCGCCCTTGCCGACGAGCGCGTCCCAGACCTTCGGCGCGTCGTCCCACGGGCAGAAGATCTCGACGCCGTCCTCGCCGGTGTAGCCCGTGCGCGCGGCGGTGCAGTGGACGCCCGCGATCTCGGCGTCGCGGAAGTGGAAGCTCTTGAGCTCGCGAAGCTTCGCCGCGTCTCCGCCGAGCGCGTCGAGCAGATCGAAGGCCTTCGGTCCCTGCAGCGCGAGGAGCGCGGTCGCGTCGGTCTGGTCCTTGAACTCGCAGTGGTCCACGGCCGCCTTCGCGAAGTGCGCCGCCATCTTCTCGTGGTTCGACGCGTTGCAGACGATGAGCCACTGGTCCTTCGCCGCGCGGTAGACGATGAGGTCGTCGAGGATCGTGCCCTTCTCGTTGCAGGCGCAGGTGTACATCGCCTGCCCGTCGACGAGCTTCGACGCGTCGTTCGTGACGAGGTAGTCGACGACCGCGGCGGCGTGCTCGCCCGACATCGAGAGCTCGCCCATGTGCGACACGTCGAAGATGCCGGCGCCGGTGCGCACCGCCTGATGCTCGTCGACGATGCCGGTGTACTGGATCGGCATCTCGAAGCCGGCGAACGGCACCATCCGGGCCTTGGCCGCGACGTGGCGATCGTAGAGCGAGGTCCGGCGTGTAGCTTCCGTCATGCGGAGCCAAGGTACTCGGGATGCGCCGACATCGGAAGAGCGCGCCAAGCGGCGCTTCTTGCCGCTCTCGACAGAGGGAGCCGATCGCTTATCCTCCGCGTCGATGGGCACGCCCTGGGATCGCGCGGCGACGAAGTACCTCGACGAGTGGGTCCCGCGCTTCGTGCCTTACCACCTCGATCTCGTGCAGGAGCTCACGCTCATGCAGGGGCAGCGCGTCCTCGTCGTCAGCGCGGGCCTCGGCGCGGAGGTGCTCGCCCTCGCGCGCGCGGTCGGTGACAAGGGCGTCGTCCGCGCGACCGATCCGAGCGAGGATCTCGTCGGCATGTGCCAGGAGCAGGTGTCGAAGGCCGGCTTCGCGGGCGTCACCTGCGAGCGCGCCGAGCCGGACGACGTCGGCGCCGGCGGCTGGCACGCGATCGTCTGCGCGTTCGGCCTCTGGAGCGTCAAGGACCGCGTCTCGCTCATGAAGGCGTGGGCCTCGGCGCTGGTCCCGACCGGCAAGGTGGGCGTCCTCATCTTCGGGCCGCCCGATCAGGAGGACCCGTTCGAGCTGCTCGCGCAGTCGCTGCGGGAGCTCGAGCCCGACGCCGTCGCGACCCCGGCGCGCATCGACTCCGATCGCGAGTCGATGGCGCGGATGTTCGAGGACGGCGGCCTCTCCCTCGTGCGCCACACCGTGCTCCGCCACACGCTGACGTTCCCGAGCGCGGAGGCGTTCATCGCCGCGATCCGCGAGGGCCGCACGTGGCGGCGCGTCTGGCAGGAGCTCGGAGACGAGCGGATGGGCCTCGTCACCGCGCGCTTCTACGATCGCGTCGGCGGCCCGACCGAGCCGATGACGTTCGAGCCCGCCGTCACCTGCGCCATCGCCGCGCTGCCCGGCGCCGAGGTCGAGCTCGCGACGCGCTCGCGCGTGACGGTGCCGCCGCTCAGCTCCGCCTCGGCGGTCCCGAACCCGGAGCCGTCGAAGCCGCAGGTCGACCCTTACAAGGACGATCCGTTCCGAGACTGAGGGTCCGAGCCCATCCGTTATAACGGAGACGTCCGCAATAACGGACGGTTTAGGCTTTCTCTCGGCGCGGGGCCGCGGTATTGGGGTGCCCGAACCCTCAACCCACCGGAGCACGAGCGCATGGCACGTTATCAATTCACGTCGGAATCGGTCACCGAGGGGCACCCGGACAAGCTGTGTGACCACGTCTCCGACGCGATCCTCGACGCCATCCTCGCGCAGGACAAGCGCGCGCGCGTCGCGTGCGAGACGCTCGCGAAGACCGGCATGGTCGTCGTCGCCGGCGAGATCACGACGTCGGCCTGGGTCGACATGGCCAAGATCGTCCGCAAGACGGTCGCGGACATCGGCTACACGAGCTCGGAGATGGGCTTCGACGCGGCCTCGTGCGCGGTCCTCACCGCGATCGAGCAGCAGAGCCCGGACATCGCGCAGGGCGTGACCGAGGGCGAGGGCCTCCACAAGGAGCAGGGCGCGGGCGATCAGGGCCTCATGTTCGGCTTCGCGTGCGACGAGACGCCGAACCTCATGCCGGCGCCGATCGACTACGCGCACCAGCTCGCGCGCCAGCTCGCCGCGGTCCGCAAGGCGAAGAAGGTCGACTTCCTCCGCCCCGACGGCAAGACGCAGGTCACGCTCGAGTACGAGAACAACGTCCCCGTCCGCATCGACGCGGTCGTCGTCTCCACGCAGCACGACGAGGACGTGAAGTACAAGACGCTCCGCGAGGCCATCGTCGACCTCGTGATCGAGAAGGTGCTCCCGAAGAAGCTCCTCGACAAGAACACGAAGTTCCACGTCAACCCGACCGGGCGCTTCGTCGTCGGCGGGCCGATGGGCGACTGCGGTCTCACCGGCCGCAAGATCATCGTCGACACCTACGGCGGCATGGGCCGTCACGGCGGCGGCGCCTTCTCGGGCAAGGACCCGTCGAAGGTCGATCGCTCGGCTTGCTACTACGCGCGCTTCATCGCGAAGAACGTCGTCGCGGCGGGCCTCGCGAAGCGCTGCGAGGTTCAGATCGCGTACGCGATCGGCGTCGCGAAGCCGGTCGGCGTGCACATCAACACGTTCGGCACCGGCAAGGTCGACGACGAGAAGCTCGAGAAGTACATCCTCGAGAAGTTCGACATGCGTCCGAAGGCGCTCATCGACGAGCTCGGCCTCCTCGCGCCGCAGTACCTCCCGACCGCCGGCTACGGCCACTTCGGCCGCAGCGAGTTCGCGTGGGAGAAGACGAGCCGCGCCGCGCAGCTCACCGCCGACCTCCTCGGCGGCAAGGGCAAGGGCGCCGCGCACACGAACGGCACCAACGGCACCGCGAAGAAGGCCGACAAGAAGGACAAGAAGAAGTCCGGCAAGAAGGAGCGCTCCGCCTCGGCGAGCGCCTGACGTCCGCGCGGCTCCACGTCTGCGACGTCCGCGACGTCCACTACGTCCGCGAAGCGAGCGCCCCTCCTCACGGAGCGGCGCTCGCCGCCGTTTGTGCGCGTCGCTGGAATTTTCCAAGATCGACCGGATCATCATGGTCGCGCGTGCTGAGCGGGCGGGGATCGGCGTGTGCCCGATGTAGGCACCTGGCGGGACCCCTGATTTTCGCGGATCCCCGCGGCATCTTCAGGGATCACCCTGCGTGGCATGTGGGCTGCTCACCTACCTCGCATCATGAAGTCGACGGTTCGTTGGGTGGTCCTCGGTTCTCTCCTCGCGCTCGCGGCCGGCTGCGCCGCGGAGCCGGAAGGGGCGGGCGAAGAGGTGAAGGAGGAGGACTTCGCGGTCCTCCCCGTCGACAGCACCTCGTCGATCCTCTCCGCGATCGAGGTCTCGGAGGGCATGCCCGACGTCTGCGTCGGCATGATCGGCTACTCCGAGGCCGAGCGCCCCGCCGCCTACGCGCGGCTCACCGCGGCGATCACGAGCGCGGCGAACCAGTGGAACGCGCTCCTCGTCGGCAACCCGATGTGGCGCCTCAAGGCGCGCATCTCGCCGAACTACATGCTGCAGACGACCGAGTGCACGCAGATGATGTACACCGGCTTCAACGTCAACATCTGGAAGGACGTCGAGCGCTTCAAGAACGAGTACTGCGCGAAGTCGAACATGGCCGACGGCTGCTCCGCCGCCGCCTCGTGGCGTCGCCGCACCTTCTCGCTCGGTCCGTGGAACCGCTACCGCGAGGTCGATCCGCTCGACAGCTTCACCGTCCTCCACGAGTACGGCCATCTCCTCGGCCTCGGCGACACGTACCGCATCCTCGGCAAGAACGACTGGAGGGGCGAGCAGCCGCCGTCGGTCATGAACGGCGAGTCGGCGACGCTGACGGAAGACGACAAGCTCGGCCTCGCCGCCACGCTCCGCGCCGTGAAGACGGGCGTTCGCAGCTGCGACGGGATCGCGAAGCCGGCGCAGCTCACGTCGAACGTGTTCGGCTCGATCCTCTGCAACCCGAAGGCGGACCCGATCTACACGCACCCGGGCCGCGAGGACGAGCCAGCGATCGCCGAGCCGCCGACGGGCCCGATCCCGGAGACCACGCTCCGCGAGGTCTTCGACTACGAGGTCGCCGCGATCCAGCTCAACTGCCGCGCCGGCGCGGGCACGGAGCACGCGGTCGTGCAGAAGCTCCTCCAGGGCGCGGCGATCCGCTCCACCGGCCGCATCGGCTACTCGACCGAGGGCCGCCCCTGGATCCAGGTCAAGGCGAACGGCGCCACCTGCTACGCGTCCGCGAGCCTCCAGTTCATCATGCCGCAGGGCCCGATCCCGTACTCGACGATCGACGAGATCGACGACTACGCGATCTCCACCCTGCGCCTGAACTGCCGCTCGGGCCCCGGCACGGAGTACCCGGTCCTCACGGAAATGCCGATGGGCACGCGCGTCACGATCGAGCCGGACCGCGTCCGCTACTCGACCGAGGGCAACCCGTGGATCCACATCCGCGCCAACTCCCGCGTCTGCTACGCCTCCGCGAACTTCAAGTTCCTGGTCCCGCAGGTGCTCTGAGCACCTCGAGCGCGCGCTCCATCACGGTGTCGACGCCGCGGGCGAGGTCCTCCGGCTCGAGCTCGACCGCGATCGTCGGCTCGGTGCCTTTGCCCTCCAGGACGGAGCCGTCGTCTTCGACGCCGAGCCATGGATCGGTGCGGACGACGACGCTCGGGAACTGGCCGACCGTGACCGTCTCGCCGCCGCCGCCGTATGCGCCGGCGGCGGGGGCGCCGAGGAGGACCGCGTCGCTCGCGAGCTTGGCCGCGCGCGCGGTGTAGTCCGCCGCGCTGATGGTGAGGCCGTCGATGAGCATCGCCACCTTGCCGTCGTAGGCGAAGACGCCGCGGGCGGGGAGGCGATACGTGTAAGGGTCACGGAACACGTTCGTGCCCGCGTGGCGGCCGCGGTAGGTGCCCGCCGCCGCGCCTGCGCGCGCACCGGGGAAGCCGGCGACGATCTCGAGGCCGAAGGGGGTCGTGCCGCCGCCGTTGTTGCGGAGGTCCCAGACGATCGCGCGCGCGTGCTTCACCTGCTCGAACGCCGCGACGAGCTCGGCGTGCATGCGCTCCTGGGCCTGCTCCATCGTCTCGCCGTCACGCTGCGGCGTGTTGAAGCTCGGGACGCGCACGACGCCGACGTCGCCTTGCATCCACGACTTCGCGACGAAGCGCGTGTCGCGGCCGAACGCGTCGCGGCACTCGAGCGGCTGCGTGACGGCGGTGACGGTCTTCGTCTCGATCGTGCCGTCGACGTGCTTCACCTCGATCTGCATCCCCGGCTTCGCGAGCGCGAAGAGCGAGGTCGCCGCGGTGTAGCGGCGGTTCGAGGGCGACGCCGAGGCCGACGTGCACATCGGTTGCTCGAGCGACGCGGTGAGCATCTCCTCGCCGCGCCGCCCGTCCACCGCGAGGACCTCGTCGCCGGCCTTCAGGATCGAGCCCGGCCCCGCGACCGACACGACGGCGTGATCGCCGTACGGCTGCGTGCACGCCGCGAGCTTCGTCGTGCTCGCGAGCGCGACGTCGCCGCCCGACCAGCACGCGTTGTCGTTCGTCCAGAAGCCGAGGTGCCCGCTCGGGTACGCGAGCGTCGCCTTGCGGAGCGCGCCGATGAACGCGGCCGGCGCCTCGGGCGCGGCGAAGAGCTCCTGCTCGAGGCGGGCGTAGAGGGCCGTCCGATCGACGCGCGCGCTCGGCGCGACGGCGGTGTTCACGTCGATCGCGTCGATCGTCGCGCGCAGCGACTGCGCCCACGCGATCTGCTGCGGCGACGGCGCGGAGGTGAGGTCGGCGTCGGAGGCCGCGGCCTCCTCTTCCGCCGACTCCGCCGACTCCGCCGCGCAGCCGGCGAGGGCGGCGAGCCCCAGGACGAGCCCATAAGCAAAGAAGCGCATGCGCCGGGGTCTAGCGCACGGCGGCCGGCGCGCCAGGCGCGCGCTTCAGAACGTCACGACCCCGCGGATCGACTCGCCTTTTCGCATCAGCTCGAAGCCGTCGTTGATCTTGTCGACGGGCATCACGTGGGTGACGAGGGAGTCGATGTCGATCTTCTTGTCCATGTACCAGTCGACGATCTTCGGGACGTCGGTGCGGCCGCGCGCGCCGCCGAACGCGGTGCCCTTCCACTCGCGGCCGGTGACGAGCTGGAACGGGCGCGTCGCGATCTCCTGCCCCGCGCCCGCGACGCCGATGATGACGCTGACGCCCCAGCCGCGGTGGCAGCACTCGAGCGCCTGCCGCATCAGCGTGGTGTTGCCGACGCACTCGAAGCTGTAGTCCGCGCCGCCCTTCGTGAGGTCGACGAGGTAGGGGACGAGGTCGCCCTTCACCTCCTTCGGGTTCACGAAGTGCGTCATCCCGAACTTGCGCCCGAGCGCCTCGCGCGCGGGGTTGATGTCGACGCCGACGATCATGTCCGCGCCGACCATCCTCGCGCCCTGGATCACGTTGAGGCCGATGCCGCCGAGGCCGAAGACGACGACGTTCGCGCCGGCCTCGACCTTCGCCGTGTTGATGACGGCGCCGATGCCGGTCGTGACGCCGCAGCCGATGTAACAGACCTTCTCGAACGGCGCGTCCTCGCGGATCTTCGCGAGCGCGATCTCGGGGAGCACGGTGTGGTGCGCGAACGTCGAGCAGCCCATGTAGTGATGGACCTTGGTGCCGCCGATCGAGAAGCGGCTCGTGCCGTCCGGCATCACCCCTTTGCCCTGCGTCGCGCGGATCGCGGTGCAGAGGTTCGTCTTGCGCGAGAGGCACGACTTGCACGCGCGGCACTCGGGTGTGTAGAGCGGGATGACGTGGTCGCCCTTCTTGAGCGTGGTGACGCCCGCGCCCACGTCGACGACGACGCCGGCGCCCTCGTGTCCGAAGATGACGGGGAAGAGGCCCTCCGGATCGGCGCCCGAGAGCGTGAACTCGTCGGTGTGGCAGATGCCGGAGGCCTTGATCTCGACGAGGACCTCTCCGGCCTTGGGGCCTTCGAGCTCGACGTCCTCGACGGTGAGGGGGGACTTCGCACTGTGGGCGACGGCGGCGCGGGTCTTCATGCGGCCCAGTCTCGCGCGACCCGGCCTCCGCGGACAAGAGTCGCTTGGATCCGGCCGCCACTCGGCTTAGGTTCGGGCGCGTGGCCAGCGAGACTTTCCACGAACGCTTCGAAGACCTGACGCCGGAGACGCGCGACATGCACCGCGCGATCACCTCCTTGATGGAGGAGCTCGAGGCGGTCGACTGGTACCAGCAGCGCGTCGACGCGACGACGGACGAGGAGCTCAAGGCGATCCTCGGCCACAACCGCGACGAGGAGATCGAGCACGCGATGATGGTGCTCGAGTGGATCCGCCGCCGGAACCCGACCTTCGACGCGAACGCGAAGACGTACCTCTTCTCGGAGGGACCGATCACCGAGGTCGAAGACGCGGCGACGGAAGGCGAAGGCGAGCCGGAGCAGCCCGACGACGGCTCGCTCGGCATCGGCAGCCTCAAGACCTGATCAGGAAAGACAAAGTGGACCTCCTCAAGCGCAAGCTCGCCCCGATCCTCCCCGAAGCCTGGAAGCTCATCGACGAGGAGGCCACGCGCGTCCTCAAGCTCCACCTCGCCGGCCGCAAGATCGTCGACTTCGACGGCCCGAAGGGCTGGCGCAAGGCGGCGGTGTCGACCGGCCGCCTCGAGCTCCTCGACGACGAGTCGCTCGGGTCCGACGTCGGCCTCGGCATCCGCGAGGTGCAGCCGCTCATCGAGGTGCGGATCCCGATCAAGCTGTCGATCATGGAGCTCGACACGGTCGCCCGCGGCGCGGACGATCCCGATCTCGAGCCGGTCGTCCGCGCGGCGGAGAAGATCGCGGCGGTCGAGAACCGCGCGATCTTCCACGGCCTCGCGACCGCGCACATGCACGGCATCCTCGAGTCGAGCCCGCACCCGACGTTCCCGCTCCACAACGACGCGACGGACCTTCCGCGCGCGATCCTCGGCGCGAAGGACGTGCTGCGGAAGGCGGGCGTGAACGGCCCCTACGCGCTCGTGCTCGGCCCGTACCTCTACGATCAGGTCTACGCGACGACGGACGAGGGCTACCCGCTCGCGAAGCGCATCGAGCAGCAGCTCGTCGATCGCCCGATCATCCGCGCGGAGGGCGTCCGCGGCGCGGCGGTCGTCTCGCTCCGCGGCGGCGACTACGAGCTCACCGTCGGCCAGGACCTCTCGATCGGCTACGCGTACCACACGAAGGACGAGGTCGAGCTCTACATCACGGAGTCGTTCACCTTCCGCGTCCTCGAGCCGAGCGCCGCCGTGTGCATCGCCGCCGCCGACGTCGTGAAGGCCTGAAGCGCGCGCAAGCACTGAGCGCGCGGTGCGTGTCGCACCTTTCCGCCGGATCTTCCTGGTCCGCGCTGTTGCGTGGCGGTGACGCTCTCCCGGCTCCGAGCGCTCGAAATCGCGGCCATTTTCAACGATCGTCGCCGGCATCGCTCGTGCACGAAGGGAGGCATGGCGGCCGTCGAAGTTCCCGCGCTCGGGACGATGCTCGTGAAGCGCTACGAGCTGACGAGCGAGATCGGGCGCGGCGGCTGCGCGGTCGTGTTCGAGGCGCACGACCATCGGCTCGGCCGGATCGTCGCGGTGAAGCTCCCCCTCGGCTTCACCGGCGATCCCGTGAAGACGGGACGCTTCCAGCGCGAGTCGCGCGTCATCTCGTCGATCCATCATCCGAACGTGTGCGCCGTGCTCGACAACGGCGAGACCTCGCGCGGGACGCCGTTCATCGTGATGGAGCGCCTCTTCGGCGAGTCGCTCCGCTCGGTCCTCGGGCGCCGGACGATGCTCGGCGTCAACGACACGATCTCGATCGGCCTCCAGCTCCTCTCCGCGCTCGACTCCGTCCACGCGGTCGGGATCATCCATCGCGACATCAAGCCCGACAACGTCGTGCTCGTCGGTCGCGGCGGCTGCGATCCGATCGTGAAGCTCGTCGACTTCGGGCTCTGCCGTCGCTCCGGGCGCGAGGCGGCGATGACGGGTCCGGAGGCGACGATGACGGCCGACGGCGCGATCGTCGGCACGCCCGAGTACATGGCGCCGGAGCAGGTCCTCGGCACGAAGCCCGACGTGCGCCTCGACGTCTACGCCGCCGGCGTCGTCCTCTACGAGTGCCTCAGCGGAGAGCGCACGTTCTTCGCGAAGAGCGTGCGCGAGATCCTGAGCGGCGTCATGAACAAGCGGCTCCGCCCGCTGCGCGACATCCGGCGCGACGTCCCGCGATCGCTCGACAAGCTCGTCGCCCGCGCGATGGCGCGCGATCCCAAGAGCCGCTTCCGCAGCGCGGCCGAGATGCAGGACGCGCTCTGCCAGGTGAAGGACGAGCTCGCGGCCTACGCCCGCGCGGCGCATCGTCAGGCCATGATGAGCAGCGGCGAGTGGGAGCCGCCGACCGCGAAGCTCCGCTCCTTCCAGCGTCCGTCGCCGGGCCCCATCCGCGTGAGCGCCTCCGCCCCGACGCCCCGGCTCCCGATCCCCTCGCTCCCACCGCTCCGCCACTCGCACTGACGTCGCGCGAGCGCGGGCGCTCGCTCCCACCCACCGCTCCGCCACTCGCGCTGACGTCACGCGAGCGCGGGCGCTCGTGCGGGAGCGCGGGCCGGCTCCCATGGCATCGTCCAGACCGGGCCCGCGCCGAGCCGCGCGCGCCGTCGCGTCTCCCAGGCGACCACGCGCGGCGCGATCGTCGCCACCGCCGTCGCGAGCGCGAGGCCGGCCGCGACGTCGACGGCGTAGTGCCAGCGGAGGAACATCGTCGAGAGGACAATCTGCGAGGTCGCGATCGTGAGCGGCAGCCACGTGAAGCGGAACGGCATCAGGCGGCGATGGCGGATCGAGAACAGCGCGAGGTACGTCGGCGCGCCGGTGTGGAGGCTCGGGAAGATGTCGGTCCGCGCGGTCACCTCGACGGAGTCCACCGTCGACTTCACCGCGCGCCACCAGACCGGCCCGCTCAGGTCGTGCTCGAACCGGCCCGCGAGGTGCTGGTACGGCCCGTGACCCGGCACGATCATGTAGAGCACGTGCCCGACGCAGAAGAGCGCGAGGAACCCGAGCGCGAACTCGGCGAGGAGCCGCGGCGGCTGCCGCGTCAGCAGCATCGGGAACACGTGCCCCGCGACGATGAGGAAGTAGCCGAAGTAGAAGAACGAGAACCACTCCGTCGTCGCCGGCGTCACGTAGCGGTCGAACGCGAGCGCGGGCTCGAAGCCGAGCACGCGAAGGTCGAGCGCGTAGAGCTCCGCGTCGACGACGACCGCGCGCGCGGTCGGCAGGATGTGTTGCAGGTGCGAGAACGATCCGAACATCGCGACGAAGAGGCCGGCGCGGTACACGAGGGCGCCGGCCGCGCCGCGCACCCACTCCCCGCGGACCCACTCGCCGCGCGTGACGACGAGCGCGGCGACGAAGAGCGCGAGGTCGCACGCCGCGCAGACGATCGCCGTGCTCCTCCGCGGACCCTGCCCCGCGACCACCGCCCCGAGCAAGACGAGCAGATACGCGAGCACCACCCAGTCCTGCACCGCCAGCTGACGCACCCATCGACGACCCATTCCCGTCGTCGACGCAAGACGCGCGCCGCCCCGGAACCGCGGAGAAAACCGCAGTCATCAAGTCGTCTGCTGGTTGAACCAATGATCCAAAGTGGTTCAACCAGTGCGCAGTTACGCAGCCGGCCGCGTAGCGACCGTCCCGGCGCCGGCGTACGCTCAGAATCAGAGCGCGAGCCGCCGCGGCTCCCCTCTCGGGGGGTCCGGGGGCGCGGAGCGCGTCTCCGCGCGACGGCCCCCGGCGGGAGAGCTCGAGAGCAGAGCCGGCAGAGCCCTCTCGGGGGGTCCGGGGGCGCGGAGCGCGTCTCCGCGCGACGGCCCCCGGCGGGAGAGCTCGAGAGGGCAGCGCCCTCTCGAACAAGAAAGCTCAGATGTCGAAGTAGAGCGCGAACTCGTGCGGCGTCGGGCGCATGCGGATCGGGTTCAGCTCCTTCGTGCGCTTGTAGTCGAGCCACTCGAAGACGGCGTCCTTCGTGAAGACGTCGCCCTTGAGGAGGAACTCGTGGTCCTTCTCGAGCGCGTCGAGCGCCTCGTCGAGGCCGCCCGGCATGTGCGGCACCGCCTTCAGCTCCTCGGGGCTCAGCGAGTAGATGTCCTTGTCGAGCGGATCGCCCGGGTCGATCTTGTTCTGGATGCCGTCGAGGCCGGCGAGCATCATCGCGCTGAACGCGAGGTACGGGTTGCAGCTCGGATCGGGGAAGCGAACCTCGATCCGGCGCGTCTTCGGCGACGGCCCCGTGATCGGGATCCGGACCGAGGCGGAGCGGTTGCGGCTCGAGTAGGCGAGGTTGACGGGGGCCTCGAAGCCGGGCACGAGGCGGCGGTAGCTGTTCGTGGTCGGGTTCGTGAACGCCGCGAGCGACTTCGCGTGCTTGATGATGCCGCCGATGTAGTGGAGCGCGAGCTGGGAGAGGCCCGCGTAGCCGTCGCCGCCGAAGAGGGGCTTGCCCTCCTTCCACAGCGACTGGTGCACGTGCATGCCCGAGCCGTTGTCGCCGAAGAGCGGCTTCGGCATGAACGTCGCTGCCTTGCCGTGCTTCCGCGCGACGTTCTTGACGATGTACTTGAACCACATCAGCTGATCGCCGCACGCGAGCAGCTTGTTGAACTTCATGCCGATCTCGCACTGGCCGCCGGACGCGACCTCGTGATGACCGACCTCGACCTCGATCCCCGACGCCTGGAGCGCGAGCATCATCTCCTGGCGCACGTTCGCGAGCGTGTCGGTCGGCGGGACCGGGAAGTAGCCCTCCTTGTGCCGCGTCTTGTAGCCGAGGTTCGGGTACTCCTCGCGCCCCGAGTTCCACGCGCCCTCGATCGAGTCGAGGTAGTAGTAGCCCTCGTTCGGCTTCGAGTGATCGAAGCGCACGTCGTCGAAGAGGAAGAACTCGGCCTCCGGGCCCATGAACGACGTGTCCGCGATGCCGCTCTGGCGCAGGTACGCCTCGGCCTTCTTCGCGATGTGACGCGGGTCGCGCGAGTACGGCTGCTTCGTGATCGGGTCGTAGACCGAGCACACGAGCGACAGCGTCGGGTGGGCGAAGAACGGATCGAGCTTCGCCGTCTCCGCGTCCGGGATCATCGTCATGTCCGACGCGTTGATCGGCTGCCAGCCGCGGACCGAGGAGCCGTCGAACTGGATGCCGTCCTCGAAGAGCCCTTCATCGAGGCGAGAGACCGGCAGCGTCGTGTGCTGCCAGATGCCCGGGAAGTCGATGAACTTCAGGTCGACGAATTTGACGTCGTTCTTGTGCGCGAGCTCGATGGCCTCTTTGGCGTTCATGCTTGTCCTCTCAAATCGCTTCTTTTCCGCGTTCGCCCGTGCGGATGCGCACGGCCTCTTCGATCGGGCTGACGAAGATCTTCCCGTCGCCGATCCTTCCCGTCTTGGCGCTCTTCTCGATCGCGTCGAGGACGTCGTGGACGAGCTCGTCCGGGACGACGATCTCGATCTTCACCTTCGGGACGAAGTCGACGACGTACGCCGAGCCACGGTAGACCTCCTTCTTGCCGCCGGTGCGGCCGAAGCCCTTCACCTCGGTGACGGTCATTCCCTGGACGCCGACCTCGCTCAACGCGTCTTTGACTTCGTCGAGCTTGAACGGCTTGATGATGGCCTCGATCTTCTTCATTACGCTGTCGTCCCGGCGCCATCAGACACCTGGGGCGGCATCGTGACAAGGGCCGGTTTCCGCAGTGTTTCGCCTCGGGACATATCCAACGCCGATCGAGCCAGCGGGAAACCTGTGGATAAAACGCGACGACCAAATCGCGCCGGCGTACGGCGGCAACAAGGTGCGAAAGCTCGAGCGTCTGCTCGACGACGCGCGGCGCCGCGACGCGAAGCGCCTCGTCACGATCGGCGCGGCGGGCAGCCATCAGATCGTCGCGACCGCGATCTACGGCGCCGCGCAACGCTTCGAGGTCGAGGCCGTCGTCGTCGCCCAACCGGCGAGCGATCACGCGAAGAAGAACCTCCGCGTCGCGCTCGCGCACGGTCTCCGTCCCATCGTCGCGACGTCGTGGGCGGCGGCGCCGTCGCTCGTGACGTCGCTCGTCCGCCGCGACGCGTACCTGATCCCGCTCGGCGGCTCGAACGCGCTCGGCACGCTCGGCTTCGTCGACGCGGCGAAGGAGCTTGCGGCGCAGATCGAAGCGGGCGCGATGCCGGAGCCCGACGTGATCGTCGTGCCGCTCGGCTCGGGCGGCACCGCGGCGGGCCTCGCGATCGGCCTCGAGGCGGCCGGCCTGCGCGCGCGCGTCGCCGGCGTCGCGATCTCGTCGCCGCTCCGCCTCGTCGAGGAGCTCGCGCGCCGGATGGTGCGGAAGACGGCGCCGCTCGCGGGCGTCGACGCGCGGCGGGCGCTCGAGCGCCTCGTCTTCGATCGGCGCTGGCTCGGCCGCGGATACGGGTACTCTACACGCGACGCCGAGCGCGCGATCGCGGAGGCGGCGCGTCACGGCCTCACCCTCGACGCGACGTACACCGCGAAGGCGTACGCCGCCGCGCTCGAGCGCGCGAACGAAGGCGCGCGCGTCCTCTACTGGCACACGCTGTCGAGCGCGCCGCTCGACGACGCCGCCCCGCTCCCGGCCGACCTCGAGCGCCTATTCCGCTAGTCCGCGTGCGGCAGGCGCCGCGTTGACGCGGGTGCTACTCGGCTGGGGCAGGGGATTCAGTGGGGACAGGCTCGGACGCCGCCGCCGGCGTGGGTGCGGGCTCGGAGGGCGTGGGCGTGGCGCTCGGCTCGGCCGACGCGACCGACTTCGGCTTCGCCCTGGGCTTCTTCGGCTTCGGCGCGGGCGCGGGCGCGACCTCGGGCAGGGCGAGCTGCGGCGCGTCGGTGAGGATCGGCACGGGCGTCGGCGTCGGCGCGGGCGCGGGCGCGGGCTCCGTCGTCGTCGCGACCGGCGCGGGCGCAGGAGCGGGCGCGCGTTTGTTCGCGAGGTACGCGCCCGCGCCGATGCCGACGATCGCGAGGAGGACCGACGCGAGCAAGATCGGGCTCCGTCGCGCGGGCTCGTCTTCGAGCTCGGCGCGGAGCGAACGCGGCGGTGACGAGAGCGGCGCGATCTCGGACGGCGTCATCTTCAGCGTCTCGAGCTTCGAGACGGCGGACACCGACGACGAGGTCGCGGCGGGGACGAACGGCCCCGAGTGCGACGACGACGACGGCGGAAGCGGGAACGTCTTCGGTCCGCCGACGGTGTCGAGCGAATCCGAGGACGGCCGGCTCGCGCGCGACGGCGGCGCGGAGGGGATCGCCGCCGAGGTGAAGACCTCGGTGTCGCCGGTCGCGTCGACGGGCGACTCGGCCTTCGGGACGATGACGGCGCTGTGCTTGCCGGTCCCGTCG
Source organism: Labilithrix sp. (assembly GCA_019637155.1). Classification (NCBI taxonomy): domain Bacteria; kingdom Pseudomonadati; phylum Myxococcota; order Polyangiales; family Labilitrichaceae; genus Labilithrix; species Labilithrix sp. The sequence goes on along the minus strand of JAHBWE010000008.1, from coordinate 13,588 downwards.
GGCATCACGGTGGGGAACACGTCGTGGAGGCGCTGCGTGACGGTGTCGGCGTCGGGGAGCCGCGCGTCGCGATCGTGGACGAGCATCGCGTGAACGACGTCGGCGAGCGACGCGGGCACCCACGGCGCGACCTCGTGGAGCGGCGCGGGCTTCGACGTGAGGATGCCCATCAACGTGTTGTGGTAGCTGCCGCGATCGGCGAACGCGGAGCGACCGGAGAGCGCCTCGTACAGCACCGTGCCGAGCGACCAGATGTCGGCGCGCCCGTCGACGTCGTCGCGTCCCTCCGCCTGCTCGGGCGACATGTACAGCGGCGTACCGATCGGCGTGCCCTGGCCCGTGATGCGGGCGTCGTTCGGGACGTCGACGAGCTTCGACACGCCGAAGTCGAGCAGCTTCACGAGGAGCTGACCGTTGTCGCGCTGGGTGAGGTACACGTTCGCGGGCTTCAGGTCGCGATGCACGACGCCCGCGGCGTGCGCCTTCGCGAGGCCGCGCGCGACCTGCTGTCCGATCATCACCGCGGTGCGCGTGTCGATCTTGCCGTCGCGCTCGAGGCGCTCCTGGAGGTCCTCGCCGGTGAGGTACTCCATGACCATGTAGAGGCCGACGCGCGGATCGGCGCCGACGTCGAACACGTCGACGATGTGCTCGGAGTCGATCTGTCCCGCCGCGCGCGCCTCGCGGCGGAAGCGAGCGACGATGAGCTCGCTCTCTTTCATCGATTTGTCGATCAGCTTCAGCGCGACCCGCTTGCCGAGGTCGTTGTGCACCGCTTCGCAGACGACGCCCATGCCCCCCGCGCCGAGGACGCGCTTGATCTCGTATTTCCCGCCGACCGCCACGCCGACGAGAGAGCTGAACGTCGCGGCCAAGGGGCTCCAGGATAGCGACGGCCCGGGTAGCCAGCGAGGCACCTTTCGCGCAGATACACGCGACGGCGAGCGAGCCTGGATCCGCGCAGATCCGCGCGCACCGGAGTTGATGGTGGGAGCCCTCCGATGGACAACATGGACCCCACTCGAAACCCGGCCTCTATCCAGGGTTACATTGTCGCCAACGTCGAATTTCCCCTGCTTTTTGAAGGTGCTTCCGTCGTTCCGAGCTGGTGCGCTCCTTGCGACAAGTCCCACCGATGCAGGCGGACGTCTTCCAGATGCAGGCCCAAGCGCAGTACGGGGCGCTGGTGGAAGGCCTCCGTGCGCTGAAGCCGAAGAAGCGGAAGCCGTGGGCGCAGTGGATCGTCTTCGCGGGCTGCATGTACGTGCTCGTCGCGCTCGGCGCGGACCACCAGGTCCGTGATGCACTCTTCGCGCCGAAGCTCCCGACCCGCACGCCGACGAGCCAGCAGGTCGTCGCGAAGGCGCAGTCGCCGCGTCAGCTGACGCCGGTCCAGGCCGTTCCGCAGGTTCCGGGGCAGGTGCAGCAGGTCGCGTACGCCCCGACCGTCCCGGCGCAGCCGGGCGCGCAGGCGCCGCTCGTCGGCATGCCGCTCTTCGCGACCCCCGACGTCGCCCTCCAGCCGCAGGTCGACCCCAACGCCGACACGAAGCTCCCCGGCGCCAAGGCCCACCACAAGGCCAAGACGAAGCGCGCCCGCGGCAAGAAGTAACGAGCGCCCACGCGCGAGCGGACTCCGGCCTCGAAGCCCAGCTTCGGGGCCGCATCCATTTCATCCGAGAGATCTCTTAATGGGCCTCGCACGAGGCACCTGCCGTTCGCTACGCCTTCGGTCTGGGGCGCTTCGAGGATCTGCCTTTCGCTACGCCTTCGGCTCGTGGCTTCGGTGCGAATCCGTCTCCGGCCCGCAAGCCCGGCCGCGTCGCCGCGGACCGCGCCCCAACCGAGAGACCAACCGCCATACCTCGGTTCGTTCGTCAGACCGCCGCTCTTCGCCTCACCGCGCGCTCCGAATCCGCGCTACGCAAGCGCCGCCGACGCGAGGACACCGGAAGCACTCGCCGCGTGACGACCATGACAGGCGCTCGCCGGATCCGCGCTGGTGCGGGATCAAGCGCCGCTGACGCGAAGAGGAGCACTCGCAGCGCGACGGCTGGCCCGGATCCGCGCCGGTGCGGATCGAGCGCGCTGACGCGAAGAGGAGGCGTCGCTCCTGGATCCGCGCTGGTACGGCTCAAAGCGCCGCTGACGCGAGGGACGCCGGAAGCACCCGCAGCGTGACGGTCGTGGCAGCGTCGATGCAGCGCGCACCCGGATCCGCGCTGGTGCGCTGGTGCGGATCAAACGCCGCTCGACGCAAGGGACGCTGAAGGCAGTTGCAGCGTGAAGGTCGGGGCAGGCGTCGCTGCAGCGCGCTCCGCGCTGGTGCGGATCCGAGCGCCGACACGCTGAAGTGTTCGCATGCGTCGCTCGCTTCCGGATCCGCGCTGGTGCACGCGCTCGTCGCAAGGACGCCGGAGGCCGTCGCACCATGACGGTCGGGCAGGGCGTTGCAGCGCGCTTGCGCGATCAAGCGTCGTCGACGCGAGCGAAGTAATCGCACTCCGCGATGGCGTAGCTTCGACCATCGTGGGCGGTCGCGAGCGCGCTGCCGTTGTCCTTCTCCGCGGAGACCGTTGGGGACAGGAATGTGTATTGTGCATATATATGTTGCCTCGTAGGCACTTGTTGCCTCAAAAACATCATTGGTGTCGGGTATCTACGGTGGCGTCCCACATGATCTGTTTCGACATGGCGAGCGGGATCCCTCGGATCGCTTGCTGACCCCGGTGGAAAGCGGGCGTTACGGATCCGTGAAGAGTTCCGGTGAAAGTCGAGCGGATCACCCCTTCGTTCCAGTCGCGCTCAAGTCGTACGTGGACACTCCAGATCATGATCATGGCCCATCCGCTGCAGTGTGAGACGTCAGAGGGACGAAGGGGCAAACGATGCAGAATGCATGGATGGCGATCGTCGGCTCTTGCTTGCTTCTTACGACGACGGTGGCGTGCGGAGAGTTCGAGCCGCCGACGATCTCGCGCGTGAACTCCGCGCAGAACGCGGACGACAGCGAGGACTCCGACCTCGGCTACGGTTGGAAGACCGACGTCGAGGCGACGGAAGAGAACGGCCTCCACGCCGACTACTCGCTCGGCGAGATCGTCACGAGCTCCAAGGTAAAGATCCGCGCCGACGAGAAGGCGTGCACGGCCTGCCACAGCTGGGCGAAGAACCAGGACCGCGAGAGCTTCTGCAAGCGCGTCAACGCCTTCCTCAAAATGCCCACCGCGAAGGGCAACAGCAACGACTCCTTCGGCGCCAAGCCCGCCAACCTGAAGCGCATCCTCCGCGACTGGAAAGAAGCCGGCTGCCCGAACTGAGACACGAACGGAAACCTCACTCACTCCGCCCGCGCGCGCCCGCATGTCCGCGACGCGATTTGGGGCGCCTCGCGATCACGCGGGCGCGCGCGGCGGAGAGCTTGTGCCGGTTCGCAGACTCATGGGGCCAGCAGAAGCAGTTTTTCGCAGGGTCATGGGGCCACCCCTTCGCAGCATGAAGGGGCCACCGGCGAAGGAGGCTTGAGAGGATTTTCGCAGACTCATGGGGCCACCCGGGGTGATCGACCTGGAGTGAATCGGATTCGCTCCCGACGACGGCGCCGGTCGCCGTCGGGAGGAATCGATGCCCTACCGGGAGCTCACCATGATCGATGTGAAAGAAGTGCTCCGCCGCTGGTCGGCGAAGCACGGTGACCGCAAGATCGCGCGAGACGGGCGCGGATCGGAAGACGATCGCTCGCTACACGAAAGCCGCCGTGGCGCTCGGCCTCGAGCGCGGCTGCGAGCTGACCGACGCCGTCGTGCACGAGGTCGCGCACGGCCACTCGTGCCGCCGAGCGAGGAGTGGACGAGGTGACGCGCCTTCGTCCGCTCATTGAGCGCTGGCTTGCTGGCAGCGCCGAGACGCGTCAGCTGAAGCTCGTACATCGCGACGCCGAGCGAGAAGATGTCCGCGCGCGCGTCGAGGTCCTTCGCGCTCTTGGCCTGCTCCGGCGACGTGTAGACCGGCGAGCCGAGCATCGTGCCCGAGCGCGTGAGGGCGTGGCTCGTCGTGTCGGTGGCCGAGAGCGCGTCGCGGCGCACCTTCGCGATCCTGAAGTCGAGGAGCTTGAGCACGCGCGCGTCCTCGCCGTCGCGCTTCACGAGGAACATGTTGGCGGGCTTGAGGTCGCGATGGATGACGCCGCTCCGGTGCGCGCGCTCGAGCCCGCTGCACGCTTGCCGAATCAAAGCGAGCACGAGGTCTGGCGCGAGCGGACCGAGGCGGTGGAGCAGCGCGTGAAGGTCCTCGCCCGCGAGGAGCTCCATCACCATGTACGCGTCGTTCGTCGCCGGATCGACGCCGCTCGCGAGGACCTCGACGACGTGCGGTGAGTCGATCGCCGCGCTCGCCTGCGCCTCGCGCTCGAAGCGCGCGACGATGTCGGGCTCGTTCGCGAGCGCCTCCGAGACGATGAGCTTCAGCGCGACGCGCCGCGACGACGGGCGCTCGATCGCCTCGTGGACCGCGCCCATTCCGCCTTGCCCGAGGAGCCGCACGAGCTCGTACCGCCCGTCGATGATGCGCCCGCCCATGGGGCCAAGATACCCTCTTCACGCGTGCCTGCGCAGCGCGGCGCGCTTCGGCGCGGCCTCGTCGTCGAGCGGGTCGAACGACGCGTGGAGATCGCTGTCGTCGGCGACGGAGACGAGCGCGACGCGGAGGCGCTCGCCCGCGCACGCTCCCGCGAGGTCGCGGAGGCGCTGGCGGCCGTCGTCGTCGAGGTCTCCGCGGAGAGCGGCGGCCGCGCCGGCGCGCGCGGTCGGCGGGACCGCGGTGTCCTCGACGATGCGCCAGAGCACGTCGGGCGGCGTGGCGGACGTCCGGAAGGAGGCGCGCGTGTCGACCGCCGCGCTCACGCTCGCGAGCCACTCCTCGGCGGAGCGCCCGCGGCGCTCGAACGCCGCCGCCTCGAGCGTCGAGGCGCGGTGCGCGGCGAGCTGCGTCTCGATCCGTTCGAGCAGCGCGTCGGGCGCCTTGTGCCCGTCCTTGAGGAGCGCGCCGCCGCGGCGGTTCTTGCGCGCCGCCGCGCTGTGCATCGTGACGACCTCGCCGCTCCGCAGGCGGATCTCGAGGTCCGCGTTTCGGAGCGCCGCGCCCTCCACCGCGGAGAACGGGATGAAGCGCCTCCGCCCGATCCAGTGACGGATCGTGATCCCGTCGCTGCCCACCTCGAGCGTCACGATCTCGTGCAGCGCGGCGGCGATCATCCACCCGTACGTCAGCACCGCGGCGACGCCGAGCCACCCGATCGGGACGACGTGCGCGCGGAAGGCGAGGGCGCCGAGGGCGACGAGGGCTCCGATCGGGCCCGCGGTGTTGAGCGCCCCGACCGCGAGCGATCGGCGCCAGCTCCGGAAGCCCAGCGCCTGCCTCGCGAGCGACTGCTTCGGGTCGAGGCGGAGCACCTCGAACAGCGCCGCGCCGTCGTCGTCGACCTCGACGTCGATCGGCTGGAGCAGCCTCCCGAAGCGCACGAACGTTCGCCCGCCGTCCTTCAAGACGAAGGCGTGGCCTATGTCCTCGCGCCGGAGGAGCCTCCGGCCGTCGAGGGTGAGCTCGTCCGCGCTCGCGCCGACGACGCCCCGCCGCTCGCGGAGCGAGCCGTACCAGGCGCGCAGCCCCGCGGCGTGCGCGCCGAGGTACGCGAGGAGGACGAGCACCGTCGCGAGCGACTCGCCGAGCAACGTGAGCGTCCAGACCACGCCGGCGAGGAGACCGACCGTCGACCCGAGCGCGAGGAGCAGGAGGAGCCAGCGTCGCCGCGTCCGCACCGTGGTCGTGAGCGTCATTCCTCGCGCGCGAGAGCAAGCGGCAGGCCAAGCGCGGATCACGTGCGTTTCGTGGTCCAGCTCGAGCGCCGGCAGCGTCCTCGCGCCCTCACCTGTCACCGGTCGAGGATCACTCGACCATGCGACGGAGCGCGGCGCACAGCGCGGCCCGGCGCCTCGCGCGCGCTTCGTCGCCGAGGAGCGAGGAGACACGCGCGTCGGCCTCGAGGAGGTGCACGAGCGCCTCGACCTTGTCGCCCGCCATCATGCGGACCGACGCTGCGTCGAGGCGATCGACGACGAGGGCGGAGAGACCGACCTGCTGGTACGCCGCGTCGATCTCGCGACGCGCGTCGTCGGGGCGCTTGGAGCCGACGTGCCCGAGCGCCCGCTCGACGGCGGCGGTGAGCTGTTCGATGAGGGCCTCGAGATAGTCGCGCTTGATCATGACCGCTTCCGGACCGACATCGTACTGCGCGCGTGCGCGACATGCGCGTACGATGGGGCGATGTCCTCCGCGGCCCTGACGACGGCGCGCCTCGAGCTTCGACCCTTCTCTCTCGCCGTGGTGCGCGCGCTCCTCGAAGGGCGGCCGCGCCCGGAGCTCGAGGCGCTCGTCGGCGCCGAGCTGCCGTGGACGTGGCCGAGCCGCGCGCTCGTCGAGCAGGCGTTCTCGGCGTCGCTCGACGCGATCGTGGCCGCGCCCGACACGCGGCTCTGGGGCGATCGCTTGATGGTCACGCGCGAGGCGCCCGCGCGCGTCGTCGGCAGCGTCGTGTTTCACGGCCGGCCCGGCCCCGACGGGGTCGCCGAGGTCGCGTTCGGCGTGGAGGACGCGAGCCAGGGGAAGGGCTACGCGCGCGAGGCGCTCGCCGAGTGCATCGCGTGGGCCCTCGCGCAGCCCGAGTGCTCGAGCGTGCGCGCGACGACGACGGACTGGCATCGCGCCTCGAAGCGCCTCCTCGAGCACGTCGGCATGAAGCAGGTCGGCGAGCACGTCGAAGGCGGCGCGCGCATGCTCGTGTACGAAGCGCGCCGGGCGTGAGCTCATCGGGATCCGAAGGCGGGGATCGTCGACCTCGTGCTCGCGGTCCGCTGAGCGTCCCCTCGTCGCTACGGGCCGATGCGGTCTTGGCAAGCCGAACAATGCCGCTCGACGCGCTTGCCGTTCGGGACGCGCTCGGTCGTGACCTTCTTGCCGAAGAGGAGCCACATGCCTCGAACGTATCACTCGGCGATGCAGCGCTCGATGCGCTTCATGACCTTCTCGATGTCGCCGACGACGAACTGCTCCGCGCCGCCGCTCTTGCGCCGGAGCTCGAGGCGATCGCGGAGGCCGCCCGCGAGGGCGTTCTCGATGCTCAGCTCTCCCTCCAGCTTCGCCATCGCCGCGACGTCGGCGAGCGGGATCGCGCGGACCTCCGGCGGCGTGTCGCGCCCGAGCGCGGAGAGGATCGTGTCCATCGCCTTCTCGAAGCTGCTCGGGAAGAAGACGAGCGACGTCCCGATCTGCGCGAGCCTCCCGCCGACCGCGAGCACCCCCTGCACCCAGTCGGCGTCGACGCTCCAGCGCTCGTGCGCGGGCTCGGCGCCGGGGACCACCTTCGCGATCGCGTCCCGGATCGCGGACGCGGCCTCGCCGGTGCCGCCGATGACGAAGAAGGCTTCGTCGTCGAGGCCGAACCGCTGCTCGATGACGAGCGGACGCCCCTTCTCCCCGAGCCGCTCCGTCTCCGGCTCCTCGACGACCTTCGCGACGTCGAGGAGCCAGGTCGCCCACGGATCGCCGCCGCTCGCCGGCGCGCCGGAGACCAGCAGCGCGGCGTGGACGGCGACGCCGAGCTTCACCGGCTGGAAGGCGAGGCGCTGGTTGGTCAGCGTCAGCTGCCCGTGCTTCGGCGCGCCGCCCTGGGTGTGGTCGACGAGCCACTCCGCGACGACGGTCTCGTCGGGCCGGAGGTCGAGGGCCTCGATCTCGGGCAGCAGCACCATGCGCGGAGCATACCGCACGCGGGCAGCGGTTTTTCGGCTACGACGGAATCATGCGCATTCGTTCACTCATCTCGTTGCTGCTCTTGTGCGTCGCGGCGTCCGGCTGCGCGACGATGGACATCCCGCAGGCCCATCGCGGGCGGAAGTTCTCCCGGACCGGTCTCTTCGCGCTCTACACCGGCGGCGACGGCATCAGCGGACCGGTGCTCGATCCCGGCACGCACTTCCTCGGTCTGTACAACGAGCTCCGCATCGTCGACTGCTCCACCACCACCGTCCGCGAGTCGCTCGACACCCTCACCCACGACGGCGTGCACTTCGGGTTCGACATCGTCGTGCGCTTCAGCGCCGATTGCTCGGACGAAGGAGTCCAGCAGCTCATCACGAACCTGCGTCCCGATCAGGAGGACACCGTGAGCGCGCGGCGCGTCTACGACACCTACGTGCAGCCCGCGATCGGCGAGGCGGCGCGCGAGTTCGTGTCGCCGCTCCGCGCGAACGAGCTGAACGAGAAGCAGGCCGCCGTCGCCGACGGGGTGAAGCGGCGCTTCAACGAGATCATGGCGACGCGCGAGAAGAAGCTGGTGAAGGTCTACGAGGTGAACATCTCTCACCTCCAGTTCCCGCAGGCGCTCGACACCGCGAACCTGGAGCGCGCGGCGCAGGCGGTCATGCGCGACAAGTCGATCGCGGAGCGCGAGCGCGTCACCGCCGAGGTGGAGACGATGACGATCCGCCGCAAGCTCGCGGAGCAGGAGGCCGAGGTCGCGGTCGTGAAGATCGAGAAGGTCGGCGCCGCGCTCGCGAAGAACCCGGCCTACGTGCAGTACGAGCTCGTGCTCCGCCTGCCCGAGATCTACCGCGAGGCCGGCGCGCGCGGGAACATGATCCTCGCCGCGCCCAACCCCTTCAACCTGCCGCAGCTCTCCGGACCGTCCGCCGCCGCCACGCCGCCGCCGCCGCCGTCGACGGCCCTCCCGGCGCGGTAGGACGAGCGATGCCCAAGGTCGTCATCGGGGATCTCGAGCTCGCCTACGAGTCGCGCGGGAGGGACGACGCGCCGGTGCTCCTCGCGATCATGGGGCTCAGCGGGACGTCCGGACACTGGCGCGGGTTCCCGGCGCGCTTCGAGGACCGCTACCGCGTCGTCACGTTCGACAACCGCGGCGCGGGCGAGACGTCGGCGCCGGCCGGTCCGTATTCGACCGCGCAGATGGCGGGCGACGCGCTCGCGCTCCTCGATCAGCTCGGCGTCGCGGAGGCGAGCGTCCTCGGCGTGAGCATGGGCGGGATGATCGCGCAGGAGCTTGCGCTGCGCGCGCCCGATCGCGTCGCGAAGCTGGTCCTCGCCTGCACGACGCCGGGCGGACGCGGGGCGATCCTCCCGGGGCCCGACGTCCTCGCCTCCTTCGCGAACGTCGGGAAGGGCGGCGCGGAGGCGACGGTGCGCCGCCTCCTCGCGCTCAACTTCAGCCCGCGTTTCCTCGCGGCGAGCGCGGACGTCTTCGAGGAGCTCGTGACGTACGGGCTCGCGAACCGGATGACGCCGGCGGGCTTCCAAGGACAGCTCGCCGCGGTCGCGAGCCACGACGCGGCGGCGCGCCTCCCGGGCATCCGCGCGCCGACGCTGGTGCTCACCGGCGATCTCGATCGCGTGATCCCGCCCGGGAACGCGCGGCTCCTCGCGGACGCGATCCCCGGCGCGCGCCTCGTGATGCTCGAAGGGATCGGTCACATGTTCTGGATCGAGGCGGCCGCCGAGGCCGAGGCCGCGATCCGCGCGCTCCTCGACGAATAGCTACTTCGCGACCAGCTCGAGCAGCTCGCCGTCCTCGGCGTCGGTGAGGACGAAGAGCGTGCCGCTCGGGCCGACGCGGACGTCGCGGACGCGCGCGCGATCGACGAGGAGCCGCTCTTCGCCGACGACGCGATCGCCCTCGAGCGAGAGGCGCGCGAGGTGCTTGCCCGCGAGGGCGCCGACGAACAAGCTGCCTCTCCACGCCGGGAACGCGGCGCCGTCGTAGAAGGCGGCGCCCGACGGCGCGATGATCGGATCCCAGTAGTAGACCGGCTGCTCCATCCCTTCCTTCTGCGTGATGCCCTCGCCGATCTTCCCGCCACCGTACTCGATGCCGTACGCGATCGTCGGCCAGCCGTAGTCCTTTCCTTTGCGCGCGACGTTGACCTCGTCGCCGCCGCGCGCGCCGTGCTCGACGACCCAGAGCTCCTTCGTCTGCGGGTGGAGCGCGGCGGCCTGGATGTTCCGATGCCCGATCGACCAGATCTCCGGCAGCGCGCCGGCGCGTCCGACGAACGGGTTGTCCGGCGGCGCGCTCCCGTCCGGGCGGAGGCGGACGACCTTGCCGAAGGCGCTGTCGAGGCGCTGCGCCTGGCGCCGGCCTTCGAGGATCGATCGCTCGCCGAGGGTGACGAAGAGGTTCCCGTCGGGCGCGAACACGATGCGCGCGCCGAAGTGCTTCGTCGACTCGAGCGTCGGCGTCATGCGCCAGACGATCTGCGCGCCGTCGAGCCGCGGCGTACCGTCGAGGAGCAGCTTCGCGCGCGCGAGCGCGGTCCCGTTTCCTCCCTCGCGCGGCTCCGAGAACGTGAGGTAGACGACGCCGTCCTCGGCGAACGTCGGCGCGACCGCGACGTCGAGGAGGCCGCCCTGATCCTCCGCCATCACCTTCGGCACGCCCGCGAGCGCCTCCGACTTCGCGCCGTCGGTCCCGATCAAGAGGAGGCGCCCGCGGCGCTCGGTGACGAGCATGCGCCGATCGGGGAGGAACGCGACCGACCACGGATGATGGAGGCCGCGCGCGACGACGCGCACGTCGAACGCGACCCCGGCGCCGCGGAAGGGCGCGCGCGTCTGCCCCGCGAACGCGGCTCGCTGCTCGGGCGCGTTCGCCGCCTTCGTCTCGACCGGCTGCCCCGGCACCTGGTTGCCGGGGCCGGTCGCCTTCTTGCTGCAGCCGGCGAGAGCGACGAGGGCGATCAGCGAGGCGAGGCGGACGCGGGACATGGCATGTAGTATCGCGCGCGGATGATGAAAAGATACGCGCTCGTTCTCGCCTCACCGTCGTCGCGTGTCAGGAGAAGACGAACGCGCCGGGCGCCGCACCCGACGCCGCGCCGAGCGCCGCAGCGAGCGCCGCGCCGGCCGTCGAGGGGCACGTGAGGCGTCACGGGTCGACGTCCTCGCAGGTCTGCTAGACTGCTCGCGGAGATTTTGGAGAAGGCGATGTCCTGGGAGCAGCACGTCCAACAGCTCTACGCCCTCGACGAGGCCGACCCGGCGAAGCTGTCGATGGCGCGCGCGTTCCTCGACGCCATCGGCAGGCAGTACCTGCAAGGGCACGAGATCGTCGAGCGCGGCGCCGACGCCGAGGTCGAGATGCGCGGCACCTGGCACGGCGCGCCCGTGCGCGGGAAGATCGACACCAACTTCGCGCTCTTCGAGTGGGAGATGCGGGCGCCCAACCCGACCGCGACCACGATCCACCTGTGCTTCGACGAGGACGCGATCCCCAAGGCGGGAGCCTTCAGCGGAGCGAACGCGAGCGCCTGGGAAGATCGAGGAGCGAAGGAGAAGGAGAAGGTCTTCTTCGGGCGAGGGTACTTCGTCGAAGCGACGAGCGCCGAGCTCCCGCGCGTGCTCGCGATCTACGACGCGTTGCCCCCCGAGGTTCGGCAGAACCTCGCTGCGTGCATGGTCGGCGACCGCATCTCGCGGCTCCTCGTTCGCGACGGAGGCTCTCTGTTCCTCATGTGGTCCGACGGCTTGCACCAGCTCGGGGCAGGCGTCTTCGACCGGGTCGCGCGGGGAGCATGGCTGCTCGGTCAGGTCGCCTTCGGGATCGCGCGTGTCGACCCGGCGCCGCTCCCTCCTCCCGGCGCGCCCCCGTCGCTCTCCGGCTCCGAGCCGATGACGTGCTCGTACTGTCGCTCGCGCTTCCTCGTCCGGCAGACCCCGTCGTGCCCCAACTGCGGCGCGCCCCCACGATGAGGAGCAGAAGGATCGAAGGCGCGCTCACCACTTGCCGTCGCGGACGCCGACCGCGTGGCCGAGGGCGTTCCACAGCTTCGTGACGGGGCCGACGTTCACCGGCGCGTCGTCCTGGAGCGGGAGCTTGCTCTTCTCCATGTCCATCTCCTTCACGCTCTTGATCCCGGCGAGGCGATCGCTGCCTGCGATCGCGCCGCGCGCTTCGTCGTAGAGCTCGAACCACGGGAGGCCGTGCTGCGCGTAGTCGCGCGCCGTGATCGGCGACGCCGGCGGCTCCTCGCCCGTGATCTCGCGCCAGAGCTCGGAGCTCACGATGTGGACGAAGACGCGGGACGTCCGCGCCGGGTCCCACGCGTCGATGCCGTGCGGATCGGGGTAGATGCTCTGCTTCATGCGTCCGCCGGCGGCGAGCCCCATCGCCCCGCCCGGCGCCGGGGCCGCGCACATCGGCATGCACGGGGCGCCGCCGAAGCCGGCGCGCCAGAGCCGCTCCGGCGGCTCGTTCGGGAAGCGGCCCGGCTTAGGCTCGAAGACCTGGAGCTGGAGGCCGCCGACCGACTCGTCGCCGGTGACCTGACCTTCGACCGTGTAGCCGAGGCCGAGCGGCATCGCGACGAACTGGCGGATGATCCCCTTCTTCACCGCGATGCCGTCGAGCCACGGCTGCGGCGGCGTCACGAGGTAGTTCTGCGGACGCGACGAGAGCCCGTCCTTCCATCGCTCGCCGGTGAGCGCGCACACCTTGCCGAGGCCGACCTTCACCGCGCGCGGCTTCCAGTGCTCGCCCGCGAACGAGATCCACATCGCCTCGCGCTGGTACATCGGGAGGAAGACGCCGCCGTGCTCGCGCCACTCGGCCGGCACCTTCGAGGCGTAGTCGTCGACGCGCCGGATCGGGAAGCGACCGAGGCCGGGCGGGAGCGGGTAGGTCTTGCCGTCGTCGGGGATGCGGAGCGTGCGGAGGAACGAGACGGTCAGGCCGTCGCCGAGCGCGAGGGTGTCTTGGAGGGTCATGCCGATGGGACGAACGACCTCCGCGCGCCGTCACACGGTCTCCGTGCGATGGTGAAAGAGTCGCGTCGTTACCGGCGTTTGCGAAAAATCGTCGAGGGCCGTGTGACAGATCACGGGCGCCGTTCGTCGTATCCTCGGCGTCGTGTCTTCGTCCGAGCTCGAGCAGCACATCAAGGCCGGGAACCTCCGCCGCGCGGCGTCGTCGCTCGTCGTCGCGTACGGCTCGGACGTGCTCGCGACGTGCGTCGCGATGGTGCGCGATCGCTCCGCCGCGGAGGACCTCACGCAGGACGTCTTCGGGGACGCGATCCGCGGGCTCGCTTCGTACCGCGGCGACGCCGCGCCGCGGACGTGGCTCCTCTCGATCGCGCGGAACCGTTGCATCGACTACCTGCGCGCGCGGAAGCGTGACCCGTGGGGCGGCACGCTCGACGAAGGCGCGCCCGATCCCGACGAGCATCCCGACACGACCGCGTTCGGGAGCGAGTGGCTCGCGGATCGATCGCTCGTCCTCCGGGCGCTCGACGCGCTCGCCGAGGGCGATCGCGCGCTCGTCGTCCTCCGCTTCAAGAACGGCCTCGACTACGACGAGCTCGCGCACGCGTTCGGGCTTCGAGAGGGCACCGTCCGCATGCGCGTGTCGCGCGCGCTCGCGCGGATGCGGCAGGTCCTCGAGCTCGACACCGTTCGCGCCCCCGCGGCGCAGCCGATGAGCTTCGGCGGAGCGCCGCCGCCGCGTGCCGCCGCGGCGCAGCCGATG